>JBAUOE010000222.1:0-24179 GCA_049579585.1 Solirubrobacterales bacterium | reverse complement strand
GCCCCGGACAGCGCGTCGGCGGCCTGAACGATCACGGCTTCGACTGTCACCGGTTCGATTTCGTTGTGATGGGCCTCGATCGCGTGCGTTATCGCGTCGATCTCGTCGTATCGTCGCGCGAGCCGTGCCCAGACTGAAGCGTGGGTTCCTTCAACTTCATGGCTGACCGCTTTGCCGATGTCATGGAGCAGAGCGGCGCGACGCGCGACTTCAACCGACGCTCCCAGCTCAGCCGCCATCAAGGCAGCGAGGTGGGAAGTTTCGACCAGGTGGGCGAGCACGTTCTGGCTGTAACTGGTGCGGAACCTGAGGCGTCCCAGCAAACGAACCAGTTCGGGGTGAAGACCGGTGATCCTCGCGTCAAGCAGAGCCGCTTCGGCAGCTTCGACCATCACGTCTTCGATTTCCGTTTCGGCTTCCGCGAAAGCCGCTTCACAGGAAGCTGGATGGATTCGCCCGTCAGCGATCAGCTTTTCGAGCGTGAGCCGGGCGATTTCCCGGCGAACCCCGTCGAAGCTGGACAGGACTACAGTTTCGGGGGTTTCATCGATGATGATGTCGACCCCGGTGAGATTCTCCAGGGTGCGGATGTTGCGGCCGTCCTTGCCGATGATCCGGCCCTTCATGTCTTCCGACGGCAGATGAATCGAGTAGGTGTTGCCCTCGATCGACTGGGTTGAGGCCAGCCGCTGCATCGCGACGGCAAGGATTCCCCTGGCCCGCCTTTCTGCTTCCAGTTTGGCTTCGTCCTCGATCCGCTTGATCGTCAAGCCGGCCTGGTGGCTGGCCTGGTCTTCGACTTCTTTCAGGAGGATCTTCCGGGCCTGCACCTGGGTCAGTCCAGCGATCCGTTCAAGTTCGTCCAGTTGGCGCAGCTTGACCGATTCCTGCTGAACTTCGGCTGCTTCGACTTCACGTTCACGGAGTTCAAGGGCGCCGGTGCGTCGATCTGCTTCCCGCAGGCGGGTCTGGGCTGATTCCATTTCCCGGAGGGCACGTTCTTCCATCCGGATGATCTCTTCGCGCCTTGCCCGCAGTTCGGCCTGAGCGGACATGAGCCCAGGGTCCGGGGCTGGTGGTGCGACGTTCGCCGTTTCCTCCGGCATGGAGGACCGGCCGTTGGCGGAGCGCGCGCCGCCGTCCCCATTCTGGCTCGCAGTCTCCTTTCCTGTGGGTCCGGGTCGTAGCCACGAAGGGATGATCGAGCGTAGTGCCATAAGGGTCTATCAAGCGTACTTGACCGTCCTCGTCTGCCCGAAACCAATCAGAAGTCGGAACTTTTCCTTCGTATTGCCGCGTATGAATCCTCAGCGGAGTATCCGCGTCGTGAAAGCAGCCCCAGCGCCCGGCTGCGGCCACGATCATCGCTGAGGTCCGCGTCCCGCTGTTCCAGCACCCTGGTCGCCCGGTCGACTTCGCTTTCACCGTCGTCGCGGTCCAGGGCCACTTCGATGTCGGACCGCGGGATTTTGCGTTTGCGCAGGGTTTCCCTGATCCGGGTTCGCCCCCAGCCCGCCAGTTCGCGTTTGTCAGATACGAAAGCGAAAGCGAATTTGCGGTCGTTCAGCGCTTCGTTCTCGATCAGGAAGTTGACTACCCGGTCGATTTCTTCCGGTTCAACTTCCCGTTCCTGAAGCCATTCACGCATCTCGGCGACCGAACGCTCCTTGCGTCCGATCGCACCCAGCGCTTTCGCCAGGATTTCGTCAGCCATCGTTCAGGCAGTCCGGGTCAGGCTGCCTGTTTGCCTGCCAGCGGGGCACTTTTGCCTGCATTTCCATCAGCAACTTCGGCCAGTTCGGTTTCGACTACCGCCGGCTCAAGCGGCGCACCGTCACGGTTGATTCCGAGAGAACTGAGGATCCGGGTTTCGATGTCCATCGCGATATCCGGGTTCTCCTTCAGGAAGTTCTTCGAGTTGTTGCGTCCCTGTCCGAGGCGGGTGTCGCCATAGGAGAAGAAGGAACCGGACTTCTGCACCAGTTCATGTTCGATGCCGAGGTCGATGAGGCTGCCTTCACGAGAGATTCCCTGCCCGTACTCAATGTCAAATTCTGCCTGCTTGAAAGGAGCCGCAACCTTGTTCTTGACAACCTTGACCCGGACCCGGTTGGCAACCGCTTCAGTGCCGTCCTTGAGGGTCTCGATCCGACGGATATCCAGTCGCTGCGAGGAATAGAACTTCAGCGCACGCCCGCCGGGCTGAGTCTCCGGCGAACCGAAAGATACGCCAATCTTTTCGCGGATCTGGTTGGTGAACAGGCAGACCGTGTTTGCCCGGTTGAGGTTGCCGGCCAGTTTGCGCAGCGCCTGCGACATGAGCCTTGCCTGGAGGCCAACGGTCACGTCGCCCATCTGTCCTTCCAGCTCAGCGCGTGGAGTGAGCGCGGCAACCGAGTCGACTGCAACCACATCAACGGCACCGGACCGGGTCAGAACGTCAACGATCTCGAGAGCCTGCTCGCCATAATCCGGCTGGGAGATCAGGAGTTCATCGGTGTTGACACCGATCCGCCGCGCGTACACGGGATCAATCGCGTGTTCAGCATCAACGAAAGCGCATACGCCACCGCGCTTCTGGGCCTCGGCGATGATGTGGTAGACCAGAGTTGTCTTACCGGATGATTCAGGACCGAAAATCTCGACGATCCTGCCTCGAGGGATACCACCGACACCGAGCGCGATGTCAAGCGGCAGCGCCCCGGTCGAAATCGACTCGACGTTCAGGGCGTCCTGATCGCCAAGCTTCATCAGTGAGCCGGCCCCGAACTGCTTCTCGATCTGGCTCTTGGCCGCATCAAGGGCCGCCTTACGTGCCTTCAGTTCCTTGTCGGTACCGGCACCCATGTCGTTATCTGGTCTCTCACTCATCAAAGTCACCTCACCGCCACCCGAAGGTGGAATTGTCGTCTCCAAAAGAAAGTCTGTTGAATCACACGTACGAACACCTGTTCGTAGTTGAAGCAGTATGTCCTTCCCGTCGGACGGTAAAACCTGGATCGGACGCCGCCGCCCTGACTGAGGGTGAAATTAGGCCTGTGCAGCACAATCGTTGCGCGACAGGCGCAACGATTTCGTGACCTGTGCGTGACTCAGGTGCCCTCGGGGCGCTCGACGCCCTGGGTCAGAGTCAGCCGCAGCAGATGCATCGCAACCAGGGCGGAACGATCACGGATGTCACTGCGACCACCAGGGATCACCGGACTCAGGGCCCTTGACCCGCCCTCGGCGGTCAGCACATGGAAGCAGACAAAACCCACCGGTTTCTCTTCCGTGCCGCCATCCGGCCCGGCGATCCCGGTGATCGCAACCGCAACGTCGGCACCGAAACGCTCCAGCGCCCCGGCAGCCATGGCTTCCGCCACCTCGGGTGAAACCGCCCCGAAACGCTCGATCAAATCCGGATCAACCCCGAGTTGCGCCGATTTCGACTCATTCGAATACGAAACCACCCCACCAGCGAAATACTTCGATGCCCCTGGCAGGTCAGTGATGCGGGCCGCCAGCAAACCGGCACTGCAGGATTCGGCCAAAGCGAGCTTGCGGCCCTCCAGCAACCCGGCCACCATCTCGTCGACGGTTGTGCCATCAAGGCTGAACAGCGTGCGCTCGTGGCGTTTCCGGAGCTGCTCACGCAGCGCTTCGGCCGTCTCGACCTGACCGTCCCGGTATCGGACATCAATCTCGACCTCACCGCGACGCAGGCAGGTGGTGACTTCGAGCTGGTCGATCCCCAGCCCTTCAGCCTCGATTTCGCGCAGACTGAGCGCCAGCTCGGATTCCGGTGTGCCGAACATGCGTAAACGGTAAGAAAGCAGCTGTGTCGCCCGGCCGGTCACCGCTTTCAGCATCGGCTCCTCGAGCGCAGCGGTCCACATCGGACGCAGCTCACGAGGTGGACCAGGCAACACCAGGACCACCATGCCCTGCGGGCCGGGAACGATCAGTCCGGGCGCAGTTCCAACCGGATCAAGGGTCACCGCCCCCTCCGGCACCATCGCCTGTTTGCGATTGGCCGCGTTGAGCCCGGCCCGGGCCAGCGTGACCGAAGTTGTTTTGGCGAAGCGCTCAAGGATGCCGGCGATCTTCGCTTCCATCTCTTCATCGAGCAGCAGCTCCCGACCGGCAAAATCAGCAACCACTTCGGCAGTCAGATCGTCAGCGGTCGGACCGAGCCCGCCGGAGGTGATCACCAGGTCAAGCCCGAGGTCAGCCATGTGGTTCAGGCCGCTCAACAGGTCATCGGCGTGATCGGCGACAACCATGATCTCCACCAGGTCGATTCCGAGCGCCGTCAACTGCTCCGAAAGCCACGGGCCGTTGCGATCCTTGATCGTTGCGGTCAGCACCTCGGTGCCAGTCACCACGATGCCGGCGCGAACGGAATCGGGCTGTTGCTGGTCAGGCATCATCCGACCCTACCGCGCGAAGCCGGTCGACAAAGCCGCAGGTTCAGTCAGCTGCCGGGGCGCTCTTGTCCAGCAGGTCGACGTCCGGCGTCACGTCCGCATCATCATCGGCACCGAAGTCCTGCCCCTTGCCGAGTACACGTGGCAGGTCAGCCGCTGTAATCAGCACCTGACGGGGCTTTGATCCTTCATACCCGGAAATCACGCCACGACGTTCGAGCATGTCGACCAGGCGGCCTGCCCGGGTGTAACCAACCCGGAGGCGCCGCTGGATCATCGATACCGAAGCGGTTTCCGTATCAACCACCATCTGGATCGCTTCGTCAAGAAGATCGTCCTGATCCGGATCGAACTCGGAGTCGGATGTCTCTTCCTTGGCCGGCTCGCGTTCGCTGAGCAGTTCCTGTTCGAACTCGGGCTCGCCCTGCGACGACCAGAAATCAGTGATGCGCGCGATCTCTTCCTCCGAGACGAACGCCCCCTGGATGCGCTGAAGCTTCGAGGTGCCGGGACCACGGAAAAGCATGTCGCCCTGCCCGAGCAAAGCCTCCGCCCCGCCCTGATCGAGAATCACGCGGGAGTCCGTTTGCGAGGACACGGCAAAAGCGATCCGGGACGGGATGTTCACCTTGATCGTGCCAGTGATGATGTCGGTGGAAGGACGCTGCGTCGCCAGAACCAGATGGATTCCCGTAGCCCTTGACTTCTGGGCGAGCCGGATGATCGACGATTCAACGTCAGCCGGAGCGACCATCATCAGGTCGGCGAGCTCGTCGATCACACAGAGAATGTGTGGCAGCGTCGCTTCCCCGGCCGCTTTCTGGATCTTGTTGTAATCAGCGATGTTGCGGGCCCTGACGCTTTTCATCAGGCCGTAACGGGTCTCCATTTCGGCAATCAGGTTCTGCAGTACGTTTGCCGCCAGCTTGGGTGCGGTCACCACCGGTGTCAGGAGGTGCGGCACCGCTTCGTAATGGTTGAGCTCAACCTGCTTCGGATCGACCAGCACGAGGCGCACGTCATTCGGTGAGGAGTGCATCAGGATCGAAGAAAGAATCGCGTTGACGCAGCCCGACTTGCCTGAACCGGTGGTGCCGGCAACTAGGACGTGCGGCATCGTCGCGAGATCGGTGCAGACCGATTTGCCATCGATGCCTTTGCCCAGCCAGGCAACCAGCGGTGAAGCTTTCTCGGAAGGCTTCGAGTAGATGTCTCCCAGCTTGACCATGTTCCGGCTCGAATTTGGCACTTCGACACCCACCGCCTGCTTGCCGGGAATCGGTGCCAGGATCCGGATATCGGTCGATGCCAGCGCGTAAGCCAGATCGTTCGAAAGCTCCGAAACCTTCTTCACTTTGGTTCCGGGTGCGAGCTGGAGTTCGAAACGGGACACGTGCGGGCCCGAAACAACGCCGACGATTTTCGCTTCGACGCCGAAATGACCGAGCGTCTCGACCAGCTTCCGTGCGAGTTCTTTCTGTTCTACCGGGTCCGGACCGGTGTCCTTGGATCCACGGTCGAGGATCTTCATGGTCGGAGGCCGGTACCTGACCTGTTTGGCGGTGGTGGCTCCACGCTTCTCGCCCATCGGGGTCAGTTCGAGCTGCTCGACTTTCTTGCCCTGGATCTCGGCCGCGCGGATCGCGGCGGGATCAACCACCCGCTCCTCGGTCTCTTCAAGCTCAACTTCCGGCACATCAAACTCTTCTTCGAGATCGGCCAGTTCCTGATCAAAGTCATCGGTGAAGACGTCAGGCTCACCGGAATCGTCTCCGGAATCACCGCCCCAGTCCCCACTGAAGCCGCCATCGGCGGTTTCCGGTTCAGCTGCTGGCGCGCTGGCTGAATTGGCTCCGGCGAAGATCTCAATCGGCTCGAGTTTCTCCGTCTTGCCGGAGATCGTCGGCTCGTCACCTTCATCTGCCCAGATGTCAACCTCGACCGGAGAGCGCTCCTGCTGCGGAAGTTCGATCTCCGCAGTCGCGTCCTCAAATGGCGGGCTGACCGGTGTGGCCCCGGCGATTTCACCGGTCGCCGGATCAAAGATGTGCTGCGTCTCATCCTCATCGGCGGTCTGGCTGACCACCGTCTCCTCATCCGACATCACGTTGGCACGCGAGAAAACCCGGGTTGCTTCGGCCGAAGTTGCCCCGGCTTTCTTGATTGCGGTGCCGCTGCGGGTCAGGAACGCCGCAACAGTAGTTCCGGTCAGCAGCAGGACGCCGGCAACCAGGGCGAAGGTCGCCACCAGATGGGCCCCGAACGGCTGAAGAAGGGTGGCGAGCAGCCAGTACATCGATTCGCCGATCACTCCACCATGTTCAGGAAACCAGCCCGGGTCGAAGTAGTTGAGATTGTCCGCCCTGCCGCCACCCAGCCCGAAGGTCCCGGCGGCAAAAGCGAGCAGCAGACCGCCGAGCAGACAGGCTGCTCCCGTGCGAAGCGGCCGGGTGCTTGGCATCGAAGGCTTGAAAATGAGGACCGCACCGACCGCAAACAGGGCGACCGGGATCGCGTATGCGGCAAGCCCGATCATGTACTGCAGTCCGTCCCGGATGCCGGAACCGAGGCGTCCGCCGTCCCAGCCGAAATACAGCACGAAAACCAGATAGATGCCGAGCGCCACGCAACCGAGACCGATCAGGTCAAGGTGACGCTGATCGAGCGGTTCCTTGACCTTCAGGACTTCCTGTTTCGACTTCGGCTTCCGGGCACTCTTTGACGGGCGCTTCTTGTCATTGCGCCGGGATGAACGTACGAACATGCTGATCCCCTTCTACAACGAGTCAAAGTCCCCTTCCCCTAAAGGCTTCCTCAAGGCTGACCAAGGTGCCGATCCGGTCTTTAGTATTGCCCCATGGTGAATGACGCCGACTCAACCGGAGGCCGCATCCTGGTCATCGAAGATGATGCCGAGATCGTGGATGTGCTCAGAAGGACCCTCCGCGCGGAGGGTTACGAAGTGCGGGCCAGCGGTGACGGGCCCGATGGCCTTGCGGTAAGCAAGGAGTTCCTGCCGGACATGGTGGTGCTCGACCTGGGATTGCCAGGGATGGACGGCATTGAAGTCTGTGCCCGGATTCGCGAAACCTCCGAAGTCCCGATCCTGATGCTGACCGCCCGGGCCGAAACCGATGACCGGGTAACCGGGCTCGACAGCGGCGCCGATGATTACCTGGTCAAACCTTTCGAACGCACCGAACTGCTCGCCCGTATCCGCGCCCTGCTGCGCCGCCACCCCCCGCGTGGTTCGGCCATGATCACGGTTGGTGACCTGAAACTGAACCCGGACTCCCAGGAAGCCCTGCGTGGAGACCGCGAAGTCGAACTGACAAAACGTGAATTTGAACTCCTTGAATACCTGATGAGAAACCAGCGTCTGGTGATTTCCAGGGAACGCCTGCTGGAAGAGGTCTGGGGATACGACCCGCTCGATGAGACGAATACGATCGACGTCTTCATCTCCAACCTCCGCCGGAAGCTCGAGGAAGGCGGGGAACCCCGCATCCTCCACACCAAGCGCGGAGCCGGCTACGTGATCAAGGCCTGAGCATGGCCCCGCTGTCACGTCTGCGTGGATCCAGGGCCTGGCCTTCGCGCTGGCCTATCCGCTGGAAACTCGCGGCGGTTTCATCCGGGCTCACTTTCGTGATCCTGGTCGCTTTTGGTTTCGTGGTGGGACAGCTCACCACCCAGCAGCTGCGCGAAAACTTCGCGGCTGACACCGAATCGGCCGCTAATGAACTGGTGAATGACGTCCGGGAAGTTGGTTTCGTGACCCCGGGCTACGCGCTGCAGGACGCGATCCAGCCGTATGTGGACAATGCCGGCGGTCCCGCCGACGTCCAGTTGCTGGTGAGTGCCACCCCGATCTCGATCAGTTCGAAGAACTCCGCGGTGCTCGGCGCCCCCGTGTACAACAACAGTGTGCTGGAGGTCGGCCAGTACCAGGTCGCTTCGGTGCCGTATGAACTGTCACCCGGCAGTGGCAGCGTGATCGGATTCGTCCGGGTTGGACGGCCGATCGACCGGCTCGAGAACTCGGTGAACCGAATCTGGGTTTCTGTCCTGGCTGGCACCCTCGGTGCCACCCTCCTCGCTGCGCTAGCCGGCGTGGTGCTTTCGCAAAGAGCAATGAGACCGATCTCGCGACTGACTTCGGCCGCTGGCGAAATCGCACGTACCAGGGACACATCAGTGACTCTTGACGATCCGGTGCCCGACGACGAAGTCTCGGAACTGACCCGGACCTTCAACGAAATGCTCCACGAACTCTCCCTCGCCCGGTCGGAAAGGGAGCGGTCGCTCGACCGCCAGCGCGAGTTCGTCGCCGACGCGTCACATGAACTGCGCACCCCCCTGACCAGCGTGCTCGCCAATCTCGAACTACTGGAGCACTCGCTCAAGGGCAAGGACAGCGAGCTGGAGCTCGAAAGCGTTGAGTCCGCCCTTCGTTCTTCCAACCGGATGAAACGGCTGGTGGCCGACCTCCAGATCCTCGCCCGGGCCGATTCGGGCATGACCCAGGCGAAAACCGACTTCAGCCTTTCCGAGATCGCCGCGAATGCCGTGGAGGAGGTCACCCCGCTGTCGGAAGACCATCGCATCGAACTCGAAGCGACCGGGGATGTGCTGGTGAACGGCTCGGCCGACGATCTTCATCGAGTGGTGCTCAATCTGGTTGACAACGCGGTCCGGCACACCCCGAAAGGCTCAACCATCGTTGTTGCCGTCGAGGAGAGTGATGACGGCCAGCGGGCGGTGCTCACCGTGTCCGATGACGGCCCGGGAATTCCGGCTGATGTAAGGCCACAGATCTTTGACCGTTTCGTGCGCAACGCCGGCCCCGGAGACCGCGCATCCTCAAATGGCACTGGTCTCGGCCTGGCCATAGTTTCGACGATTTCCCAAAGCCACGGAGGAACCGCCACAGTTGGGGATTCTGCCAGTGGTGGAGCCAGATTCACCGTTGATATCCCAGCTGTCCGTCCCGGCCCTGATGAACCTCAAGGAAACCGTTAGGAGAGCTTTAGAGCCTTTTTATGGCCCCGACCTATCTTTCTAAGCGGACGAGACACATGGACCCGCCGGGAATCTCCCCCAGACAACCCGGCGGGTTCACTTTTTCAAAACAACAACAACCGTCAGGCCACCCCTCCCCCTTGGTCTGGCGGTTTTGTTGTTAACAGGTCGGCTTTTAGAAAAGGTCGGCCCGCACCCCCGCACAGCGGTCAGCACCCGGGTCGGTTTCTACCCCTCAACGGGGCTTCAACCGACCCAGAACCATTTGGCCTGTCGACGCAGATCGTTCCGGGTCGGCTCTTGCCCCTCAGCGGGGGCTTCAACCGACCCAGTTGCTGGGGCAGGAGGAGATCCCTGCCCTCACTACTCAGACTTCGATGATTACCGGCACAACCATCGGGCGACGCTTCAACCGCTTGTGGATGAACTTGGCCAGTTCGTCATGGAGGTCGGCCTGGATCAGATCCACGTTGCGGATCCCGGACTTGGCTTTCTTCTCCAGGGAGTCCTCAACCATGTCCTTGATCTCATCGGTGAACTCAACTTCGTTGTCGAGAGCCCCTACACCCCTGAGGATCACCTCAGGATCGGCGACCACGTCACCGTTGTCGCTCGCGATCGTCGAAATGACGATGAAGATGCCATCGGCGGAAATCGTCTTGCGGTCACGCAGGGAAGCGTCTTCCGGGTCGGCGAGTTCGATTCCATCGACGTAGATGACGCCGGACTTCTCTTCCTCCGCGAAACCGGCACCATCGGGCCCGATCTCCAGCGGCAGACCGTTACGGCCCTTGAAGATGTTCTCCGGCGGCACCCCGACCGATTCGGCCAGTGCGGCATGAAGACGGATCCGCTGATAATCACCGTGGACCGGCAGTACGTACTTCGGCTGGGTCAGGTTGAGCATCATCTTGATCTCTTCCCGGAATCCGTGACCGGAAGCGTGAATCGGTGCGGTTTTGGCGGTAATCACCGAAGCGCCAATTTCGTAGATGCGGTCGATCGTCTCGTTGACCGCACGCTCGTTGCCAGGCACCGGTGAAGCCGAGAAAACAACGGTGTCACCGGAATGAAGTTCCATGTCGCGATGGTCGTTGTTGGCCATGCGACGCAGCGCCGAGAACGGTTCGCCCTGGGATCCGGTCGACATGACCACGACCCTTTCGTCAGGGAAATCCTCGATGTCACGCGGCTGGATCAACACGCCGGCCGGGGCGTTGGCGATCCCCAGGTTCGAGGCGATATTGAAGTTCTTGCGCATCGAACGGCCAACCAGGGCAACCTTGCGGTCGAGCGCCACGGCGGCATCGATCACCTGCTGAACCCGGTGGATGTTCGAAGCGAATGAAGTTACGACGATGCGACCCTTGCAGCGGGAGAACGTTTCGAGCAGGGCCGGGCCGACACTCGACTCCGACGGGGAAACTCCGGGGCGATCAGCGTTGGTTGAATCGCCGGCGAGCAGTAGCAATCCGTCGCGGCCCAGTTCGGCAAGACGCGAAACGTCCGCCGGACGCCCGTCAACCGGGGTCTGGTCGAACTTGTAATCACCGGTGAAGAACACCTTGCCCAGATCCGTATCGAGGATCACGCCGCGCATGTCAGGGATCGAATGCGAAAGGTGGACCAGTTCGATGCCGAACGGGCCCGCCGTGACCTTCTGGCCGGCTGGCAGTTCGGTCAGGGGGGCGCTGCCGAGCTTGTGCTCGTCGAGCTTGGACCTGACCATGCCAACAGTCAGCATGCCGCCGTAAATCACCTTGGGAAAACCGACCTCCCGCAGGAAATAGGGCAGGGCGCCAACGTGATCTTCGTGACCGTGGGTGAGCACGACCGCTTCGATGTCATCGGCCCGGCCACGCAGATACGAAAAATCTGGCAGGACGAGATCGATGCCGAGCATCTCCGGCGTCGGGAACATCAGGCCGGTGTCGATCACCACGATCTTGCCGCGGTACTCGACCACGGTCATGTTCTTGCCGATTTCCCCCAGGCCGCCCAGGGGCAGGATCCTGATCTTGTCGTTCTTACTCACAGGGAAACGCTTTCATTGAAATTAACTCCGGATTGCTGCAGCAAAGTTCTGATTTCTTCTTTCTCATCATTGGTCGCTTCGACCATCGGCAGGCGCATGGTCGCCGGAACGATGCCGGCGATCTCGAGTGCGGCCTTGACCGGAATCGGATTGGTTGTGACGCCCATCGCGGCGTAAGCCGGCCTGAGCGCATCGTCGAGTGCCTGGGCACCCGCTACGTCTCCTGCCTGAAAAAGGTCCCAGATCTGCCGCATGCCGTTGCCTACCATGTGTGAAGCAACGAGAATGCCGCCCGTTCCGCCGTGCGAAAGCGCCGACATGAAGCCGCCGTCGTTGCCCGCCAGAAGGTCGAGCCCGGGAATCGGTCCGAGATCGTCGTCATTGGCCTGTTTGACCGCAACCACGTTCGGAATTTCACCCAGTTCAGCCAGAAGTTCAACCGGCATGTTCAGGGCTGTCCTGGTTGGCACGTTGTAAAGCACCATCGGAAGGTCCGGGTCGGCCGCCGCGATAGTTTCGAAGTGACCGATTATTCCGGCCCGGTTCGGCAGGTTGTAATACGGGGTGGCGATCAGGCTGGCGTGAGCGCCGGCCTGGGCTCCGGCCTTGGTCAGTTCCACCGAATGACGGGTGTCGTTGGATCCACTGCCGAAGATCACGGTGGACTCGTCGCCGACCTCCGCCAGAACCTCGGTCAGCAGCGCCAGCTTCTCGTCGTCTTCCAGGGTTGGCGACTCGCCGGTGGTGCCGGACACCACCAGGCCATGGGAGCCGTGCTCGACCAGATACCGCGCGAGCTTTCGTGTTCTGACCAGATCGACCTCGCCATCGGGGTCGAAAACGGTGGCCATTGCCGTGATTACTCCTTGAATCTCACTCACCAGATCACCTTATTCCATTACTGAACGGTGAAAGCGGGTGCTCGGCGTTCCGCCCACGGATGGGCCCGCTCAAGCTGGGCACCAACCCGGATCAACAGATCCTCCCGCCAGATCGGCGCGATCAACTGAATTCCGATCGGCATGCCTTCAGCGCTCACCTCGAGTGGAACCGAGATCGCGGGCTGGCCGGTTGCGTTGAAAGCGCCGGTGAAGTTGGCGAAATCTCGCGCTCTCAGCATCGCGTCCATCGGGTCAGCCCCGGAGTCGTCGAAAAAGCCGAGCTTGGGCGGGACCGTGGCCAGGGTCGGGGTCATCAGCAGGTCAAAACCGCCAGGGTTGAGCTCACTGCGGTAAAGGCTCGCGATCATGCGGGCCATCACCTGATGCTGCTGGATCGCGCCGAGGTATTTCGCGCCGCTTTCTTCGCGTCCACGCTGGGTCAGCGCCCAGGTCAGCGGCTCAACGTCGTCGGCGGTCAGGTCACGGCCGGCAATCGCACCGAGCACTGAAACTGTCTGGCTCATGCCCGCGGCCCAGCGGGTGATGAAAGTTTCGTAGAGCTCATCGCCGTTGTCGGCGGTTGGCATTTCCGGCTCGGACACCTCGTGCCCGAGGGCTTCGAGCTTCAAACCGGCATTGCGGGCGGCAGCAACGATCTCCGGGTCCAGCGAGCCACCGGTCATCGGCTGGGTCAGCAGGCCGATGCGCAGATCGCCCGGTTCGATTTTCAGGTCATCGGCATAGGGATGCTCAGGCTCCGGGCAGCCGTAAGGGTCGCCGGCGACCGGGCCATGAACCCAGTCGAGCATGATCGCCGTGTCTCGGACCGATTTGGTCACTACAAGTTCTGTTGTTAGCCCGGACATCGTGTCCCCGTTCAACGGGGCCTGCGATATCCGTGCCCGGCTGGCTTTCAGGCCGAACAGGCCGTTGGCACTCGCCGGAATGCGAATCGAACCGCCCCCGTCTGAGGCATGGGCCATCGGCACAATGCCGGCCGCGACCGCAGCCGCGGATCCACCACTCGAACCTCCGGTCGACCGGGTGGTGTCCCAGGGATTCTTCGATGCGCCGTAAGCAACCGGTTCGGTTGTGGGCAGGATGCCGAACTCAGGCGTATTCGCACGACCCATCGTGACCAGACCGGCGTCACGGAATCGGGCACCCAGATGAGTATCGAACGGAACCCGGAAATCGATCTCCTTGAGCAGACGATTGCCCATGTGAAAAGGCTGCCCGGCGAGTCCGGCCCCGAGGTCCTTGAAGATGAACGGCACGCCGGTGAACGGTCCGGTCGGCAGGTCCGACTCCGCAACCGCGCGCGCATTTTCGTAGTCCGGATGGATGATCGCGTTGATCTCCGGATTGACCGCGTTAGCCTGGGCGACCGCGATCTCGAGCAGTTCGGCCGGGCTCATTTCGCCGCTGGCGACCAGCCCTGCCTGCGCGGTTGCATCCATTCCCCTGATTTCTTCATCCATTGAGGAGCTTCTCCAATCCGACCGTGAAGCGGTCTTCGAGCTGGCCGACGTTACGGACCGACAGGACAACCCCGGGCATGAACGATGAGCGGTCGATGCTGTCGTGACGGATCGAGAGGGTCTGCCCCTCCCCTCCGAACAGCACTTCCTGGTGTGCGACCAAACCGGGCAGCCGGACCGAGTGGATCGGCTGGTGGACGTTGCCACCGGCTGCTTCGATCAGCTCTTCCGTCCGCTTTGCGGTGCCCGAGGGGGCATCCAGCTTGCGATCGTGGTGAAGTTCAATGATCTCGCACTCCGGCATGTGTTTCGCAACCTGCTGCGAGAGGGTCATCAGTAACACGGCCCCAATGGCGAAGTTCGGTGCGACGAAACAGTTGGCGCCGGTTCCGCTGTTTTCGGCGGCATCTTTCAGCAGGTCGAGATCGAAACCGGTTGCCCCTACCACCACATGGACCCCCGCCTGCAGGCAGGTGATCGCATTCTGCAGCGAGGTGTCCGGGGTGCTGAACTCAACGACGACATCAACGTCTCCGAGAATTTCCTCGAGGGTGACCCCCAGCGACGGATCGGCCCTCCCCGCCAGTTCCATCCCGTCGGCGTCCTCTACAGCTCCGCAGACGGTCGAACCCATTCGACCGGCGGCACCGGCTACACCAACCCGGATCACGCCGCTACGGCCCCGGTTACGGGTGCGACGGCTGCGCGGAACCTGTCTTCGTCCCGGCCGACGCATGCGGTTGACAGGCTCTCCCGGTCGTAAAGTTCGCTGGCCAGTCCGGAAAGGTCATCGACCGTGACCGCATCAACTTCGGCCAGCATCTCGTCGATTGAAAGCAATGGCAGGTCATGGAGTGCTGAACGGGCGATCCTTGACATGCGGGCGGCGCTGGACTCGCCGGAAAGGACGAGCCGTCCTTTGACGTGTTCCTTGGCCCGGCTGAGTTCGTCAGTGCTGACGGGCTCGGTCCGGATCGTCTCGAGTTCTTTGCCGATGACCTCGCAGGCCTCTTCGATGTTGTCCTCGCGGGTACCGACATAGATCGCGGCGACTCCGGTATCGGTGAACTGTTCGGAGTAGCTGCCGACCGAGTAAGCCAGGCCGCGGTTCTCGCGCACTTCACGGAACAGCCGGGATGAGCTCGAACCGCCAAAAATGGAGTCGAGCACGGCCATCGCGAAACGACGGTCGTCGGCCCGGTTGATCCCCGGCGCCCCGAAACAGACGTGGTACTGCTCGGTGTCCTTGACGGCGAATTCGCAACTGCCGGTCGACGACGGAACCTGCGCAGTGATGTCGGCTACCTTGCCGGTGGTCGCCGGATTCAGCTTTTCGGTCAGGGCAACGATCGTTTCATGGTCGACGTTGCCGGCGGCGGCAACGACGATGTTGCCGGCGGCATAACGCTGCCGGTGGTACTCGGCGATGTCCGGGACCGGAATGTTCGCGATCACGTCGGCGCTGCCAAGAATCCGGCGGCCCAGCGGCGTGTCGCCAAAGATCGCGTCCGACAGGTAGTCGTGAACACGATCCGAAGGTTCGTCTTCATACATCGCGATCTCCTCAAGCACCACATCGCGCTCGGAGTCGATGTCGGGAAAGGTCGATTCGAACATCATTTCGCCGAGCAGGCTGAATACATCATCGGTGTGCTCGTCGAGGAAACGGGCGTGCAGGTGCGTTGTCTCTTTGCCGGTGGCGGCGTTGAACGACGCGCCCAGCCCGTCGAAACGCTCCGAGATCTCGATCGCGGAGTAGTTCGGGGTTCCCTTGAACAGCAGGTGTTCAAGAAAGTGAGAGACCCCCGCCTGCGCGGGGGTCTCGTCACGTGATCCGGTCCGGGTCCAGAGCCCGAGGGCAACCGAGCGCACCGAGGGAACTACCTCGGTGATTACCCGGATGCCGGAAGCGGTCTCTGTGATCCGAGCCGTATCGGTCATTTAGTTGCGTGAATCCCGGTCGCCACGTTCGCGACGACGGCGTCCACCTTCGCGGTCGCCTCCACGGCCACCGCCTCCGCCGCCTTTATTGGCGGAGAGTGCTGCGATTTCTTCTTTGGACTTGCCGGCAATCTGCGGGTCGTCGGTCATGCGCAGGCCAATCCGGCCACGTTCCTTGTCGACTTCGCCGACGGTTACGTCGATTACCTGTCCGGCCTCGAGTACCTCTTCGACTGTCTCGACGCGGCCACCGGGCTTGACGTTGGAGATGTGAAGCAGTCCGTCGGTGCCCTTGGTCAGTTCGACGAATGCGCCGAAGGTGGTTGTCTTGACGACCTTGGCGGCCGGGTAGCGGTCACCAATCTCGGCTTCACGGGTCATGCCCTCAATGCGGGCAACACATTCCTGAACCTGGGTTCCGGTCGGTGCGTAGATCCGGATCGTGCCGTCGTCTTCGACGTCGATATCGGCCTCGAACTCTTCGCAGAGGGAGCGAATGGTTTCGCCGCCCTTGCCGATGACAGCACCGATCTTCTCCTGATCGATCTTGATCGACTCGATCCGCGGTGCGTGAGGAGACATTTCCTCGCGCGGTCCACTGATCGCTTCGGCCATCTTGTCGAGGATGAACAGACGTCCCTTGCGGGCCTGCTCCAGGGCGTCGGTCAGGATCTCGAAGGTGACTCCGGTGATCTTGATGTCCATCTGGAGGGCGTTGATGCCGTCCGCGGAGCCAGCGACCTTGAAGTCCATGTCACCGAGGTGATCTTCGACTCCGGCGATGTCGGTCAGGACGATGTAATCGTCACCTTCCTTGATCAGGCCCATGGCGACACCAGCGACCGGTGCGGTTACCGGAACACCGGCAGCCTGCATGGCCATTGATGAGGCGCAAACCGAACCCATCGAAGAGGAACCGTTCGATTCGAGCGTCTCGGAGACCGCGCGGATCACGTACGGGAACTCTTCCTGGTCCGGGACACTCGGTGCGAGGGCACGCTCAGCGAGCGCTCCGTGACCGATGTCGCGGCGCTTCGGGCCGCGCATGAAGCCGGCCTCGCCCACCGAGAACGGCGGGAAGTTGTAGTGATGCCAGAACGTCTTGGTCGTTTCGAGACCGAGTCCGTCGATCCTCATGTCCATCCGGGTCGTGCCCAGAGTGACGTTGCCGAGGACCTGGGTCTCACCACGGGTGAACAGGGCGGAACCATGTACTCGCGGTGAAATGTCGACTTCACACTCGATCGTGCGGATCTCATCCTGGGCGCGGCCG
Organism: Solirubrobacterales bacterium; assembly: GCA_049579585.1. GTDB lineage: Bacteria > Actinomycetota > Thermoleophilia > Solirubrobacterales > 70-9 > 67-14. The sequence goes on along the minus strand of JBAUOE010000222.1, from coordinate 7,137 downwards.
TCGGGGCGCTTCTTTTCGACGGCGATCGCGTGACGGATGGTTTCCTTCTCGATCTTCGAGAAAGCCTTCTTCGCTTCTTCGGATCGGTCCGAGTCGGCATCTTCCGACGCGTACTGAGCGGCGATCTCGTCCTTGACGGCACCGAGGGCGTCCTGACGTTCCATCTTGGTCTGGACTGCGGCTGCTTCCTTGATCTTGGCGCCGAAGGCGGATTCGATCTCAGAGACCAGGCCGGCGTCGAGGGTCGGCTCTTCGATTACGAGCTTCTCCTTGCCGATCTTCTGGCGCAGTTCTTCAATTGCGGCAACGAGCTTCTTGATTTCGCCGTGGGCGATGTCAAGGGCGTCGAGGATCTCAGCTTCGGTGACGCCGTTGGCGCCGGCTTCCACCATGAGGATCGCTTCGTCGGTACCGGCAACGATCAGGTCGAGGTCGAGGTTCGGATGATCCTCTTCGTTCGGGTTGACCACGAAGTCACCGTCGAGCTTGCCAACGCGCACAGCGCCGACGTGCTTGGCAACGGGGATTTCGGAGATGGCGAGTGCGGCGGACGCACCGTTCATCGCGAGGATGTCGTACGGACGGACGTGGTCGACCGACATCGGGATGGTGACCAGCTGCGTCTCGTAGTTCCAGCCCTTGGGGAAGAGCGGACGGATCGGACGGTCGATCATGCGGGCGGTCAGGGTTGCTTTCTCGCCGGCACGACCTTCGCGACGGAAGAAAGATCCGGGGATCTTGCCTGCGGCGTAAGTGCGTTCTTCAACGTCAACGGTCAGGGGCAGGAAGTCCACGTCGCGCGGACGGCCCATGGTGGCGGTTGACAGGACCATCGTGTCACCTGAGGTGACGATTACGGCTCCGGATGCCTGCTTGGCGATCTTGCCGGTTTCAAAGGCGATGTCGTCATCGCCAACACGCACGGAAACGCGCGTTGTTTCAAAAATACTCATTCGGATTATTTCCTCCAGCTGCCCGGATGGCAGCTCTCTGTTTCACAGAACTCACGTTCTCTTATCGCCCGTAAGGGTATAGGGCTGGGGCCCGGAGCGGGCAGAGGTTGCGAATAGCAGGGAGTTCCCGGTTTTTCCGGGTCGGTTTCTGCCCTGCAACGGGGCCTTGTCCGACCCGGAACTTCCGCTCTCGCAGACAACCCGGATTCCGGGTCGTCTCCAACCGGCACTGATCCTCCTTGTCTGCGCCTGGCGACGTCAAGGAGGAGCATCACTCTTTTTGTGGGTTGGGCGGGGTCGGCTAGATGGCTTTGAGGATCGCTGACCGTGGCGGGATCTGCAGCGGGGTTTCGGTCTCGTAGACCCACTCCACCCTGCCGTCGCCATCGATCAGGACCAGGGACCGGTTCGAATGGCCGGCATCAGCCAGATAAGCGCCATAGGCGTCCGCCACGGCACCTTTCGGCTCGAAATCCGCCAGGAGGGTCGTATCGATGCCCAACTGGTCACGAAACGCCTTGTGGGCGAAAGCCGAATCGACGCTGATTGCAACCAGGGTCACGCCGGCAGCTTCAAGCTGCGGCGCGATCTCCCCGTATGAAGCAAGCTGATCGGTACACACCGGACTGAAGTCCAGCGGGTAAAACGCGATCAGCAAGCGGCGGCCAGTGAAGTCCGCCAGTGACACCTCACGCCCGGAATGGTCGGGCAGGGTGAAATCCGGGGCCTCAGCCCCGACTTCGATCAATGGCGCAGGCCGAGCTCAGCCACGAGTGAGCGGTAACGCTCGACGTCGTTGCGCTCGAGGTAACGGAGCAGGCGGCGGCGCTTGCCGACCATCATCAGCAGTCCACGACGCGAATGGTGATCTTTGCTGTGCTCACGCAGGTGTCCGGTCAGATCGTTGATCCGTTCGGTGAGAAGAGCAACCTGCACTTCGGTCGAGCCGGTATCGCCATCTTTGCTGCCATATTTGCCGATTACGTCGGCTTTGAAATCTTTAGTTAAAGTCATTTCTTTCCTTAGGGTCTGGGTCTCGCCTCATATTTTCCGCGCAAGCGTGGAAGCTGAAGCCAGGGCCCGATCCGGTTGTTTGGCCGCAGGATTACCCAATCACGGCCGCTGGAAGCTACCACAGACGCGCCTCGTGGCATCGACGTCCAGCTTCATCTGCTCGACCAGGGCCTCTGCTGAATCAAATCTTTTTTCGCCACGAAGTCGTTCAACGAAGGCAACCCGGAGCTCGCGGCCATAGAGATCAACGTCCTGATCGATCAGATAGGTCTCGATCAGCACCCCCCTGCCCGTCTCGAAAGTTGGCCTCACGCCGATGTTCACGGCGGCAGGAAGTCCATTCGCGAAAGCCGCGTACACACCATGTCCGGGGCTGACCAGGCGGTCATCCGGCACGATGTTGGCAGTCGGGAAACCAAGTTCACGGCCACGCTGGTCGCCGGTCACGACAGTTCCTTCAACCATGAACGGCACACCGAGGCATTCCCGGGCCGGCTCCATCTCGCCGGCTGCGACCAGGGCCCGGATCCGGGTTGATGAAACCGCCTCTCCCCCGACTTCGACCAAGGGCACGACGCGGGTGGTGAACTCGGGCCGCGCGGCCAGCATCTCCGGTGTGCCTTGCGCTTTCTGTCCGAAACGGAAGTTCTCACCAACCGACACTTCGGTCGCCCCCAGCTTGCCGATCAGGATCTCGTCGATGAACTGTTCGGCGGTGATCCGGGTGAAAGCTTCATCGAATTCAATCACCACCATCTCCTCCACCCCGATGCCATCAAGTACGTCGCGCTTCACCCCGAAAGGCATCAGCAGCTTCGGTGCCGCCTGAGGGTGCAGGACTTCGAGCGGATGCGGATCGAAAGTGAGCACGGTGTCAGCCCCGGCGATAACGGCGCGGTGACCAACATGAACCCCGTCGAAGGTCCCAATCGCGACCTTTCGCGACCTGGCTTCGGCATCTTTGAGGGAGGTGACTTTGATCATCAGCCCTGGGGCTCCAGCACGACTTCTGCTTTCAGTTTTTCTGCGACTCGGATTGCCACTGCCGTCAGGTTATCCCCGTTCACCAGCAGGACCGGTTCCCCTTCGGGAATCTGGTTGTCGGCTTCCAGTGTCTGACCGTAGCCGATCGTTACCGCTTCTTCCGGCGTAATCTCGATTCGAGGCATGAACGACAAGGCTTCAAGCGGGGTCAGCAGCTCACCGGCACGCTCAATGCTGATCGGCCCGACGGCGGTACGCCGCAGTTCCTCGCAGTAGGCGTCACCGAGGGTTTCGATCAGGTTTCGGACGTAGGTGCCGGAGCTGCATTCGACCTCGAAGCGGGCCCGGCCATCCCCGCTGTCGAGCAGTTCAGCCCGGTGGATCGTCACTTCCCTTACCGGTCGCTCGACAGTTTCTCCACGGTGGGCTTTTTTGTAGAGCCGTTCACCATCAACCCGGACCGCCGAGGTCATCGGAACCATCTGCTCGATCAAGCCGGTAGGCAAAACCAGGTCTTTGGGAACCTGTCCGGTTTCTGTCAGTTCGCCGTCGGGATCGCCGGTGGTTGAGGTCCAGCCCAGCCTGGCGGTCGCCACATAGGTTTTGGAAAGCCCGAGCAGATATTTCTGAAGGCGGGTGGCCCGCCCCAGGAGGATGGTCAGAACCCCGGTGGCGAAAGGATCCAGGGTGCCCGCATGCCCGACCTTGCCCCCGCGGTCGCGACGAACCTGCGCAACCACGTCATGCGAGGTCACACCTGCCGGTTTGTCACAGACGAGGATGCCCGTTTCAGCCATTCCGGACCAGACCAGTCAGGGTCAGGATTCGGGCTGCTCGGCGAGGCCGGAGCAGATCCCGCTGATGATCTCGTCGAATTCGAGATCGGTGGAGCAGCCGGCCGCCCGGACGTGTCCGCCGCCGCCAAACTTCCGGGCGAGGATCGAAACGTCGGTCACTTCGTCACCTGCCCGCATGCTTATCTTCCGGGCGGCCCGGCCCCGGCTCACCTGATCGCGGATCACGGCGGCCACGCGGATACCGTCAACCGCCCGCAGGTGATCAATGATGCCTTCGGTCATTTCTTCGCCGGCTTCGGTCTGCTCGTAATCCTCAGCGCTGATGTAGGTAACGATCAGGTCGCCGTTGCAGTGAATCTCGACTTTGTCGAGTGCCCGGCTGAGCAAGCGCAGCTTCTCGAAAGGAACGCTTTCGTAAAGGCGACGATTGACGTCATCGATGTCCACCCCGGCCCTGACCAGGGCAGCTGCGACTTCATGGGTGCGGGCGTCGGTGCTGTCGTACATGAACTTGCCGGTGTCAGTGACGATGCCGATGTAGAGCGCCCGCGCCATCGACGGGCTGATCTTCACGTCGAGGATGATCGCCAGTTCATAAATGATCTCGGCGGTGCAAGAGGCACCGGCGTTGACGAAGTTGAAATCGCCGAACTCGGTGTTGTCGTGGTGGTGGTCGATGTTGACGACCAGTTTGCCCCCGTCACGAAGGAAGTCGACCGGCATGCGGTCGATGTTGCCGCAGTCGAGGAAAACCACTACCCGGTCGCGCAGATCGGCGGGCGGCTCGTGGAATACGCCTTCGAGTGGCAGGTGGCGATACTCGATCGGCAGCGGGAACTCCTTGGCTGCCAGGAACATCGCCGAATCCTTGCCAAGTGTTTCCAGCAGATGGTGCATGCCAAGCAGCGAACCGAGCGCGTCGCCGTCCGGGCCTTCGTGGGTGGTCAGGAGAAACTTGGTGTTTTCCCTGACCAGTCCGGCAATCGCGTCGAGGTTTCCTTTGGCGATCTTTTTCGCGTCAGTCGCCGGATTCACGGATTTCCCGGCCTTCGTCATCGTCAGCGTCGGCGTCAAGCAGGGCCGCTATCCGCAGGCCCTTTTCGACCGATTCGTCATATTCGAACGTGAGCGTCGGCGTGTGTTTCATCGAGGTTTCCCTCGCCACCTTCCCCTGCAGGAAGCCATGGGCCCGGCGCAGGGCCTTCAACGCATCCTCACGCGCTTCTTCGTCACCGAAAACGGTGACGAAGACTTTCGCGTGGTGGAGGTCGGGACTGGTCTCGACCGAGTTGACGGTGACCATGTTTACCCGCGGATCGTTCAGATCAGAGGTGATTGCGTCGCCAAGCACCTGACGCATCACTTCATTGACCCTTCGCATCCGCGAGATCGCCATGGCCTGTGCCTAACCGAGGGTCTGTTCGACCTGTTTGGTCGAGAAGAACTCGAGCATGTCGCCCACCTTGACGTCGGCATACCCATCAAGCACGATGCCACAGTCCTGACCTTCCAGGACTGACGAAACCGCATCCTTGAAACGCCGCAGCGAATCGAGCTTGCCGGTCCAGACAACCGTGCCTTCACGAACCAGTCGAACCTGGCCCTCGCGGGTGATCGTGCCTTCGGTGACGATGCAGCCGGCGATCTTGCCGACCTTCGATGCCTTGAAGATTTCCTTGACTTCAGCTTCGCCGAGTGATTCTTCGACTTCGACTGTGTCCAGCATGCCTTCCATCGCGTTGCGCAGGTCTTCGGTGATCTTGTAGATGACCGAGTAGCTGCGAACGTCGACGCCTTCGGCCCGGGCGGCCTTGCGGGCGTCCGCCAGCGGCCTCACGTTGAAACCGAGGATCACCGCGTTGGAAGCGGAGGCCAGCATCACGTCGGACTCGGTGATACCACCGGTCTGGGCGCGAATGATGTTGATGCTCACCTGCTCCTGCGGCACCTTGGCGATTTCGTCCTGAAGCGCTTCGAGCGAACCGGCAACGTCCGATTTGAGGACGATGTTGAGTTCCTTGAGGTCGCCAGTCTGGGCACGCGAGAAGATCTCTTCGAGAGTTACCTTGCGGGCCTGGCGGCGGGCAATGGTCTCTGCCTTGAGGCGGTTCAGTTTCTCCTGAGCCATCTGGCGGGCCCGACGGTCGTTGTCGGCCGTCTGGAAAAGCTCGCCGGCATCACACACGCCGTCGAATCCCTGGACCTCGACCGGCATGCCGGGCGTGGCTTCGGTGACTTTGTCGCCGAGATAGTCGTGCATGGCCCTGACCTTGCCCCATACGGGACCGGCCACAACCGAATCACCGACACGGAGCGTGCCGCGCTGGACCAGGACACTGACAACGGGTCCGCGGCCGGGGTCGAGCTGCGATTCGATAACCGATCCGGATGCGGGTGCGTCCGGGTTGGCACCGAGTTCTTCGAGGTCGGTGACCAGGATGATCATGTCGAGCAACTGGTCGAGGTTCTGATGGGTCTTCGCGGAAACGTCGACGTAGACGGTGTCTCCGCCCCAGTCTTCCGGGGTCAGTCCTTCGGCCGCAAGGTCGTTGCGGATCCGGTCGGGCTGAGCGCCTTCCTTGTCGATCTTGTTGACCGCGATCAGGATCGGCACGTCGGCCGCCTTTGCGTGATCGACCGCTTCGCGGGTCTGTGGCATGACGCCGTCATCGGCCGCAACCACGATTACCGCAACATCGGTGACCTGGGCACCGCGGGCACGCATGGCCGTGAAGGCTTCGTGACCGGGGGTGTCGAGGAAAGTGATCGTCTGTTCTTCGTGATGTACCTGGTAAGCACCGATGTGCTGGGTGATGCCACCGGCTTCACCGGCTGCGACTTCGGTCTGGCGGATCGCGTCGAGCAGTGAGGTCTTGCCGTGGTCGACATGACCCATGATCGTAACCACGGGTGGACGATCAACCAGAGATTCTTCGGTGTCGTCGAACTCGGGCAGTTCCGCTTCCTCTTCCGAGGCGGAAACGATCTCGATCTTGCGGTCGTACTCTTCGGCGATCGCCATTACCGACTCGTCGGTCAGGGTCTGGGTCAGGGTCGCCATTTCGCCCATCATCATCAGCTTCTTGATCAGTTCGGCGGAGCTCAGTCCGAGCAGTTCAGCCAGGTCACGAACGGTGACCCCGGAACTGACGACTGTTGCTACCGGTTCAGCCGGATCGACTTCTACCGGTGATGGCTCTTCGAGCAGGGGACGGCGACGACGTCCGCCGCGCCTTCTTGGCGGACGCTGTTGCGGTGGTCCTCCACCCTGTTCACGACGGGATGCCTGGGAATCGATTACCACGCGGCGACGTTTGCCTTTGGCGGCGGCACCGGCACCAGCGGCAGGCGCAGCGCCATTGCCCCCGGCCGGCTTGACCGGCTTGGAC
>JBAUOE010000221.1:0-1861 GCA_049579585.1 Solirubrobacterales bacterium | reverse complement strand
TTTTCCTGCGGGGCCGGTATCGACGCCACCGTGGTTGAGAAAGTCGATGCGAAACCGAAGCTGAAGTCGAAAGCCGGACCGTACTTTTATTCCTGGTCGGCAATGACCAGTTACTACCGCAGCTATGCCCGGAACCCGGTTCGTTTGAAGACAACGATCGATGGTGTCGAGCACGATGGGGTAACGGTTCTGGCCCAGAACTCTGACCCATTCACCTATTTTGGCAAGCAGCCGATCCATGTCTGCGACGACGTTTCGATCGATGACGGAAAGCTTGGCATGATCGTGCTGAAACGGGCGAACCAGCTTGATGTACTCAGCGTGATCCCCCGTTTGCTCTCTTCGAGGTTCTCTGCCACGAAGCACAAACAGGTTGAGTCTTTCCCCCAGATGACCGAAGCCACGATCCGGTCCGGTTCGGAGGACGACTCCGGGGATGTCAGACCCTTCCCTGTCCAGGTGGATGGTGACTACATCGGCCTCTACGAAGAAGTCACGCTGAAGGTGGCCCCCAAGGCCCTGACCATCATTTCCTGAAGGGAATCGGCCCGCGGCCTGCGGTAGCTACGATTGAACCATGGCTACCGCTGACATCACAATCCTCCCGATTGGCCGCGAAGGAGGCAGCGTCAGTGACATCCTGGCTGTGGTCCACCGGCATCTGGACTCTCAGGACAGTGTGCGTTTCGAGATGCACGCGATGGGCACCTCGCTGGAAGGCGAGATCGCAGACATCTTCGCTCTTGCCGCCGAACTTCACCAGATACCCCTTGGCGAAGGGATTCCGCGGGTCTACACGGTCCTCAAAGTGGATCAGAGAACCGACCGTGAACAAACCCTGGAATCCAAGATGAAGTCAGTCGAAGACCGACTCTAGGACTCAGGCCGGCTGCCCTTACTCGCCCGGGGTCACCCGGTAGGCGTCGAATACCGATTCAACATGACGCATCCTGGAGATGCAGAGTTTCAACTGGCCGGTGTCCCCGACTTCGATCACGAAACGGTTCTTGACCATCGGCGGGTTGGTTGAGCACTCGGCACTGATGATGTTCACGCCAACCTCGGCAAAGGTGCGCGAAAGGTCTTCCAGGAGCCGGGTGCGGTCATAAGCATCGATCTGGATCTCAACCCGGAAGGTAGCTTCGTTCTCGCCTTCCCACGCCACCTCGACCATGCGCTCCGGCGAGTTGCCAAGGTCGGCCACGTTGCGGCAGTCCTTGCGGTGAATCGTGATTCCACGACCCAGGGACACGTAACCGAGGATGTCGTCGCCCGGCACCGGGCGGCAGCATTTGGCAAGCCGCAGGGCCACGTTGTCGACACCCTCGACCGATATGCCGAACTCGGAAGCGTCGCGGGTACGGGCACGCTTCTCGCTGTGCTTGGCGATGCTGCCTTCGGACGGGTCCGGTTCGATCGTCTCCCCCGCCCGCAGGCGCTGGATCAGCTTGTTCGCCGTGGTTTTCGCCGAAATCTTTTTCTGGCCGAGCGCGATGTAGAAATCATCGGCTTTACGGAAGCCCATCTCCCGCATGACGTCGGCCAGCAACGGTGAGCCGGAGAACTTCTGGGGCGGCAGGTCCCTTTTGCGCAAGGCTTCGGCCAGCGCATCGCGGCCGTCGCGCTCCGCATCATCGCGGCCTTCTTCGCGGAACCAGGCCCTGATCTTGTTGCGGGCACTGTTGGTACGAACCAGCTTCAGCCAGTCCCGGGATGGGCCCCGCTCCTGTTTCGCGGTCATCGCTTCAACGATGTCACCGGATTTCATCTGGTAGTGAAGCGGGACGATTTTGCCGTTGACCTTGGCGCCGACACAACGATGGCCGACGTCGGTGTGAATCGAGTAGGCGAAGTCGAGTGG
>JBAUOE010000220.1:0-3039 GCA_049579585.1 Solirubrobacterales bacterium | reverse complement strand
TGTCCGAATCAGCCCTGGAAGGTGACCATGCGCTCTTCGGTGAGTTCGATGATCGAGTAGGCCGGGCCTTCACGGGTGTTGCCCGAATCCTTGACGCCGCCGTAAGGCTGCTGGTCTGCCCGGAAGGTCGGAACCTCGTTGATCAGGACGCCACCGAACTCAAGGGTGTGGGCTGCCTTGAGCCCACGGCCGATGTCACGGGTGAAGACCCCGGCCTGAAGGCCGAACTTGGAGTCATTTGCCATCGCCAGGGCCTGATCGAAGTCGGAGAACCGGTCAACCGTGGCGACCGGCCCGAAGATTTCTTCGCACCAGACGTTGGCATCACGGCTCGGATGTTCGATCAGGGTCGGCGCAAGGCAGCGGCCTTCGTCGACCAGTTCGCCACCGGTCAGCAGCTTGCCGCCACCGGCAACCGCTTCGTCAATCCATTTCTTCGCGCGATCGCGGTCGCCCGGAGTGATCAGCGGGCCCACATCGGTGTCTTCGAGGCTGGGGTCACCAACCTTCAGGTTCTCGATGTTCTTGACGGCCCTTTCGATGAAACGATCGGCGATGTCTTCATGGAGAAGGATGCGCTGGATCGAAATGCAGCTCTGTCCGGCATGGGAGAAAGCGTGGATCGCGGCTTTGTCAGCCGCGGTTTCCCAGTCGCCGTCGTCGTTCACGATCAGCGGGGCGTTCGAACCAAGTTCAAGGTTGACCTTTTTGTGCGGAACCTTGCCGGCAATGCCCCAGCCGACCGGCACCGAACCGGTGAACGTGATCGCTTTGGTCAGTTCGTGTTCGACGATCGCGTTACCGACTTCCTGGCCTCCGCCAGGGATCACGCTGAGCCAGCCATTCGGCAAACCGGCTTCGATCAGGATCTCGGCCAGCTTGATTGAAGAAAGCGGGGTCTGGCCAGCGGGTTTCAGCACCACGGCGTTACCGGCAGCGATCGCCGGGCCGAGCTTGTGGGCGACCAGGTTGAGCGGAAAGTTGAACGGGCTGATTGCGCCGACCACTCCGTAGGGCACACGCAGCATGACGCCGAGCTTGCCGACGCCGGCCGGCGAAGCTTCCATCGGCACGGTGCCGCCGGTCAGCTTGCGGGCTTCAGTTGCAGAAAACTTGAGGGTTCCGACCGTACGATCGGCTTCGGCGCGGGCCGTCTTGATCGGCTTGCCTGCTTCGGCGCTGATTGTCTGGGCCAGATCCTCGAGGCGCTCGGCCGCCAGGTCGGCCGCCCGGTCCAGGATCGCGGCTCGTTCGTGCTGCGGCAGGCCACCTTCGACGAACACCTGGTGGGCCGCTTCAACGGCACGGTTCACCAGGTCGGAGTCACCCTGAGCTACGCGGAAAAGAGTGCTTCCGTCATAGGGGCTGGGAACTTCGTCCCAGTCCCCGGTTTCAATCCATTCACCTGCGAACAAGAGCTTGTGGTCCATGCAGGCAGATTAGTTGATCGATTGTTTCGGATCAGGTAACGCAACGTGCAAAGTTTGCGGCAGGGCGAGACATTCCGACCGCGAAACTGTTGTGAGTGCGTATGCCAAGTAATTGCAGCAGCTTCCGGTCAGTAATCCTGGCCGTTTTCGTGACGGCCATCCTCCTTCTGGTTCCCGCGAGCCAGGCCAACGCCACCTGGACGGTCAAGGGGGGCGGTTTCGGGCACGGGGTCGGGCTGAGCGCTTACGGCGCCTATGGCATGGCCAAGAATGGCTGGAATTACAAGAAGATCCTGCGCCACTATTACCAGGGAACCCGGATCACGAAACTCCGGAAAGCACGAACCGTGCGGGTCCTGCTCAAAGTTGATTCTGGAAATGCCCTGTTTTCCGGGGCGAAGCGTGCCTGCGGTGTGAAGCTCGCTCCGAAAGGAACCTATGTCGCGAAACGAACCGGCCGGAAAGTGGGGTTGTTCCGTCCGAACGGAAAGAAACTGGCGAACTGTGGAAACCGTTTGCAGAGCAAGAGCAACGGCAGTGTCTTCTTCAAGGGAATCGGTCGGTACCGCGGTGAAGTCGAGGTGGTTCCTTCAGAGACACCCGGATCGCTGAACGTGGTCAATGCGGTTCCGCTGAACAGCTACGTCAAAGGTGTGATTCCCAACGAATCGATCCCGTCATGGCCGATTGAAGCGCTTCGCACCCAGGCGGTTGCTTCCCGCGCTTTCGCCCTCACTGGTGGCGTGGATGGCAAAGGTTTCGATCTTTACAACGACACCCGGAGCCAGGTTTACGGCCCGATCACCACCGAATACAGCCGTACGAATCGTGCTGCGTCACAGACCGCGAGTCAGGTAGTCACTTACAAGGGTGAAGTCGCGCTGACCGTGTTTTCATCAAGTTCTGGCGGCCATACGGAGAATGTGGAGAACGTCTGGTTCGGGGAGCCGGTTCCGTACCTCAAGGGCGTCAAGGATCCGTTCGATGATGTTTCCCCGTATCACCGGTGGAACTACAGTTTTTCGAACTCGGCCTTCGCCAGTGCGCTCGGGGCAAAGGGCCGGGTGAAAAAGGTGGTTGTCACCAAATACGGCGTCTCGAAACGGGTGATCTGGGCCCGGGTATACGGGACCGGTGGCGTAACCAAGATCCGCGGCGATTCACTTCAGTACGGCCTGGGACTGCCGGACCGGCTGGTCTTCAGCTTCAAGAAAAAGTAGCGGCGGACGAGCTTGCATCCTGCCGCACCGGAAGGTTCCGGAGCAGCTTCGGTTCAGGCTGGTTCGTTGCCACCTGGGAGCGGCACCAGTTTGCCGAGCGCCGTGCCCAGCATCGCGCCGACGATCACGTCGGACGGGTAATGCATGCCCAGGTATGGCCTGGTTACCGCCATGGTTGCGGCCGCGCCGAACAAGGCAAGTTTGAGTTCCGGTGCGAAGCGCGACATCGCGGTGGCGGCGGCGAACGAAGCGGTGGCGTGGGCTGAAGGGAAAGAAAGTGAAGAGGGTGCTCCGCCCAGCGGCGGCAGTCCTTCAAGGGTCGGACGGGGACGCCTGGCGATCAGTTTGATGCCGAAGTTGAGCCCGATCGCAACCGGACCGATCGCGGC
>JBAUOE010000219.1:0-6892 GCA_049579585.1 Solirubrobacterales bacterium | reverse complement strand
GGCCTGAAAGACAAGAACAACGCCTGAAGAGGTCCTTCCTTCCGAAACCTCCCGGTGCACCAAACACGGATTTCCCAGTTAAGGAAATCCGTGCCCTGTGTGATCCGTGCCACGTGTGATCCGTGCCTTACCCAAATCCGGGCCTAATTCCTCAGGTCCTCGTTCATCTGTTCGACTTCGTAAACCTCTGACAGACCCTGATCCCGGGTTTTGGGATCGCTGGCTTCGGCCGCCCTCGCAGCCTTGATCTTCTCGATCAGCAACGAAGGCTGCCTGAGCATCGCGAGATACCGTTTTTCTTCCCGGGTGAAGAAACCGAGGCTGAACATCGCCAAAGGCAGAACACAGATCAGCAGGGAACGAATGGCCAGCGGCGCGATCCCCGTATTTGGAACGAACACCTCTCCGATCGCAACCAGAACCGCGCTTGCCCCGACCACTTTGAGCAGACGTGCCCATTCGTACGGAACGGGAAAAAGCCTCTGGGTGAAGATGTACATCAGAACCAGCACGATGCCGTAAGAGATGACCAGTGAAACACCGGCCCCGACTATTCCCCAGATTGGAACCAGGATCAGGTTGAGCACGATGTTGACCACGACCCCGGCCAGCGTTGCCGGGAAATTGAACTCGGTTCGCCCGGTTCGTCCCAGGACAACCAGCAGCACCATGTAGATCGCGTAGAGCGCGGTGCCGGCTGCCACCGGACCGACCGCTTTGTAAGCCTCGAAATATTCGGGGGCAGCGAAAATGCTGATGATCCATGGGGCCACCAGCCAGATCGCGGTAATCACCATAGCCATCAGCACCACGAACCAGGTGACGATCGCCGAGTAGGCCCGGCGGGCTTCGTCGTCATCAACGATCGAATAGGCCAGCGGCGGGAAAGCGAGCTGGAATCCGCGGACCAGGACGTTGATTGACTGCGACACCTTGATCGCCAGCGAGTAGAGGCCTGCTTCGGCAAGACCGAGGCTGCGGGCAATGATTATCCGGTCAACGAAACTGAGCGAGTAAAGCGAGAGTTCGGCCGGCATGGTTGGCAAGCCGAAACGCATCATCCGCTTGAGCAGAGGTACATCCGGGATCAAAGAGAGCCGTTTGCGGTGATAGACGATCAGGCCAAGTACGAAAACCACCCCGGTGCCATAACTGCCGAGCAAAAGACCTTCGGCGCCGAGATTGAATGGCACCACCAGGATCACGGTCACCGGAATGGTGACGAGGACCGAAGCGAGTGTCACGACAAAAAACGGTTTGGATTTTTCGTCGAGACGGAAGATCGTCAGCAGATATTCGGAAAGGGTGAGCACCCAGAGGCCACCGATCGCGATCCGGGCCAGTTCAACCTCGGGTTCACCAAGCAGCGCGTCGGAGATCGGGCCGGCCAGCGGCAGGAGGACCAGGGCCGCGACCGTACCCGCCCAGAAAAGTGCGGAGAAGGATGTAGCCACCACTCTGGCCGGGTCTTCGTCCGTCTTGTAATAGAACCGAAGCAGGGCTTCGACCACTCCCAGCCGGATGATGATGCTGGCCGCGACCACGGCTCCGAACATCACTTCGGCCGCACCGTAATCGGCTGGCGAGAGGTACCGCGTGTACAGCGGCAGCAAAGCGACCGCGATCAGCTTCGAAAGGATGCTGGCCGCCGTGTAGGCAGCGCCTGTGCTCGCTAAGCGGCGGAGGTAGCCCGACATGGGAAAGCGAGGCTATAGCCGATGGCGATCAAAACCCAGGTGATCGGGTCGTCAAGGAAACCGGCGTAGGTGATGGTGTGGACGAGGACCGCGACGAAAGCAGCCAGAATCGCGGCGCGTGAGGCCGGCGGGCCCCGGGTTTTGTCACGGGCACCGGGGGCCGCTCCCAACCCCGGCATTACTGCCCTCATGCCTGCTGTCAGTGCGGCGATCACGGAGATGATCAGGGCAACGTAGATCGCGAGTCCAACCAGGCCCTGCTCGGCGGCCACCGTCACCGGTTCGGTATGGGATTCGACCACCGGAGCGTTGCCGTTGGTTTCTTTGTCGCGGAAAGCTTTCGAGAACGCGCCGGATCCGTACCCCTGGATCGGCCGCGCCTCGAACAGGTTGATGCCACCTTCGATCAGGTTTGCCCGGCCCGCGGACTGTGCGTTCAGCCGGCTCAGGTCCAGCTTCACCACACCGCCGGCGACGGTCGCGAACAGGATCACGCCAACCACCAGCACACCCGATCCGACCAGTACCCATTTCAGGCTCCAGCGCAACGCAACCAGAACTGCCAGGCCGGCCAGCAGAGCGATGAAGGACGACTGCGAGTAGGTGATTACGAGTCCCAGCCAGAGGATCGCCGCGACAGCGCAGAGAACGATCGTTTCTTTTCTGTTTCGCGACCAGATCAGGGTGGCAGCGACCAGGGTTATGGCCAGGGCCAGGTAACGACCGAATACGTTCGGGTCCCAGAACAGCGAATTGACCCGGAAATAGACGTTGAAGTCATTGGTCCGGATCACCGTTTCGTTCCAGAGCAGGAAGCGGAACTGGTGTTCGGCGAAAGCGATCAGGGTGCAGATAAGGGCGAGTCCGACGATTACCACCAGGGTGGTCCGCAGGCGTTTCGGTGTCCATTCGAAGTCGACCATCAGGGCGAAGATCACCGCGAACGGGATCAGGAAGAAGCAGAGGTTCTGAAGGCCGGTGGAACGGTCATAAGACCAGAAAAGCCCGAGCGCAAAGATCACCACCGATGCCGCGAGCAGCGGTTTCACCCAGGCGGCAATCCCGTGCGGCGCGACCCGTTCAGGCCTCGCTGAAATCCCGGATTCAGGACGGATCCACTGTTGCCAGGCCGAAGCGGCAACGCCGCCGGCCATGACCAGGTAGAGCGGCATCAGCAGGTTGGCTTCTTCACCACCAACGTCAAGTGGAACCCGGAATGGCAAAGCCACGAGGATCAGCACCGGCAGGGCCATCGGCCAACGGGTGAAGATCCCGGCAAGAACCGCCACCACAACTCCGACTACCGCCAGAGCAGCGATCAGGAGCGCCGGTGAGTTCCTCAATTCTTCTACCTGGGTTGCGTTCCACTGGTCCCCGGCGATCAGCGCCGGTGCGAGGACCACGGCCGCGACCATGACCATTCCGCGACGACGCGACGAGGTATCAACGATCGCGACGGCTGCACAAAGGGCGGCGATCAGACCGATTACCGATTCGATCACTTGCCGTCGTCCTTGCCGGGAGCGGCATCCGGCTGGTTCTTCGTCGAAATGTGGGCGATGCACTTCGATCCGTCCTGCGGCAGGTTGCGCAGACGGATCCGGCCCGGCAGGTAAAGCACCCGGTTGAGGCCATGCATGGTTACCCGCACCCGGTACTGCTCGGTGCGTGGCACCCGGCCGTTGTCTTTCTTGCCATCCCAGATGATCGAATGTTCCCGGTATCGCTTGAAGAACCGGTCGGTTTCGAGTTCCCTGATCGGGTTGCCACCCGGCCCGATGATCTCTACCGATGCGTCATCCGATTTCGTGGTCCGGAAATTGATCGCGATCGTGTCGCGCTCACAGTCTCCGTTCGGGGTGAAGACAGAGATCTTGTCGGTCACGGCTCCATCCGCGATGAACTCGACCCGGTCGATTACCAGCGGTTCGCGTTTCAGCCGCTGCGACCATCCGAAGGCAGCGATGGTCAGGACAAACAACAGACCGATGGCGACCGGCGCCACCCATCGCGAGCGACCGGATCGAACCGGACTTTTCAAACGACTAACCGTCCGTCGGCAACGGCGAATGATCGGTGCCGATGACCACCACGGCCATCGAACCAGTGGTCAACGTTTCGACCGGGCTGGTGATCGGTTCGGTTGCGTCGATGTCGACCGCTTTGCCGACCTTCTGGGCGGCCGCCTTGTTGCCAGGCGTGTACATGACCACGCTCGAAGTGAAGGTTTCGGTGGCATCGGTGACGATGCCTGTCTTGAAGTTCGCGTTTTCGAGGACCAGCGCGTAGTCGCTGGCAAGACCGACTTCGGCGCCACCGGTTCCGTTGAGCACGGCCACCTTGATCTGGGCTGGACTGTTGGCGGCGGCTTTCTTCGACTTGTTGCCGGTCGAGCCTCCATCGTCGCCGCCAAGCAGCGTGGTTCCGGCATAGGCGGCACCGGCGCCGAGGATGATTACCGTGGCGACGATCGCGAGGATGCGCCCGGTGCGTCCGAGCCGATCCCAGAACGAACCTCCGATCAGGCCTTCGCGTTCCATCCGGCGTTCTTCCCGTTCGGCCAGGACCTTCAGCTCAGCCGACCGCTCTTCGGCCACGATCTCACTGACCTCGCGGACTTCAGCGTCGCGCTCGGGAGCGCCGCCCGCCCATTCACGCAGACGGCGGATGTCGCGGGCCTGGGAAAAGCAGAGCATCGCGAGCACAACGAGTCCGAACAGGGAGACAATCCCTGCGTAGCCACCAACGGTCTGAATCACGTCTTTCACGTTTTATTCACCAAGCACAGACATTTCTGGGAAGGGAAAATCCCCGGACTAGACCGCAGCATGTTAGTCAGCCACGCAAAATCAGGGAATCCGGACAGGATCGACTCCCGGGCTGTTGACGATTTCAACGAGCATTTCGGCAAGGTTCGATTCGTCGCCGGTGCGCACCAGAAGCTCGAGCTGGTTGAGCGTGTTTTCTACCCATTCAGGATCGATCCTTTCATCACGAACGGCACGCATGATGCGTTTCGAAGCGGTTGGTTGCGGTCTTTCTTCTTCGCCGAACAGTTCTTCGTGGAGTTTTTCTCCCGGCCTCGGACCGGTGAACTCGATCGCGATGTCCTTCTCGGGTTCAAGGCCTGCAAGTTTGATCATGTTCTCGGCCAGGTCGACGATCCTGATCGGATCGCCCATGTCGAGAACGAAAACGTCCCCCCTTGTGTTTCCGGTGTCGGCCGCCCGGATTACCAGCTGGACGGCTTCGGGGATCGTCATGAAGAAACGGGTCATGTCGGGATGGGTGACCGTCACCGGTCCACCCTTCTCGATCTGTCGTTTGAAGATCGGCACAACGCTGCCTGAAGACCCGAGCACGTTGCCGAATCGCACGCTGACGAAACGGGTGTCCCGGTGACGTTCGCCGGCAGCACCGATCGACCATTCGGCGAGGGCCTTCGACGCACCCATCACGGTTTTCGGGGTGACCGCTTTGTCGGTGGAGATCAAGACGAACCGTTCGACTTTGGCGGCGGCGGCAGTTTCGGCGGTGATCCTGGTCGCGATCGCGTTGTTCCTGATCGCCTCCAGCGGATTCGACTCCATCAACGGCACGTGCTTGTAAGCGGCAGCATGGAAAACGACGTTCGGGCGGAAACGCTGCATGACTTCGAACATGCGTTCCGTTTCCTTGCAGTCAGCCAGGACGGCTTCTACCCGGTTGAAATGACGTTCGGCAACCATTTCGCGTTCGATCAGGAAAAGGTTGTCTTCCGCATGGTCGAGCATGATCAGCAGCTTCGGATTGACCCGGGCGATCTGGCGGCAGAGTTCCGAACCGATTGATCCTCCGGCCCCGGTGACCAGAACTACCTGGTCTTCGAGATAAGCCCCGACCCGCTCCAGTTCAACCACCACCGGTTCACGGCCAAGGACATCCTCCACCTGAACCTCACGCAACTGCTGACTCAGCTGGACCCCGCCACGGAGGAGTTCGAAAACCGTCGGCAGCGTCTTGACGCTGATCTGGCGGGAGCGACAGGCGGCCACCACTTTGGCCCGCAATGTTCCCGGAGCCGAAGGAATGGCGATAACGACTTCATCCGGCTCGGTTTCATCGAGGATGGTTGCGATCTCATCGGTGGTGCCAAGCACCGAAATGCCCTGGATGCGCATGCCGCGCATGCCGGCGTTGTCATCGACAAACCCGATGGCCATGTCTCCAAGGGCAGGGTTCAGCCGGAGTTCACGCACAACCATCTGTCCGCCGGATCCGGCGCCAACCACCAGGATTTCGCGACCGCGGGCGATCCGCCGGCCACGATCGGGCCGTTCCTTGAACAGTCTGGTGCCGAGCCTGGCGCCAGCGATCAGCATCATCGTCAGCAGGAAGTCAACCATCGCGACCGAGCGCGGCAGATCAACTTTGAAGGGCTTCGCGACGCTGAAAACGACGATCAACAAAAGGCTTGAGACGGTGACTGCCTGGACGATGCGGGCAATGTCGCGTCCACCCACGAACCTCCACCACTTCTGGTAGAGCCCGAACAGGTAGAAGATCACGAGTTTGCCAACGACCACAAAAGCGACCGAGCTCAGGAAAAGATCCACGTATCGCTCGGGGATTGTTCCCGGCACATCGAGGAAGCGCAACTGGAACGCAAGGAAGAACGAGAGCGCCACCAGAAAAGCATCACCAGCCATCTGCCACAGCTGGTATCGACGTAAATGAAAGTTCGGACGGCGCATGGAAACACGAAAGTCTAGTCGGGAATAGAGTCAAACCTCTGATTTCCGGCACGAGTGACACCCAACGAGCAGTAATCCTCGGAATCGTCCAGGGTCCAACCGAACTCCTGCCGGTGTCCAGCTCCGCCCATCTGACAATGCTTCCACGCCTGGCGGGGTGGGATTGGGATCGTCTCGATCCGGAACTTCGCAAAAGCTTCGAGATCGCCCTTCACGCCGGGGCCGCGATGGCACTTCTGCTCACCCGGCGTCAAGAAATCGCCGATGAGCTCGAAGCTTTCGACCTGAGACGCGCCGCTGTCCTTGCTCTTTCTTTCCTGCCCGCTGCCGCGGTCGGTTTTGGTTTTGAACGCCACATCGAATCTCGACTCGGCGGGCCAAAATCAACTGCGGCAGGCTTGATCGGCGGCGGGATCCTCATGGCTCTGGCCGACCGCCGGCCCCAGGTCCGTGGCCGCGGGG
>JBAUOE010000218.1:0-3903 GCA_049579585.1 Solirubrobacterales bacterium | reverse complement strand
AGGTGAACCGGAGCCGACGATCGCGACATGGAGCCCGTCTGGCAGAGCGGCGACAGGGTCTGCCGCCATGATCTTCGGTAGCTGCCTTTTAACCAAGGCCAGGGCGACCCGCGACCGCAATGAGGTGTGCATGGCAACACCTTACTGGCAGATTGCCAATAGCGGGCGTTTATTTGTGCGGGACCCTCAGGATCGGGAGAGCTTCCCGCCCCAATCCTCCGCGTCATCGCAACTGACGAGGATGCTCGACCATTCCGAACTGTCAGCCATCGAGATCTTCAGGGTCGGCCGGTTCCTGCGGGTCGCCACGAAAGCTCTCTCACCGGATCGCCGCCAGGTCCCTGTTTTCACGTACCCCGGAAGGGAAAGACCTGGTGCCCTGATGCCACGTGCAGTAGCGAGTCCGTCGGCAACAACTTCCACGTCGGTGATCTCGGTCAGGGGTACTTCGATGTCTCCGCGTAGCGCGAAGATCCGTTCGGTCAAGCTGAGTTCGACCAGAAGATTTCCATCTCCTGTGGTGAGGCGGGTCATCGTGTGTCTTTCGTAGTTGGCTGAGCCAACATAAGGGAGCGATCGACCACGAACGACGGAGGGGCAAGCGAAATCTTCAGGTACCGCGCAGTAGGCCTATTCGTCTAGCGCTTCTTCCGGGCGGGAACGGTCTTGACCTTCACCTTCTTGGTGAGGCTGTTCCCCAGCTCGTCGGTGAGCTTCACCGTGATGGTGGCCTTGCCCTTGCGGCGGGTGGCGACCCGGCCCTTCTTCTTCGACTTCGGGCGCAGCTTCAGCATCCGGTACTTGCCTGCACCTGACCGGGCCTTGAGCGTCTTGAGGGCAACCTTCTTCTTGACCCCCTTGAACTTGACGCCTCCACTGGCCCGGAGACTCACGGCCTCCGCAGCACCTGCCTTCACCTTGATCAGCAGGCCTTTCTGCTTCTGAATCTTTTTAGCCGTGACCTTCGCCCCCGTGACGCGACTGTCGGCGACCGTTGTGGCTGCCGCCTTCGCAACGTCGGAGCCGTTGCAGTAGGCGGTCCGGCCGGTGAAGATCATCTCGGTAGAGCAATTGTCCACGTCGGTCAGCGTGACGGTGGCCGTGTAGTCGCCGTCGGTGGCATAGCTGTGAGTGGTTGTCGGCGTGGTGGTCTCGGCGGTCTGGCCATCACCGAAGTCCCAGGCGTAGGAAGCGATCGGCCCGTCGGGATCAGTCGAACCCGAGGCGTCGAAGGAGACCTGGGCCTTCGATCCGGACTGCGTCGTGAGCGCCGCCACCGGGGGCTGGGCGGGACTCACGACGAGAGAGTCGGAGTCCGGACTGATGAATTCGTCGAGGGTGAGTGGCGTTCCGAACGGAGTCAGGGCGCCACCTGCGCCTACCGAATAAGTGACGAGTCGGTTGTCCACGCTGTTTTCATCCACGCCGTTGTACAGACGCGTGCCGGCGGGGTTCAGCGCCAACGGGGCGTTGTAAGCGCCGACCATGATGGACGGGCCGGCCGCGAGGGCACCGTCCGGACCGATGGTTGCGGACTCGATCCCATCGTTGCTGCCACTCGAGTAGAGGGTGCGGCCGTCCGGGGAGACCGAAAAACCTCCGTAGGTGTCGGTCATTACCGGAAAGGGAGATGCCGCGAGCTCCGTCGGAATCCCTTCGCCGTCGAGCGAGTAGACAGATACGTCGTCGCTCCCCCCGTTGGGGGCGAACAGGTACTTGCCGTCCGGGGAGACCGCGGCGTGGTAGGACTGGTTCCCAGTGGCGACGGGGCTGCCGGCCGGTTCGGTCAGCTTGCCGTCCGTCGCAATCCGAAAGAAGTGCATGTTGTCGTTCGCATAGTCGGGTACGTACAAGGTGCGCGAATCGGTGCTGACCGCGACTCCGTACGGGTACGCAGAAGGACCCAGCTCGACGGGTCCCCCCGCCGCCGCCGAGAGCGATCCGTCCGCCCCGATCGCAAAAGCCTGCACGCTGCGCGTGTTGTAGAGCCCGGCGATGAGGAACTTCCCGTCGGGAGTCACCGCGCTCCCGTAGGGACCCGTGTTGCCTGGCGGGATCAGGGGCGAGCCGGGCGCATCGGTCAGTTTGCCGTCGGCGTCGACCGAGAACGACCTGATTTCGCTCGAGTTGTAGTCCATTGCGAACAAGAACCTGCCGTCCGGGGTCATCGAGATCGCATTGAAGTACCCACTGGACTCGCCAAGATAAGTCTGAAGGGGGGCGGGTGTACCGTCGGCGCTGAGCGAGAAAGCCTGCAGTTTGGCGTTCGTGCCGTCGTCACCGCTCGCCAGGTAGAGGTTCTTCGACGCACTGGCCGGAGCCGCGCCGACAATCAAGGCCGAAACCGCAAGTACGACAAGCACGGCGAATCTGTGGCTCACGATGTTCTCCCCCAACCTTGATTTCAGGTACCCCGGGATCCTATCGGCGGCTGACGCGAGAATCAACGAAACCGCCGGGTCGGAACGGAGGGGGTGGGATTCGAACCCACGGTACGCCTGTAAGACGCACGCTGGTTTTCAAGACCAGTGCATTCAACCGCTCTGCCACCCCTCCGGGGGTGTGTTCCGGGCAGCGCCCTCGACCCGACAAGTTTGACATGCGCCCGCCAGATAAGACGGGAGGCGTATGTCTGAGAGACTGAGTGGGTGCGACGTCTGCTCTTTCTTGCCTGCGCGGTCGTGTTTCTGGACGTTACGTTCTTCGCGGTCCTGACACCCCTTTTGCCCGACTACCGCAGCGACCATTCCCTGACCGAGGTCGGGGCCGGAGTGCTCTCGGGCAGCTTCGCCGCGGGGACTCTGGTCATGGCGCTGCCCGCCGGCTGGTACGCGGCTCGTTTCGGGTCCCGGATGGCAGTTCTGACCGGACTCGTTGGCATCGGCATCTTCAGTCCGATCTTCGGTTTCGCGAACGAGATCTGGCTGCTCGACGCCAGCCGCTTCTTCCAGGGGGCAAGCGGTGCCTTGATGTGGGCCGGCGCGATCAGCTGGGTGATCCAGGCCGGACCCAAGGACCAGCGCGGCGCACTGGTCGGAACCGTGATCGCTGCCGCCGTGGTCGGAGAACTGCTTGGCGCCCCGCTGGGCGCGTTAGCCCATCAGGTGGGAACCGGGATCGTCTTCGGTTCCGTGCTGATCCTGGCCGCTCTACTTTTCGCCCTTGCCTGGTCGATTCCTTACGCCAAGGTAATCGAACCCCAGACCATCAAAGGTGCGATCTCCGTGGCCCGGGGTTCCAAACTGACTCCCGCCATCTGGCTGCTCGCCGCACCTTCTTTTGCATTCGGCATGACGGTTCTCGTGGCGCCACTCAAGATGGATGACCTCGGAGCTTCACCCTTTCTGATCGCCGCAGCCTTCGCAGTTGGTTCGGTCACCGAAGCGATCGTCGGCCCGGTGATCGGCAAGGTCAGTGACCGGGTCGGGCGCACCGGCCCGTACCTGATGGGAGTGGTGATCGTGGCGTTCGCGGTGGCCGCGATCGGTGCCTTCTCGACCCTTCCAGCCGTTTTCGTTTCCGTCGTATTCATCGCTTTCGGTTCGGGCATCGCTTTCACCCCGGCCAGCACCCTTGTGGCTGACGTTGCCGCGAACGCCGGGCTGAACCAGGGTTATGCGTCCGGTGCGGCGAATGTCGCCTGGGGCGGTGGACAGATGCTGGGAGCATTCGGCGGAGGCCTTCTGGCCAGCGCCGGAGGTTTTCTCCTGCCGGCCCTCCTGACCGTGCTCGTGCTGGGGATTGCCGCTTCGGTTGCACGGAGACTGGTTGAGGATCTTCCCGAGGAGCCCGTCTCCGCGGAGGGAGTCTGAAATGAGCACAAGGAATGCCGAGACCTGGACCAACTGGGCCGGAGCCCAGTCCTGCGCACCCCGTGACCTGATCCGGCCCCGGTCCCGACCC
>JBAUOE010000217.1:0-2288 GCA_049579585.1 Solirubrobacterales bacterium | reverse complement strand
AGGGACGCGCGTGACTTGTCCCGGAGCTCTTTGTCCGGGGTGCAGGTATTGATCAGGTAGACGGCATGGATGATCACCGTTTCGACTTTGGAATTCGCCATCGCCTCACGGAATTCGGCGAAGTCTTCCTCGGTGTGACTGGTCGGTTTCCAGGCCCGCGGGCTCTGGTTGAAAATCTGAATCGAGGAACAGCCGATTTCGGCTCCGCGACCGACAGCCTTCGCCAGTCCTCCAGCTGTGGAAACATGGGCACCGATGAGCATCGCTAAGAGTGACCTCCGAGTTAGATTCGCCCCTTCGCCGACCGGTGCATTGCACATCGGCGGGGCCCGAACCGCACTGTACAACTGGCTGGCCGCCCGGCACGACAACGGCACGCTGGTCCTGCGGATCGAAGACACCGACCTGGAGCGATCGACCGAAGAAAACGTCGGTCAGATCCTCGATGCACTCGAATGGCTCGGCCTCGACTGGGACGAAGGCCCCCTTTCGCAGGTTGCCCGCGAACCCGCCCACACAGCCGCCCTCGAAAAGCTGCTCGAAAGTGGGGCTGCGTACCGCGACGCGGCGACGGCCGACGACGTCAAGGCATGGAAAGCCGAGCACGGTGCTGACCGCGGCTATCGCGGTACGCCGAGCGAAGATGGCACTGGAGCCGTCCGGCTGCGGGTACCGGACGACGGCGACACCGTCGTCAATGACCTGATCCGGGGCGAAGTCCGTTTCCCGAACCGCAGCTACGACGATTTCGTGATTGCCAGGGGCAACGGCTCGGTGCTCTACAACTTCGCGGTGGCGGTCGACGACGCCGACATGGGAATTACCGAGGTGATTCGCGGTGATGACCACCTTTCAAACACACCGAAGCAGCTGATGGTCTTCGAGGCACTTGGCATCGAGCCGCCGCGCTACGCACACGTGCCGCTGCTGCACGGACCCGACGGCAAGAAGCTCTCCAAGCGCCACGGCGCTGCGTCAGTTCAGGAACTCCGCGAAGCCGGCTACCTGCCCGCCGCGATCCGGAACTACGTCGCACTGCTCGGTTGGGGTCCCGGGGACGACGAAACGCTACTGCCGACGGAAGAACTCGTGAAACGGTTCCGTCCCGAGGATGTCGGCAAGTCGTCCGCCGTGTTCGATGAACAGAAGCTGCGCTGGATGAATGGCCGCTACATGCGTGACCTGGACCTCGATGACTACACGGCGGCGGTCGCCGGTGTCGTCAACCGGGAAGTCGACGAAAAGCTGAAACTGGCCTGTGGCATCGCCCAGGAAAAAGCCCAGACCCTGAACGAAGTCTGGCCGCTGATCCGTTTTGTATTCGAAGAACCGGTCGAGGACGCGAAAGCCTGGCGGAAAACCATGAAGAACGACGCTGGCGCAGCCCTCGAAGCCGTCCGGGAAGCGCTGTCCGGCCTCGAAGAGTTCACCTCGGAGTCGGTCGAAGCTGCGGTCTCGCCGATCCCGGAGACGCTTGACCTGAAGCCCGGCAAGGTTTACCAGCCGATCCGGGTCGCGATCACCGGCACAACGGTTTCCCCGGGCATATTCGAGTCTGTGGCTGTGCTCGGCAAGGAGCTTACCCTCGACCGAATTGATGTCGCCCTGGCCAAAATGGCAGCAGCCTCATCGAATCCTGAGTGAATACGTAGTCTTCCCCCCGCGGAGTGTTGTAGAAAGAAGGGGTGATCTCCGTCACCTCCAAGTCCCGCTACGCCGTCGTCGCAATGGCAGAGCTTGCCCGATCCGGAGCCCGGCCACTACCGGTCAAGGAACTTGCCGAGAGGCGGGACATTCCGGATCAGTTCCTGGAACAGCTGTTTTCGACGCTCAGGCGTTCGGGATTGCTCACCAGTCACCGCGGCAGCAAGGGTGGCTACACGCTTTCCCGGCCGGCGGACGAAATCGCGGTGCTTGAAGTGGTTCAGGCACTCGACGGCAAAGTCGGCCAGGAAGCCGATGAAGCCGGAGGGATCTGGGCGGAAGGCGTCGCGGCACTCAGGCAGGTTTTCTCGGAAACCACCATCGGTGACATCGAAAGACGTGAAGCTGAGGATGCCGCGGCAAGGATGTACTTCATTTGATTGCGCCCCAGGCATCGGCGACTGTCGGCGGCACGCCGATCGTCTCGCTTGCCCGGATCGGGCATGGGGCGGGGGCTGAAGTCTGCGCCAAACTCGAATATTTCAACCCGGGGGGTTCAGTCAAGGACCGCATCGGCGCGGCCATGATCGGTGCGGCCGAGGCCCAGGGCAAGCTGGTCCGTGGTGAATCAGTGATCGTAGAGC
>JBAUOE010000216.1:0-2290 GCA_049579585.1 Solirubrobacterales bacterium | reverse complement strand
TTTGTACTGCGGATAGAACAGATCACTGATCGACTTGATGTCGGGAGCGAGGTCGCTGCGCACAACGAGTCCGGTCATGCCGGACTGCCACGGAACGCTGAATTCCCGTCCCGGGTCAAAGGTGGGGTTCTTCAGACTGGGCAGCATGTTGGTGCTGGCTGTATCCAGCTCTTCCGGATCGAGGTTCTGGATGTAGCCGAGCTTGTACATCTTGCTGGCCATCCAGTCGCTGACCACGATGATGTCGCGGTCACCCGATTTGCCCTGGCTGACCAGGGGCTGGATCTTGCCGAAGAACTCGTCGTTGTCATTCACATCCTGGACGTAATCAACGCTGATCCCGGTTTCTTCTTCGAAGTTCCCGATCGTCTTCTTGTCGATGTAGAGAGGCCAGTTCGAGATCTTGAGCTTCCCCGACGCGGTCCCGCCCTGGGCGGTGGGAATGTCCTCAGTGCTCGATCCGCCCGAAATGCCACCCCCGCCGCAGGCTGCAAGAGCCATTGATGCCACCAGACCGGCAACTGCGAGCAATACGAATTTCATCGACTTCGGGGTCAAGTTCCTGCCTCCTCAAGTGATTGTTCGGGCTTCTCACCATGCTATCCCCTGAGGTTCTTCGTTTTTGAGAGACACCCTCGGGCGGGGTCAGGGCCCTCAGTGTGTCGAGGCGAATTCGGCGAAATAGTCGAGAGAGCGGGGATTCGCCAAAGCGTCGCGACTGGCTGCTTTTTCGACCGGAGTGCCAGTGAGAATGCGCTTGACCGGCACTTCGAGGATCTTTCCGGTTAACGTCCGGGGAACTTCATCGATTACGAAGATCTCATTCGGCACGTGGCGCGGTGAGCAGTATTCACGGATCAGCCTGGCGACCCGGTTGCGAAGATCATCGTCGACCACAGCCCCCTCCTCCAGCACCACGAAGAGCGGCATCCAGCCTTCGGTACCCGAACGAGGAATGTCGACCACCAGGGCATCCAGAATCTCTGGCATGGTCAGGATGGCGCGGTAGATCTCGCTGGTGCCCATGCGGATTCCGCCACGGTTGATGGTCGAATCGGAGCGACCGTAGATGATCCCGGTGTGACGGTCGGTCAGCTCGATCCAGTCACCGTGCCGCCAGATCCCCGGGAACATCTCGAAATAGCTTTCGCGGTAGCGACTCATGTTCGCGTCGTCGCCCCAGAAGAAGATCGGCATCGAAGGCATCGGCTCCGTTATCACCAGCTCACCGACTTCGCCGACCACGGACTGACCTGATTCGTCGAATGCCTGCAGCTTTGCGCCGAGGGACGGACCCTGAAGTTCGCCACGGTAGACCGGCAGGAGCGGAACTCCCCCGATGAATGCGGTGCAGACGTCGGTACCACCGCTGGTTGAGAACAGCCATGTGTTCTCGCCCAGCTGCTCGTAGATCCAGTCGAAGCCTTCAGGGGCAAGGGTTGAACCGGTGGATCCGACCGCACGAAGTGCCGAAAGATCGCCCGAGGCGGACGGAATCACGCCGGCATCGCGGCAGGCCGCGATGAAGCTCGCGCTCGTACCGAAACAGGTCACTCCCGCTTCGGCCGACAGCTTCCACATCGCCCCCATGTCGGGGTACCCCGGGTTGCCGTCGTACAGCACGATCGCTGCTTTTGTAAGAAGGCCGGAAACGACGAAATTCCACATCATCCAGCCGGTAGTCGTGAACCAGAAATAGCGATCTCCGGCATGAAGATCAAGATGAAGTTTGTGGGTCTTGAGGTGTTCCAGGAGGATGCCGCCGTGGCTCTGCACGATTGCCTTGGGCAGGCCGGTGGTCCCGGACGAGTAGAGCACCCAGAGCGGATCAGAGAACTCCCTTGGTTCGAAAGCCAGGTCCGCGGGCTGTGGCCCGTCGAGCAGGTCGTTCCAGGAAATTGTGTGGGAAGGCAGGACTTTCGGATAGCTCTCATCCAGGGACGGCAGTACGACCGTGCACGTCAGGGAATCGATTTCGTCAGCCAGGTCACTGAGCACTTCGCTGCGGTCGAACTCCTTACCGCCGTACCGATACCCGTTTACCCCAATCAGAACTTTGGGTTCGATCTGGGCAAAACGGTCGACCACGGTCCGCGCACCGAAGTCCGGTGAGCAGCTCGACCAGATCGCGCCGATGCTGGCCGAAGCGAGGAAAGCGATCACCGCTTCAGGGATGTTTGGCAGGTAGGCGACGACCCGGTCTCCGGGGCCGACCCCGATCCGACGCAGGCCGGCCGCGGCAGACGCGACCTGAGCGCGCAGTTCTCCCCAGGTGATCTCCTGCGGGCCG
>JBAUOE010000215.1:0-3613 GCA_049579585.1 Solirubrobacterales bacterium | reverse complement strand
AATACGCGGACGTTTTGCCACAGGCGAAAATGGTCAGCGAAGAGGTAGGTGAATCACCGCTGTCCTGGCAGGGCGGCCGGCTTTCCCGGGAGATCGATGCTTTCCTCGAATCGAACGGGCTGGGTCCGGCGTCCCGGTAACATTTGCCGGAGTGAACGTCGATGCACCCACCGAAACGCCACCCTTTCCGGGAATGAGATGGATCCCCGGCGGAACCTTCGCCATGGGCAGCGAGCGGCATTACCCGGAGGAGAAACCCGCCGGTCCGGTTTCGGTCGATGGCTTCTGGATGGACGAAACCGCAGTGACCAACCGGCAGTTCAGCGAATTCGTCGAAGCGACCGGATATATGACGATCGCCGAGAAAGCACCCGATCCGGCGATGTACCCCGGGGCCGACCCCGCTTTGCTGGTGCCCGGGTCTATCACTTTCGACCAGCCGCGTCGCCCGGTCGACCTGAACAACCCGATGGGCTGGTGGGCCTGGACGCCGGGAGCCAGCTGGCGTCACCCCTGGGGCCCGCAATCCGACCTGGACGGCAAGGATGACCATCCGGTCACCCAGGTCACTTTTCAGGACGCTGACGCTTACGCCCGCTGGGCAGGGAAGTCCCTGCCGACCGAAGTTCAATGGGAACGGGCCGGCCGCGGCGGACTGGAAGATGAAGATTTCGCCTGGGGCGACCAACTCGCCCCGGAAGGCATCGAGCGCATGAACCGCTGGATCGGAGAGTTCCCCTGGAAGTTCCGTCCCCGGCCTGACGGGCCGCGCAAACCCGGGACGGTGGCAGTGAAGAGCTATGAGCCGAACCCCTTCGGCCTTTACGAAGTAACCGGCAACACCTGGGAATGGACCAACACCTGGTTTGTCGACAAACACGACGAACCTGCGTCCCGTTGCTGCGCGCCGAACAACCCACGGGGGCCGAGCGTCGACGACAGCCGTGACCCGGCCAGCGGGATACCCCGCAAGGTGATCAAGGGCGGGTCCTTCCTTTGTGCCGAGAACTACTGCAGCCGTTACCGGCCGTCAGCCCGGATTCCGGAGTCGATCGAGAGCTCGACCGTACACGTCTCGTTTCGCTGTATCGCTGAACCGGTCCGGTAGCCCCGCGGACGGTAAGGTTGGAACCGGCATATTGCCTGGTTTCTGTCCGTGAACGTGAATTAAAAGGGGAATTACATGGAGTCCAGCGGTTCAAAAGTGCCAGGCGGCTCAGCTGCCTGGGCATCGTGGGTAGCTTTCGCCGGCATCATCATGATGCTGACCGGTGTGTTTGGCGTGATCGCCGGACTTTCCGCAGCTTTCGAGGACAACTATTTTGTTCGGGGCACTTCGGGCGGTGATGTTTATCTGCTCAGCGTCCAGGCTGTCGGCGTCATCTGGATGGTGCTGGGAATAATCAAGGTCTGGGCCGGTTATGCCCTGATCCAGGGCCGTGAATGGGCCCGTTTCCTGACCATCGCCATCTGCTTCGTGCACGCGATCGTCGACATGACCACCTTGACCACGCAGCCGTTCCTGTCGCTGATCTTCATCGCGTTCAACGTGACCATCATTTACGCGGTCACCGTCCGCTGGGAAGTAGCCAAGACCGGCATGGGGGACTGAGTCGAGAGATTTGCGTGACAGATTCGTCGCGTTACTGAAACGAATCTGGTCTGTCATCTGGACCGCCGCCCTGTCTTTCGACAGGGCGGCGGGGACCAGGCAGGCGGCCCAGCTCAGTTTCTTCATGCTGATGACCTTTCCGGCTCTGCTGCTTTTGGCAGTCTGGATTCTCAGCAACATTTTCGATTCTCCGGATGTCCGGGCGGACCTGATCCAGGCGGTGGTTGACAACCTGCCTTTCGATGAAGTCGAAGGCCGCCAGGAAGTTGCCGAGTTCCTTGATGGCCTGACCGCGGGGGCGGGCAGTCTCGGCATCGTGACCGCCGTGGTCCTCCTCTATTCGTCGAGCTCGGCGATCGGTGCCTTGCGCCATGCGGTTCAGACCGCAAACGAAAACTCGGCCGATGGCCCGTCCTTCCCGAAGAACAAGGCGCTGGATGTATTGATAACGGCGGTCACCCTGCCGATCGCACTCGTTTTCGTGGGCCTGATCCTTTCGCGCCCGCTGGCCCAGGCCGTCGACGATTCCGCGCTGCTTTCAGACCTGGCAGGACGGTTCGGCGGCCCGATCGGGATCGGCGTTTTCGGAATTCTCTATTTCACGTGGATGTTCTGGGTTCTGAACCCCGGCAAAACACCCTGGTCGAGCACCGTGATCGGGGCTGTTGTCGCTTCGGGCCTGGTCGGACTTGTTTCCTCGGGACTGCGGCTCTGGTTTGACATCTCCAGCAGCAGCAGCGCCGTGTACGGAGTGCTGGCCGGCTTTCTCGGACTCCTGATATTCCTGAACCTCGCATCGATGGGGGTTGTGTACGGGGCGCACATCGCGGCAACTTTTCGGATGCGTCCGTGGCGCAAGCCGGAAAAGGCCGAAGGTTCCGGCGACGGCGTGATGTAGGTTCTTCACATGGGATGCCTCGTACCGCTCTTCGCACTTATCTCACCCCGGCTCGCACTGTTCGTGGTGCTGCTCTTCACCGACTGGATCAGCCGGGCGATGGATGGCTGGATCGTGCCGATACTCGGGTTTTTCCTGCTGCCCTGGACGACCCTGGGCTGGGTCTTCATGTGGAATACAGGCAGCCGTGGGGTGGACGGCTTCGAGTGGGTGATCGTGATCTTCGCTTTCGTCGTGGACATCATGTCCTACAAGCAGGCGGGCCAGGCGCGGAGCTGAATGGTCCTGACCGCTTGACGGTCAGTGAACGAAGATCTTCAGGGCGACGATCAGGAACCCGATCGCGGCGTTGATTGCCCCGATCATCAAGCGGCGACTCCAGCGCAGTTTCTGCCTGGTGCCGATCGATATTCCGGCGACAAAAAGGACCACGACCCCGGTGAGGACCGCAACGTAGGTAGCGGTGTCCTCGGACACCAGCCCAATCGGGGCCAGCAGCATGGCGGCTGCCGGGATCAGGGAACCCTGCACCAGCGGCCACTCCTTGCGCATCGCTTCACGCGCGACAGTCTTCGCTTCACGCGGACGGGCGAATCCGGCGGCAACGATGTCGGCGTAGGCATGCGCCAGGAAAAAGACAAAAGCGGTCGCGGCGGTCCATCCGGCGATCGCCACCGCGCCGAGTTCCGGATCCTTGCTGACCGTGGTCACCACAGACATCGAAAGGATGGTTCCGTAAATGGCCCCTGCGTAATTCGTCTCGAACGGCTTGTGGCGACTCACGGGGACAACCCTAGATCATCGTCCGCGGTTCATAATTCAGGGCCAGTGTCCGATGACAGGTTGACATACGTGGGTCACGCAACCGTGGATATCCGGATGGATGGTGCCCACCTGCTGACCGATCCGGTTCTGAGGAACCGGATAGTTCACCTCAAACGGCAGGTTGGCGATTCCGGGGTGAGCGGTGCCGAGGTTCCCGACGCCGTGCTGGTTTCGCATCAGCATTTTGACCATCTGGACTTTCCGTCGCTGCGGCGCTTCGGCAAACAGGTTCGGATAATCAGTGGCCCCGGAACGGCACGGCTGCTCTCACGCAAGGG
>JBAUOE010000214.1:0-3229 GCA_049579585.1 Solirubrobacterales bacterium | reverse complement strand
GAGTCAGCCCGGAGGACGCGGTCGGCGGCCTCGCTGCGGCGGGACGGGTTCCGGGGCGGTTCGAGCCGATCGACGAAGGCCAGGACTTCGCAGTCCTGGTCGATTACGCACATACGCCGGACTCAGTAGAGAACGCCCTGCGGGCCGCGCGAGACCTTGGTGATGGCCGACTGATCGCGATAGTCGGAGCAGGTGGCGACCGGGACCGGGCCAAACGCCCCTTGATGGGCCGGGCCGCAGCCGAACTTGCGGACGTCACGATCGTGACCTCGGACAATCCGCGTTCCGAAGATCCGATCCTGATCATCGAAGACGTTCTCGAAGGCATCGAAGATCGCGACTCGGTCGAAGTTGAACCGGACCGGGATGCGGCGATCAAACTTGCCATCGGTATCGCCACCGCCGGCGACACGATCGTGATCGCGGGCAAAGGTCACGAACAGGGACAGGAATTCGAGGAAGGTCGCAAGATCCCGTTTGACGATCGCGAAGTCGCTGGACGGCACCTGCGCGAACGCGCCGGGATGGCCTGATGATCGAAATTCAGGCAGAGCGTATGGCGGCAGCCATGGGAGCGGAAATCCTGGTCCGGGGGCCCGGGGGATTCCCGACCCGTGCCGCGATCGACTCGCGAAGTATCGAAGGCGGGGAACTGTTCTTCGGCCTGATCGGGGAAAACGACGACGGTGGACGGTTCGCCACACAGGCACTGGAAGACGGGGCGTGGGGTGTAGTGGTCGGGCCCGGATGGGTCGGCGAACTCAACCAGGCCGACGGCTGGGTTTTCGTAACCGAAGAACCCCTGCCTGCGCTTCAGCGACTCGCCCGGGCCTGGCGGCGCGAACTGGCGGCATCGGTGATCGGCATCACCGGATCGGTCGGGAAAACCTCGGTCAAAGACATCACCAGATCACTGTTGCCGGGCCGGGTCCATGCATCCCAGGAGAACTTCAACACCGAGATCGGCCTGCCGCTGACAATCCTTGATGCCCCTTCAGGCACAGAAACGCTCGTTCTCGAAATGGCCATGCGCGGCGCTGGCCAGATCAGGGAACTGGCCGAGATCGCCGAACCTGACATCGGTGTGATCACAAACGTCGGACCGGTCCACGTTGAGTTGCTGGGCTCGATCGAAGCGGTCGCAGCGGCCAAAGCCGAACTGATTGAATCCCTTGTCCCGGGCGGAACCCTGGTCGTACCGGTCGAGGCCGGTCATCTGGAACCGCACCTGGACAACCAGCCCGGAATCGTCAGATTCGGCCCCGGCAGTGACATCGAGGCTGTAAAGACAGAGCCGCTGGACGGTGGGTCACGGGTCACTGTGAAAACCGGTGGTGGCACCGAAACTTTCGAGTTTCCCTTCGCGGAAACCCACAACATCACTAATGCCCTTGCGGCGATCGCGGCTGGGCTCGCGTCCGGGGCGGCCCTGAACGAGCTCTCGGTCAGAACCGGGCAGATTTCGTTCTCGAAGCTGCGCGGCGAGCACTTGACGATCGATCCTGATGTGCTGGTAGTCAATGACTGCTACAACGCGAATCCGCTCTCGATGAAAGCAGCGATCCAGTACCTGTCCGAGATCGACCGCCCGCGAAAGATCGCGGTGCTCGGACTCATGGGCGAACTGGGTCCGGACCAGGAGAACTTTCACCGGGAGATCGGTGAGTTCAGCCGTAATGCTGGAATCGACCTGCTGATCGGCGTGGGCGATCTGACTGCCGCCTACTCTCCCGACCATCAGGTCGACACACCGGAAGCGGCATCCGTGCTGCTCACCGATCTGCTCGAACCGGGCGATGCGGTGCTGGTCAAGGGATCGCGCTCGGTTGGCCTCGAAGTTGTCGCCGAACGGCTTGCTGCTCCGTTGTCGGATCAAGGTACGGTCGCCTGATGGGAGAGATCGTCATTGGGGCCCTCGCCTCGATGCTCATATGCCTGTTTCTCTCACCGCGATTCATCGGTTTCCTGCGCGGCAGGGAATTCGGACAGAACATCCGTGAAGAAGGACCCGCCGGACACCAGGTAAAGGCCGGAACACCAACGATGGGCGGGTTGATCATCTTCGCCGCAATCATCGTGCCTTTCCTCGTGCTTTCCGACCACAGCGTCGCCGCGATGACTGTTTTCGGGGTTGCTCTTGGCTGCGCCGGCCTTGGCTTCGCCGACGACTACATCAAGATCGTCAAACGCCGTTCGCTTGGGCTGTCAGCCCGCTACAAGCTGCTTGGGCAGCTAATTTTGGCTCTGGGACTATGGTGGGTGGCCCGTCACAGCGTGGGACTCGAGCCGGTGATCCTGTTCCGGATCTCCGACATCAGCCTCGATATCGGGCCGGCAGCCTATTTCGTGCTGGTGTTCCTGGTGATTGCAGGTGCCACCAACGGGGTCAACCTGACCGACGGACTCGACGGTCTCGCAGCGGGCTCGAGCGCGATCGTCCTGATGACCTACACGGCCATCTGTTTCATCACGGTCGGGCAGCAGGACCTGGCATTGCTGGCTGTCTGCCTGGTCGGCGCCTGTGTCGGTTTCCTCTGGTTCAACGCTTTCCCGGCCTCGATCTTCATGGGTGACACCGGGTCACTTGGCCTGGGCGGAGCCATAGGTGCATTGGCGGTAATGACCCAGACCGAAATCCTGCTGATCATAATCGGCGGAATTTTCGTCATCGAAGCACTTTCGGTCCTGATTCAGGTCTTCAGCTTCAAATCTTTCGGCAAGCGCGTTCTGCTCATGGCCCCGCTCCATCATCACTTCGAAATGATGGCCTGGTCCGAAACCAAAATCATGTTGCGTTTCTGGATCATCGCCGCAGTCTGCAGCGGCATCGGTTTCTCGATTTACCAGCAGAGCATCGGCGGATAAAAAGCCGCATTTAAAGCAGGGTCTGGGGCCCCTGCGTAGAAGGAAGTCGGGTGGAAGTCGTCCACTCATCCAAGGTGCGCCCACCACTTCCCCCGGGACCGTTTCTGGTCGTCGGTCTCGCGCGATCCGGAGTTGCCGCAGCTGTTGCTCTCAAAGCCAATGGGGAAGCCGTTTCCGGAGTGGATTCCGGTAGGCCCGGAGGTCTCGGAGATCTCGACGGTGCCGGTATCGAGTACAGCCTGGAATGCGATGGGCTGAACCTGCTTGACGGAGTAGGCACAATCGTCAAGAGCCCGGGGGTCCCGGATGAGGCCCCTGTGGTCGAGTCGGCCCGTTCACGCGGGATCGTCGTTATCGGCGAACT
>JBAUOE010000213.1:0-3301 GCA_049579585.1 Solirubrobacterales bacterium | reverse complement strand
CGCGGGCACCGGTAATGACGATTCTGTCTGAACGAGTCACTGCCCTTACTCTACAGAAGCGAACACACGTTCGAAAAGGAACGGCCTGTCGGCTCGTCGGGTATCAGCCGACGCGTTCGATCACATCGTCGAGGAGCGAGTCGAGGTCGCTCAGCGAGTATCCGTCCGAAAGTTTCAGGCGGATCTCTTCCCGGTCAGCCCCGTCAAGGGCCATCTTGGTGGCGATCAGACGGGCTGACACTTCGTCCTCCGCCGGAGATGCGGGAGGTCGGGGCGCGGGCACGCCAGCCAGCGCCGGGCCAGGCCGGGGATCCGGCGGAATCGGATTACCGCCGGGGGGTGTTGCTGCTTCGGAAATCACTTCGATTTCCGCCGACGATGACCTTGCCGCCTGACGTCGCAGAGCATCGCGTTCGACCTCGAAGGCCGCAAGACGCGCCTCAAGCGCAGCCATCGAAGCGGCCACCGCGGTCAGGTGAGCATCAACAGTCGCGGGGTCGTATCCGTCGCTGACGATGGGAAAGTCGGTTCTTCTGATCTGGTCCGGATTCACAGGCCCAGAGTAAAGCAGAAGGACATCAGGCCCCGGCCTGCATTCCCTCGAGGTCCCGTTTCAGTTCCCGCAATTCATCGCGAATCCGGGCCGCCTGTTCGAACCTGAGGTCCTCGGCGGCTTCGTTCATCTCGAGTTCCATCGAAATGATCGTCTTCTCGAGCTCTTCCGGTCCGTCGAAATCATCGTCCTCTCCTCGACGACGGCGTTTCGCCGGCGCTTTGTCTTCGAGGGTAAGCAGACTGTTGCTATCGGCGATCTTCTTCTTGATCGTGGTCGGCGTGATGTTGTGCCGCTCGTTGTAAGCGACCTGGATCGCGCGGCGACGGTCGGTCTCCCCGATCGCTGATTTCATCGAATCGGTCTCACGGTCGGCGTACATCAGGACCCGGCCCTCGGTGTTTCGGGCGGCGCGGCCGATCGTCTGGATCAAACTGGTTTCACCCCGAAGAAAGCCCTCCTTGTCGGCATCGAGAATCGCGACCAGCGAAACCTCCGGCATGTCGAGGCCTTCACGCAACAGGTTGACCCCGACCAGAACGTCGTACTCCCCCAGCCTCAGTTCGCGGATGATCTGCACCCGCTCAAGCGTGTCGATGTCGGAATGGAGATACCTGACCCGGATTCCATGCTCAAGCAGATAATTGGTCAGGTCTTCGGCCATCTTCTTGGTCAATGTGGTGACCAGGATCCGTTCGTCTTTTTCCGCCGTGGCTTTCACTTCGTTCATGAGGTCATCGATCTGGTTCTGGGTCGGCCTCACTTCGATTTCCGGATCGACAATTCCGGTAGGACGGACGATCTGCTCCACGACCCGGGTGGCCTCGGTGCGTTCGTACTGACCCGGCGTCGCCGAAACCAGGATCAGCTGATTGGTTCGTTCGAGGAACTCGTCGAATCGCAGCGGCCGGTTGTCAATCGCCGACGGCAGACGGAACCCGTAATCGACCAAGGTGGTCTTGCGTGATTTGTCGCCCAGATACATGCCGCCGATCTGCGGAATCGTCTGGTGTGACTCATCGATGAAACAGAGGAAATCATCGGGGAAATAGTCGACCAGGGTATGCGGAGGGGTGCCTGGATCACGACCTTCGAAAAGTCGGGAGTAATTCTCAATCCCCGAGGTGAACCCGGTTTCCTTGAGCATTTCGAGGTCGTAAAGTGTCCGCTGCCGTAAACGGTGGGCCTCGAGTTCCTTGCCTTCCCCTTCAAGTTCTTCAAGGCGGTGGTCAAGTTCGTCACGGATCGCCTGGAGTGACCGATCCATCGAGTCTTCTTCAGTTACGTAATGGGTGGCCGGCCAGATCGAACAATGCTGAAGGTTGTCGAGGATCTCGCCGGTAAGCACATCGAAATGATGGATCGCTTCTATTTCATCGCCGAAAAGTGAGATCCGGTAAGCCGTTTCCGCCCAGGACGGCATGATCTCGAGCACTTCTCCGCGGACCCTGAACGAACCACGGGTGAGGGTGTTGTCGTTGCGTTCGTACTGAAGCCGGACCAGCTTCCTGAGAACAGCATCACGATCGATGGTTTCTCCCACTTTGAAGAGTTCCATCTTGTTCTTGTAGAGAGCCGGTGAACCGATGCCGTAGATGCAGGACACCGAGGCGACGATGATCACGTCGCGACGGGCGATCAGCGATGCGGTGGCGGCGTGCCGCAACCGGTCGATTTCGTCGTTGATCGACGAGTCCTTCTCGATGTAGAGGTCCTGCGCCGGAACGTAAGCCTCCGGCTGGTAGTAGTCGTAATACGAGACGAAATACTCAACGACGTTGTCCGGGAAGTACTGACGGAACTCGTTGCAGAGCTGGGCGGCAAGCGTTTTGTTATGTGCGATCACCAGCGCCGGACGCTGGGTTTCGTTGATTACACCGGCCATCGTGAAGGTCTTGCCGGTTCCCGTTGCACCGAGCAGGGTCTGGATGTGCTCGCCTGATTCCACGCCTTCGACCAGCTGCTCGATCGCTTTTGGCTGATCGGCCATTGGCGAGTAGGTGGAGTTCAAATTGAAATCAGGCATCCGATCACCTTAGCGGCCCGGTCACACGGCCAATACAGTCCATGGATGAAGATCCTCAGGTTCGGCATCGGCATCCTTTTCATTGGCGCGGGCCTCCTCCACTTCGTTCGTCCGAAGCCGTACCTGGCAATGATGCCTCCCTGGATACCGATGCACAGCGAAGCGGTCGCAGTTAGCGGTGTTGCTGAAATCGTCGGTGGTCTCGCCCTGTTTTCTGACCGCACGTCACGGTTCGGGTGTTGGTGGCTGATCGCCCTGCTGGTGGCCGTTTTTCCGGCCAACGCCCATATGGCGATCAACCCGGAGCAGATCAAAGGGCTTGACCAGACCGGCATCCCGAACTGGACGCTGTGGGCGCGGCTGCCGCTTCAGGCCGTGGCAATCTGGTTGATCTGGCTGGCTACCAAACCGATCAAAGACGACGGCCAGGACTGACCCTCAGGGCTTGCCGCCAAGCAGTTTTCCCGGCAGGTCCTTGACGCCGTCGAGGACTTCGTTCAACGGCTCCGACCCGGGAACCTGCTCTGGAACCGCCGGGACCACATCGGTGACCTGGTCGACGGTTTCGACCAGGGGGCTGCCTGACGATCCAGACGTGCTGCCGGCACTCGTTCCCGTTGATTGAGATCCGCCTGAACCGGCCCCCGCGCCAGGGTCATCACCCGTACCGGAGCCACCACCCGCACCAGAGTCCGAACCCCCGCCGCCTGATCCGCCCGACG
>JBAUOE010000212.1:0-2484 GCA_049579585.1 Solirubrobacterales bacterium | reverse complement strand
AGTCGGGCTCCGACAAGCAGATCACCTTCCAGAACCGCAGCTTCCTGTTCCCGATGTACGTGTTTTCGACCTCGATCACCGGGAGTTCCGACTTCTCCATATCTGCGGCCGGACAAGATACCTGTGCATCCGCGTCGATATTCCCGTGGTCCTGGCTCGATCCCCGTGAATCCTGCGCGATCGACATCACCTTCGCGCCCAGTTCGGCTGGCTCAAAAAATGCTGTTCTCAGGGTCGATGGCAACCGGCGCCAGGTAAACCTGAGCGGCACCGGTGTGGAGCCAGATTCGGGCCCGACCGGGGCCACTGGCAGCACCGGGGCACCCGGCAGTACTGGAGCAACCGGCAGCACTGGAACAACGGGCGACACCGGGGATACCGGGGCAACCGGGGTGACTGGCGATACCGGCCCGATCGGACCAGCGGGTCCAGGATCCGGCAGCAACTCACCGCGATTCACCAAATTGACCAGCAGAACCGTCAAAGTTGCTCCGAATCGTCGGGTCAAAGCGGTCAAAGTCAAATGCCGGGGAGGGGATTGCCGGATCCGCCGGGCAACGGCACGTTACTCAGTGGGTGGCAAGGCTTTCAGCGGCAGGGAAATCTTCCAGAAGACAACTTTCGCTGCCGGTACTTCGGCCGTCATTACCGTCAAGGTCCCCAAGCGGGTGTACCGCCGGCTTGGCAGCACGAAGTCGGGAACCCTCAACGTGTCGGTCCTGGCTACATCCAGCAACGGCAGCCGCAACCAGAACACGCTCAGGAACGGGTTGAGGCGTTAGCTCGAACGCCTGACCAGGAGATTCCCGGGGCTCTCGTTGAGAGTCCCGGGTAGAAAAGGACTAGGCCGGAGGGTTCCCGGCTCTGTTTCGGACCTCTTCCAGATCCTCCTCCGGGGGATCCTCATGGCCGGTGCCGAGACCAATCAACCGACGCTGCCGGGCGAGCTCGCTGGTCGGAGCACCTTCTCTGCGGGCCGCCCGTTCGATCTCCGCGATCAAATCCAGCATTCGCAGGGACAGGGCGGGATGGACGCCTGCGGCAACCCGTACCTGGCTGAACCCGAGACGCACCAGGTCATCCAGATCCGGCCCGAGCGCAATGAAACGTGGCTCCCCTTGATCGTCGACCCGCACCGGGCTCGGGGTTTCGGTTCGTGAAAACTCGATCAGAAACTCGGCCATCGCTTCAATCGCATTCTGGGCGGTGGTCGGGTCGTTGATTCCGGGAGACAGACCTTTCAGGGCGATATCGGCCAGCTGCCTGACGGGAAATGCGATGTCCTGAACCAGGGTCCGCTGCTGCTCGATACAGAACGAATCCTGGATCGACTCTCCCGCCTCTTCCGGTTCCGAAGCTGACCAGTATTCCGCGATTACCTGACCGGGAACAACGTAGGTGCCAACCGTGACCCGCTGGCGAACCAGCGCTTCGTGATCGGTGGCCGCTGCGATCAGGAGCCCGGTGTCAACCATGGTCAGGTAGCCGCCTTTGTCGGCCTCCAGTTCGCGCCGGGCGAGGCTGTCAATTGTCTGCTCGGCGGTCCGGGAAACGGCTTGACGGTCTTCCGGTTCACCCGGGCCGGTCGGGAAACGATTCGGCAGTCCGGCGGAGCCCTCGATTCCGATCGAAGCGATGATCGAGGACGGCTGCAGCATGTTGATTATGTGGGCGATGAATCCGGCAAAGGTCACGAACGAACCAAGGGCGAAAACCACGGCAAGGGTCAGGGAAAGGTTCGGTGGCTCACCTGTATCTGCCGTGACGCCGAGCCTGACCAGCAATACCAGTGAATAGACGAACGTCCCGAGGAACAAAGCAAGGGTCACCTGGCTCAACCGGTCACTGCTGAAGTTACGCAGCACCCTGGGGCTGAGTTGGGATGACGCCAGGGTGAAGGCAACCACAGTCACCGAAAAGCTGAGTCCGGCGACAGCAACAGTTGTGGTTCCGATCGTTTCAAGAAGGCTGCGGGCCGACGACTGGCTTTCGAAGCTGAGCACAGGAAGACTGATCTGCAGGGCGTCATCGAGCCATGGCACTGCGATCCCGAGAATGACCGCGGAGAGCATTGCGAGGCCTGAGAGAAACCCGAAGCTGGCCCGCAGGGCGTCCCAGTGCCTGCCCAGGCGTCCGGCCGGGTTGCTGGCCACTTTCGATCTGTTATTGCCGCCCATTGGACCTTTCCAATTCGCTCATGCGGCCAAGTTTCCCAGACGGTTCAGTCCCCGGATGGCACTGCCCGGTGAAATACGGCCAGAAATGACCACTGGATCCGCCACATATCGCGACCAGAATCATGTAGAACAGCGTCATGCTCATCAAAATCAAGGATCTACCTGACGATACGCTCGGTTTCGAGGCACAGGGCAAAGTGACCGGCGGTGACTACGAAGACGTGATGGTGCCAGCCGTAGAAGCGGCCCTTGAAGGACGCGACCAGATTCGCTTCCTCTACGTGCTTGGCGAAGAATTTGAAGGATT
>JBAUOE010000211.1:0-8416 GCA_049579585.1 Solirubrobacterales bacterium | reverse complement strand
AACCCGAATAGCGGGCTGATCGCGGCTACTTGTCTTTGTCCGACTTTTCAGCCGGAAGTGCGTCGTCCGACGGAGTGGTCGGTACTTCAGGGTTGCGGATCTGGCCGAGGCGCTCGGTCAGTCGCTGCCACTGTTCTGCGCCGAGTGTGGACTGGACGGAACCACCGGGCACGTCAGAGTCTGAGGTCGGGCTGTACCCGAGGTGGAGGTGGTCGCCGTGGTCGCCCATCGCGAATCCAGCTGGCTGCGGGTAGCTCATCAAGGTGATTACTTCGTCCGGAGCCATGATCCCCTGGAGTGAGAGGAGGAGCTGAGCAACCTGATCGGTCTGCGAACCGGGGCCCTGCGTACCGGGGGTCACGATTTCACCGTTGATTGCCGCGATGTCGACGGCCATTGCCCGGCTGTGGTTGGAAATGTTGCCGGAGGTGGTGATCGAAACTTCGCGTCCGCAGAAGAGCGAAGTGATCAGCAGGTCGTAGCCCTTTTCAGTGATGAATGAAAGGGCGGCGAGCAGGCGGCGGTCAATCACGCCATGGGCGATGTACTGGCGGTCGCACTCACCGATGTGAAGCTTGTCGTCGGCAAGTACGCGCTTCTGGAGGGCGGCCTTGGAAAGCAGCAGGACGCCGCCGATGCCAAGGCGATCAGCGAAACGATCCTTGCCCTGGGCGTTGTAGATGTTGGTCTCGGCCAGCAGCTTCCAGCCGTCGAGGAAAGGCTTCGGGTCGATCTGCGGGGCATCGTCGCCGCCGGGCTTGATCGAGAAGTTGATTGATGAACTGGAGGTGTCGGCGAGACGGCCAAGGACAGTGCCGGCGATTACCCGGGAGCCCTTCTTCAGTGGCAGCAGCTCAGCCTGGCCGGGCTTGAAGCGGTAGACGCCGGCCTTGGAACCGTCGTAGATCAGGTAGTCGCCGGGCTTGCCGTCAACCCCCTCGATCGAACCGGCTGGCGTGACTACCTTCGTGGACTGGCCCTGGATCGTGGCGCGGCTCTGGTTGCTGGGGCGCAGAGGACTTGCGTAGGTTCGTCCGCGCATGTCCTCGGTGTTGAGGACTTCTTCGTTGGTCTGGGTCTGAGCAGTCAGGTCATCCTGCTCCGCGCGGCGGTCGGCGGCGACATCGATTGGATCGTCGGAACCCGTGTCGGCGGATGAATCGGTGCCAGCTGCCTGATCGGCCGCAGCCTGGGCAGCGGCGTCGGGGTCGACCAGCACTTCGCTGATGTCGGAATCGTCAGCCGAAGCCTCATCCTTTGCCTGAGCCTTAGTGTCGACCGTTTCCGGGTCGGGTTCGTCGGTTGCTTTGATCCCGCCCATTTCGAGTTCCTGATCCGGGGCCGCTGCGTCTTCGGACTCTCCGATTGCGGCGGCTTCGCCCGACTCGTCGTCGTTCTTGCGGATCGGGACGGGGTGGACCTGCGCGACGGAACCAAGTCCGGCGTAGGAGTAACGGTTTCCGTAGACGTCTTCAAGGACCACGGTGCCGGTTTCAGAGTCGATGCTGCTGACTTCACCGTCGTTGACCGCGATGACCGCGGCGCCGGCTTCAGCCGAGATCGAGACCGATGTCCGGTTGGCCGAGGAGGCAACGTCCTGGGAGGCAGTGCCGTTCTTCCTGGCTTCTTCGGTTGAGATCTCGCCTTCGTAGGAAGCCGAGTCGGAAGCGATCGGGAAGCGCGCGCCTTCGGTGAGTCCGGTGAGGCTGGTGATCACTTCGGGCGGAATCGCCGCATAGGCCTTGGCGTGTTCGAGGATGTCCTGGACGTACCAGTCAGCGTGGTTGTAAGCGAAGATCGCGTCGTAGGGATCCTCGGCGTACCCGAAGTCATCAAGGTAATTGGCGGCGGCGCAGATCGCATCAACCGGGTTGTACGGGTCCTTCAGTTTGTCGCCGTTGGCGTCAACGCCCCATTCGACCCAGGAGGAATGGATGAACTGCATCCAGCCATAAGCCCCGGCAGTGGAGGTGCCGACGTTCGAACCGAAGTTGGTTTCGATCCGGTTGATCGCGGCGAGCACTTCCCACGGCACGCCGTACTCACTGCCGCAGGCCTGGTAGATCGGCAGCAGGAACGGCGGGATCTCGAAGTTGTCGATGACGAAGTTCGGAACGTTGAGACGGTCAAGAACGAAGGGGTCATCGGCGTCGACGTCGTCCGGGGATGCGCCGCCATTATCAAGGTCGGGATCCTGTTCGACGAAAGCCGGCTCGCGGGCCGGATCGTTGTCGTTCTTGCTTTCCTGATCGTTTCCGGAGGCCGGTGAATCTTCGGGTGCAGCCCCACCAATATTCGTGTCCGTCGTCGGGCTGACTGTCTTCGGCGGCGTCGTCGCGTCGGGCTCGGTCGTTTCTTCGGCGGCCGATTCGGTCTGGACGCTGGCCGCGGTGTCAGTGCTGTCCGCGGGTACTGCGGCGACAGCAGTGGTCGGTGCCGCGGGGCCGTAAGAGGCGGACTTGGCGGGTGAATTGCCAAGTATCAAGCCGAAAAGGAGCAGGGAGGAGAATGCCGCTATAAACGCGGCCAAGTGAATCCGGCGTGTCGACTTAGAGCCCTTTGACAAAATGTGGTTCCCAACTAAAACAGACACGGCCGACACTCTCCCGAGATGCGGCACCGAAACCGTATCGCAGACGGGTTCAACGCGGCCCGTTCATACCCTCTACTGGTGCCTGTCCGCCTGCTTCTGGATTACGATAGTGACATGAGCGAAGACGGTGATGGAATCAGGGACCGGGTCCAGTCCAAGGGCGAGAAGGCAGCGGCAGACATTGCCCAGGCGCTGATCAGCAGTCCGGCATTCGGCCAGGCGGTCTCGGCAGCGGTCGCTGCCCGCGACAAAGCCAATGACGCGCAGAGGGCGGCCATGGGGGCCCTCAATCTGTCGTCGCAGGACTCAGCCGAGCGGCTCGAACGCCGGGTGAGGGTGCTTTCCGATCGCCTCGAGGAGAGCGAAGACCGCCTGGACAGCGCGTTGAGCCAGGTGCGGGAACTGAAGAAGAACGTGAAGGAACTCGAAGCATCCCAGGGGCCGGTTTCGGCCCCGCTGGTTTCGTCGACCACCCGCAAACCGCGTACGCCCAAAAAAGACACAAAATAGGGTCTCGTCCGGAGTGAGCCTAAACCTCTGGTAGAGGGTCAGGTGCTGGTTTTGTGGAGCCTCGCCACGACCTCCTGGCCGAGTTCGGTGAGCAGGCCAGTGAGCTCAGCTTCGGAAAGCGTCGCAGACTCGCCGGAGCCGGCCACTATTAACAATGCGGCGGTTTTGACTTTCATCCGAACCGCCATGGCGAAGGTCGCGGCAGTCTGAAGATCACGGACCAGCGCACCATCGAGCGGAGCGGGGCCGTCGGGGTCGAATCGGGCGACAACGTCGTGGCTGGACACCGTTGCCAGGGGGGCGATTCCGTCGAGTAGCTGCTGCAGGTCCGGATCCGGACCCGGCTGGAGCTGCGACCCGTTGAGAGTCGCGGAAGCGCCGTCGTTGCCGATGGCCTGTCCGACCAGCAGGGCCTGGCCTGGTGCGAACTCGCCCGGGGCCGCAATGCATGAACCCAGCCGGACAACCCGGCGAACCCCGAAACCGGCGAGGTCTCCAAGAACCGCCACGACCCCGGGACCACCGACCCCGGTCGATTGCACGCTCAGGCCGGAACCCGAGGACGTGACGCCGGTGTAACCCCAGAGGCCCCGGGCCTGATGGCTCATCTTTGGCTGGACCATCAATGACTGGGCGAGGGCGAAGGCCTGCCTCGGGTCTCCGGTGAGCAGAGCGTCGGTGGTCGTGGGTTCGAGTGGGTTCAGGTTTGCGGGCATCTTGTTTGTGTGGCGGGGAAATACGTGGATAAACTAGGTCGATGGCTGACAGTGAAGATAAAGAGAGTGGACGCGGCATACCCGATGGCCTTCGTGAGGCGATAGAGGGTGC
Source organism: Solirubrobacterales bacterium (assembly GCA_049579585.1). GTDB lineage: Bacteria > Actinomycetota > Thermoleophilia > Solirubrobacterales > 70-9 > 67-14. Next base: position 4,485 of record JBAUOE010000211.1, on the reverse strand, counting down.
CTTCGCTGCAACCGAGAAGACCCGGGTGCAGGCCCAGGGACTTTCGGAAAAGACCAGGGACCGTGCGCAGGGACTGGTCGGTGAGGTGTCAAAACGTGGTCAGGGAGCCCGCGGAACCCTCGAAGGCATGCGTCTGGTCAGCCGGGATGAAATTCGCCAGCTCGAAGACAAGATTGATGCTCTTACCAGTCGTGTAGCCGAATTAGAGGCTAAGTCTAAGCCTCAAGTTGACGGTTAGTTATGGCCAGGCAGGGCCGGGTAGTGATCGCTGGAGTCGCTACCCACTGGGGATCAGAGCTCGCCAGAACCCTTGAGCGCAATCCGGGCGTCGGTGAGATCATCGGTATCGATACTTCGCCGCCGAAAGTCGACCTTGAACGGACTGAATTCGTCGAGGCGGACATTCGGAATCCGGTCATATCCCGTCTGTTGCCGACTCTCGAACCTGACGTGGTGGTTCACTGCGGAATCCTCTGGTACCCGGAAAGCGGTCGACCGTCGAGGGCGCTTCACGACATCAACGTGATCGGAACCCTCCAGCTTCTGGCGGCCTGCGAGAAGATTCCCGGCCTGCGGGCCCTGGTCGTGCGTGGGTCCGCCGCGATCTACGGCAGTTCGCCATCGGCACCTTCTTTCTTCACCGAAGACATGGCCCGGAGATACCCGCTAAGCACCCGGTTCCAACGCGACATCGGCGAGCTCGAAGGTTATTTCGACAGTTTCTCGCGACGGCACCCCGCGATCGTCTGCAACATGCTGCGGTTCCAGACCGAGCTTGGTCCGGGCCTCGACAATCCCCTGACCAGGTACCTGTCGCTGCCGGTGATTCCAACCCAGATGGGGTGGGACCCGCGACTCCAGCCTCTTCATTCCACAGATGCGACCGGCGCCCTGGCTGCCGCAACCCTGAACCCGGTCCGTGGAGCGGTGAACGTCGCCCCTGACGGTGCGATTTCGCTGAGCCGGATTCTTCGTCTGGCTGGCAAGACCGCAGTTGGAATACCACCGATATTTGCGGGACCCCTGCTGAAGCGTCTCGGGGACATGCTCGGCAGCGGTGCGATGTCAGACGACGGTCGCTTGATCCTGCGTTATGGCCGGGGGTGCGATAACCGCCGCCTGAGGGAAGAAGTGGGATATGAACTCGCTTTTGACGCCGAAGGTGCCGCTCGCGACTTTGCCACCAAAGAATCCGGGATCCAGGCACTCTTTCCCGCGCCCCACCCGGGCTCACCGGTGAGGAGCGTCAAGCGTCAGGGGAGTCGGCGGTGAGTACGACCGAGCTTGCACTCGAATGGGCCTCGATCGTCCAGGCCTCATCGGAGCGGATGCTTCGACGTCTCGCCGGCGAGTATCACGAAGACGAATGGGGATTCGACGAAGAATTCGCCGAGGCTGCCTTTCCGATCTTCGATTTTCTTTACCGGGCGTGGTGGCGGGTCCAGGTCGAAGGTGTTCACAACGTGCCCGGACACGGCCGCGCCCTGCTGGTTTCGAACCACGCCGGTTCGGTATTCCCGTTCGACGCGACAATGATCGGAACCGCGATCCAGAAGGAGCATCCGCTGCCGCGCTGGTCCAAGGCCCTGGTTCTGAACTGGGCCTTTGACCTGCCTTTCGTCAGCTATTTCATCCGACGCATCGGTGGCGTTGCGGCCAACCCGGCCAATCTGGGCCGCCTGCTCAACCAGGATCAGCCGGTGATGGTCTTTCCGGAAGGGGTCAAGGGTTTCGGCAAGCCGTTCTCCGAGCGGTACCGCCTTCAGCGTTTTGGCCGTGGAGGTTTTGTCGAAGTGGCGCTGGAGACCGGGTCCCCGATAATTCCGGTGGCAGTTGTTGGTTCCGAGGAGATCTATCCGAAGCTTGGTGAGTCCTCGGCCCTCGCCAAGCTGACCGGGGCACCGTACGTTCCGATAACCCCGACTTTCCCCTGGCTCGGCCCGCTCGGCCTGTTGCCGTTGCCGTCTCGCTGGCGGATCGAGTTCCTCGAGCCGATCGATCTGTCCGGATATGGGCCGGGGGCCAGCGAGGACCGCTCACTGGTATTCGATCTTTCCGAGCAGGTGAGGGAAACGATCCAGGAAGCTCTATATAAAGGGCTGGTGGACCGTGGCCCTGCTTTTTTCTGAATCGGCGTAGCTGGCTGATAGGTCCGGCACCCTCGCGACCGAACGTCGAGAGCTGCCTTGGCAGGCTAATCCGATCATTCCGGTGCGGATTACGTTAGGGTCTCCGAACTAGCTCTTTGGCTGGCCTATCTAAAGTCCAGAGAGATCGTCCAAAATTGAAGGGAAACGTTTTGAAGAAGTCCGGTCGAAGGATGAGCGCGATGCTCGTACTGCCAGCACTAGCCGTAGCGCTCACCCTTGCTGCCTGCGGCAGCGATGACAGCAGTTCGAACTCCGAGGAAGACGGAGGCCTGACCGCCACCAAGACGTACCTCACCGATCATTCGGCAGAACTGGTTGTCAACACGGCCAAGATGAAAGCCGCCGCTGACGCCTATTACGAACTGGCCAAAGCCGACAACTTCAATTACAGCAAACTCCTCGCGAACCAATGCAAAGCCGTCGATTCCGCGTTGACCGACGCCAAGGACGCCTTCGTGGCCGCCAACCCGAATTACGAAGAGATGGAAGGCATCGTTGCCGGCATCCCGCGTACCGCCCAGTACGACACCGACCTGGACGCCGGATCTGACGCTTCCGACCCGGCAAGCGCCGTGTCTTTCAACCTCACCCTGCCGGACGGCGAAGTAATGAAGCAGCCAGGCAACCTCTTCTTCCTGCTCGAAACTTCGCTTTACGGCACGAACGATGACCTGATCGTCGCCGGAGTCAAACCGGACACGAACTGCGATGGCAAAGTCACCTTCGGCGAAGGGCTGCCGAACGCCAACATCCTCAAAGCCACCGCCGACGAGATGGACCGGCAGGCAAACAACCTTGACGCCGATGCCCAGGAAATCGTGATCAACGATTCCGATGCGTTCACGGCAATCACGGTGATGACCCCGACCATGTCCGAATACTTCGAACAGTGGAAGAACTCGGCGTTCATCGCCGGACAGGGCAGTCAGGACGAATCAGGGTTCGTGGCGACATCGCGCCTTTCGGACATCGCTGACATCCTTACCGGCATCAACTTCACCTACGAAGAAATCGAACCGGTAATCGCCGCAGAGAACCCGGACCAGGCAGAACAGACCGCCGCTGAACTGAGTGGCCTGCTGGCCCGCGCCGAAGACCTGCGGGACCGCGAAGCCGGAGGCGAGAAGTTCAGCCCCGAGCAGGCCGACCAGCTGGGCGCCGAAATGCAGGCGCAGGCAGAGAAGATCGCCGGCCAGATCACCCAGGCAGCGAAGGACGCCGGCGTGGAGATCCAGGAGGCGTAGACGTTCGTGTGCCCGGCTGAATTCAGAATCCCCGGTTCACCCAGCCGAGCTGGCGCGATCGCCGCAATTTCGATTGCGGCGATCGCCCTCTTCCTGTTTTCTCTTTCAGCACTTGTTCCGAAAGCCGCCGCCGCCGGGCCGGAAGCCCCCTGGCAGCTTGAAGCCGGGATCGAACAGCAGTTCTCCGAGGCCCGGACAGCGCTCACCCTCGGGGACGAAGCACCAGCCTTCAAATCACCGGATCAGCTCCTCTCCGGCCGGCCAGCGAATCAACTGAAACGATTCGCCCCGAAGCAGTACGAACTGCTGGAAGCCGGACTTGGAGACGCGGTAGACGCCACCAAAAACCGTGACAGCATCAATCTCGGGGCCGCCCAGGGCGACTCGCTTTCGGCTCTGCGCCACGCTTCCTACATAACCACGATCGCGCTCACCGAGGCCGGTCGGACCGATGACGCCAAAAGCTGGCTGCTTGTTCGTGACTTCCGGCCGTCAACCAAATTCTCGAAGCTGACAGTCGAAGCGGCCGACGCCCTCGAAGGGCTCGAATCTGGTGACCTGTCCCCGGAAGACGCCGCGGCCCAGGTCGAGAAGGACCTGCTCGACACCTACCAGGCCAGAGTCAACATCGGTCTTGAAGCGTCCCGGGAAGCCGGCCAGAACCGGTACTTTCCGCGCTTCGCTGAACAAACAGCCCTTACCGCCGGTTACTGGAACATCATCAGGGCCCGTTATGTAGAGGACCGCGGGGTCAACCAGGCGACCGTCGTCGACCGCGATTTTGACCGGATCGGTGAGGCCGGCCTGACCAGCAACATCCAGATGTTTGACCAGGCCGCAGCCCAGGCGACCACGCACCTCGAAGGGTTCGTCGCATCGCCGTTGACCCCTGAAGACAAAGTGCGACGCGCCGCGCAATTCGGCCGTTTCATCGATCTGGTGCCCGTCGAATACGGGCGTGGTGTCTCCGACGGCCAGGTGACCCGTGACTTCGAAATTCAGGAAGGCATCGCTTTCGCCGACGGTGCCGAACAATCCCTGACTGACCTCTCATCCGACCTGCTGCAGCAGGATCCAGAAGCGACCAGGGC
>JBAUOE010000210.1:0-2666 GCA_049579585.1 Solirubrobacterales bacterium | reverse complement strand
GTACTTATGGGAGAAAGCCAAAAACCGGCCCGGACCAAGGTCCAGATCTGGACCCAGAACTATGAACCCGAGCCGCAGGGGATCGGACCGATCTCCTCAACCGTCGCCAGAGGCTTCGTCGAACACGGCATTGACGTACTGGCTGTCTCCGCCCACCCCCACTATCCGCAGCCGGAATGGGGAGTCAAGTTCCTTCCCTACCGGGAGCGGCGGGATGGCGTACGTGTACTTCGCCTGCCGATCTGGCCGGGCCGCGGGTCCGGCATGCAGCGGATCCGCCAGGACCTGAGCACAACCGCAGTGAACACGGCGGCCATTCCTTTTCTGCCGACCTCAGACGTCGTGCTGGCGATCTCCCCCTCACTCCCTGCACTTTTCTCGGCCATGCTCTATTCACGTATCCGCAGGGTGCCATGGGTCCTCTGGCTGCAGGACATCGTCACCGATGGCGCATCAACCACCGGTGAACTTTCTGAAGACAACGTCGCCCTGAAGCTGGCCAAATGGTTCGAGCGACGCGCGTATGCCTCGGCTGCCCGAATCATCGTGATCTCCGACGCGATGGGTTCAAGGCTTCGTGAACAGGGCGTGCCGGCCGAGAAGATCATCCACGTCTTCAACCCCATGACCCGCACACCGCCGCCCCGACCCGCGGATATCGACCGTCTGATCACCGAAACGCCGAAGATCATCGTCATGGGAAACATCGGCCGCACCCAGGGACTGGAAGCGATCGTCGACGCGTTCCAGGAAAGCAAAGAACTTGAACAGGTGGGCGCGGAACTCACGATCGCCGGGACCGGAGTCGCCGCCGAATCAGTGCGATCACGAATCAAGACCGACCGGATCTCGATGCCGGGAGTCGTCGACGACCTTGAACTCAAGCGTCTGCTTGAAAGCTCGACCCTCGCTCTGGTCAGCCAGAAGGCGGACCTGCAGGAGTTCAACCTGCCATCAAAGCTGATGAATTACATGGCTCACGGTATTCCGGTAATCGCTTCCATCGATCCGGGTTCAGAAGCTGCTGGAATCGTCACCGGCTCCGGTGCCGGCTGGGTGACGGACCCGGCCGACCCGGCCGCATTTGCCCGAAAGTCGGCCCAGGTTCTGAAGCAGCCCGATGACTTGAAAGTGTGTGCGAAAGCCGGATATCAATTCGCGGCCGAACACTTTTCGTCGACCGGCGTCACCCAGAAAGTCGAAGATGTTCTTCGGGGACTCATCCGGAATGACTAGAACCTGATGACCGGCGGGAACGAATCCCGGTGGGCCCGTTCCTTCAGCGTGGGCCAGATCAGAAACCTGGCGACCGGCCCGAGCGCCCAAACGCTGGCCACGTCCATCGCCGGCCAGGCGTTGACCCTGATCAGCGGCGTGATCGCCGCGCGCGCATTGGGAGTGGAAGGCCGGGGATTGTTCGCTTACCTTTGGCTGATCCCGGTCACCCTGGTCCTGCTGGGGGGCATCGGGGTGCCGCAGGCAACGACTTTCTACGTGGCCCGGGAAGAAGGAAACGCCGCTGGGGTGGTCAGGATTTCGGTGCGAATATCCCTTGTCCTGGCGGCCCTGCTCACCACCGCCTACGCGGTGGGACTCTTCCTGATCGGTGGCGACGATCCTCGCATCACCACCGTCGAAGCGATCCTGAGCGTGCTGCTGGTTCCCGTATTCCTCGCTTCTAACCTGGGAATTGCTGCCCTGCTCGGCATGAAGCGATACGGCACTTTCAACATCGCCCGGGTCGCCCCTCCATTCTTCTACGCGCTCGGGGCGACCATTCTGTTCTTGCTGGGTCACGTTTCGCTCCTGACCATCCTCTCCGCCTCGGTCCTAAGTTTCGGGACCAGCGCGATCGTGATCTGGATACTGGTCCGGCGCGATCTGCCTTCAAGTGGTGGCGAAACGGCGGCCACACCGCGCGAGATCATCGGCTTCGGACTTCGGGGGGTGGTTGGAAGCGTCTCCCCGGTTGACGACGTCAGGATCGACCAGCTTCTGGTCGGAGCGTTGATGAACGCAAGAGCCCTCGGTCTCTACGTTGCCGCGGTCGCATTCTGCAACCTGCCGCGCTTCATTGCGTACGCCATCGGTTCGGTTTCTTTTCCCCGCATCGCGTCCGCCGGCAGCCGGGCCGAAGCCTGGGCGCTCGCCAGAAAGGCCCTCCGGATCTTTCTCGCCCTGGCAACAGTCACCGTGGTCAGCCTTTTCCTGCTGCTGCCTTATCTGCTTCCACTGCTCTTCGGGAATGACTTCAAGGAGGCCGTCGGTCTCGGACAGATCCTCCTGATTGCCGCCTTCTTCCTCGCACTCCACCGTTTGCTCACCGAACTGGCCCGGGGCCTCGGGCACCCCGGATACGGTTCGATCACCGAAATCGTCAACGTTGCCGTATTCGCTCTGGCAGTGCTGATTCTCGCTACCCCGGCAACCACGAATGGCATCGCGGAATCCGTCGTTGCAGGCGGAATCGCCAGTTCTTCGCTGCTATTGTTTCTGCTCTTCCGCTTGAGGTTGAAGCAACGTGATCTTTAGCGATTGCGCCCGGCGCAATATCTCGAATGCTCCGCAACGGAATGACTCTGCTGCACGACTGACGGTGATCATCCAGTGACCTCGAACCACCAGCAAGAACACTACGGCCGCGACTACGACTATTCGAAGGGCTC
>JBAUOE010000209.1:0-15033 GCA_049579585.1 Solirubrobacterales bacterium | reverse complement strand
TCCGGCTGCCGTTCCAGCGGCGGTTCCGGCTCCAGCACCGGCTCCGGCGCTGGCTCCACCGAACCCGATCTTGGCGGCGATAGCGGCCTTGAGGGCAATCAGGCCGCCGACCGGGAACATCATCGCGAGGACTTTGGTGTCTGAACGAAGCTGCTTGCGGAAACCGGCGCACTCATCGCAGTCACGAACGTGGCGGCGAACCGGACCGGAAGCCTTGGTCAGGCCTTCGGCTGCTTCGGCCAGCTCAACCCGGACTTCTCCACAGGTGAGCATGCGGGCCTGGCTGGCTTCGGCCAGCGAAATACGTGCCCGGACCAGCAGGGACTTGACCGAAGGAACGGTTGTGTCCATCGCTTCAGCAATCTCTTCATAAGAAAGAGCGTCGATCTCCCTGAGCAGGAGGGCGGCCCGCTGGGTTTCGGGAAGTTTGGTGACGTCTTTCAGCAGCTGACGGAACTCTTCGCGGTTGTGGACCTTCTCCGCGGTGCCGCCTTCAGCGACCATCGGGACCATGTCCATCGATTCCTGGGCGTCAGCCTTGGGCTTGCGCAAATGGTTCAGTGAGCGGTTACGGGCAATCCGGTAAAGCCAGGGCCGCAGGTTGATTTCGCGGTTGTCGGCAATCATCGCCTTGTAGGCGTTGACGAAAACTTCCTGAAGGACGTCTTCAGCGTCTTCGGTTGATCCGATCATCTGGCGGCAGAACCCGAGCAGGCGGGCCTGGTACCGGTCGACGATAATGTCGAAGGCACCGGAATTGCCGCTGCGGACAAGCGCCACCAGCTGCTCGTCGCCCTTGAGCTTGAGCAGGGGGGATTTACGTGTCAGAAGACCGCGTCGTGCTGCGTGACTGAGAGTTGATGCTTCCAAGTATCTCCTCGTAGACTGGGACAGCTAACTACACGAACACCGTACCAACGCATATGTAGCGGTTTCTAAAGAGGATTTTTCCGCATTCCGGCCGCCTGCAGGGAAAAACCTTAAGCTGGGCGGGCCCGGATGGCGGAATGGTAGACGCATCGGCCTTAAAAGCCGCTGCTCCATATGGGGCGTGCGGGTTCGAATCCCGCTCCGGGTATAAGTTTGCGAGTATCCGTCCCACTTCGCCCTGACCGCTTGACAAATGGAGGAAAAAATGGCCGCTGAACGACCGCACCGTGGCTGGGTGCGTTTCATCACGATTCTGATCGGATTCTTCGCGGTCATCGCCATCCTTTCAACCTGGGTCGATCGTCAGGTTTTCGATTCGGAACAGTGGGGCGATACGTCGCTCGAAATGCTCCAGAATCCGGAGATTCAGCAAGCGGTTGCGGACTATGCGGTCGAAACGCTTTATGACAACGTCGATGTCGACGCGGAACTGAAAGAGGTTCTGCCAGGCGACACCAAAGACCTTTCCGGGATCGCTGCCGGTGCTCTCCGTCAGGTAGCGGACCAGGGGGCCCAGCGCGCGTTGAGCAACCCGCGGATCCAGGATCTCTGGCGCGCCGCGAACATCCAGGCCCACGAAACCCTGATCGCCGTGCTCGAAGACAAGTCGGACGTGCTGAGCACCTCTGGTGGCCAGGTCACCCTCGAACTCCAGCCATTGATCGTCGAGGTCGCCAGTCAGGTCGGGCTTGGTGACCAGGCGCGGGACAACATTCCCGCAAGCGTTGGCCAGATCGAGATCGTTGACTCGAGCGAACTCAAGACAGCTCAGAGGGTCTCCAGCCTGATCCACGGCACCGCCCTGGTCACAGCTTTGGCCACGCTCCTGCTGATCGCGCTCGCGGTGTACCTGTCGGCTGGATATCGCTGGCTTTCGGTTCTGTGGATTGCCGTGACCCTGATCATCGCTTCGATCCTGGTCCTGATAATCCGCTCCGTCGCCGGAGACATCCTGGTGCCCGAGCTTGCCACGCCTGACGTTCAACCAGCGGCCCAGGCGGCCTATGACATCGCAACCGAATTGCTGAAATCGATCGCCTGGACAGTGATCTGGGCCTCGTTCGCGCTGATCATCCTTTCCTGGCTGATTTCACCGAACAAGGCAGCAGGTTCAACCCGTAAGTTCCTGGCCGTGCCTTTCGGGCGCTACCCGGGCGTTGTGTATGCGGTGCTGGGTCTGGTTGCCTTCATTTTCCTGATCACCGCGGCTGGCGATCAGCGCGGCTTCCTGATCAGACTGATGATCGTGCTCATGGCTGTCGCCGGAACCTTCTTCTTCCGTCGTCAACTGATGCTCGAAAACCCCGATGCTGATCTTTCGGGTGTCAACGATTTCTTTGACCGCTCGAAGCAGAAAGTGAAGGGTGCCTGGGAGGGCCGTCCACGGAACATCTCCAAGAACCTGCCGAAGATCGGTGGTGGCGGGAACAAGGAGTCCGGAAAGTCGGAATCCGATTCGGCTACCGCCGTCTTGCCGGCTGCGTCGGACCCGGAGGACACCCGTCTGGATCGGCTGGAACGCCTCGCCTCGATGCATGAGAAGGGCGTTTTGACCGACGAGGAATTCGCCGAGGAGAAGAAGCGGATCAGGGGCGGGCAGGACTGAGCGAAGCGGCGGCCCTGATTGCGCCGCCGTAAAGGATGTCGTGCTCTGAGCATTCGATCTTTTCAAGGTCGAATGCTCGCATGACCTCAACCAGGATCACGATTCCGGCGACGATCGCCCGGGCCCGGTCCGGATGGAGGCCGACTACTTTCTTGCGTTCCTCCAGGGGAACCGAAGACAGGCGCGACAGCCACCACTGGATCGTCTTGAGCGAAAGTTCATGGCCTTCAACCTGGTTCGGGTCGTAGGGATCAAGTTCGAGGTCGATCGCCGCGAGCGACGAGGGAGTGCCAGCAACGCCGACGGCGGCATCGATCTCCAGTGACTGGCCTTCCAGCGAATCGGCCAGCAGCTTGTTGATGTCACGCGAAAGTTTCTCGAGTTCGGCCGCTGCCGGTGGATCGCTGGTCAGCAAACGCTCCGTGTGTCGTACCACCCCGGCCTGGAGCGAAGTGTGAAATGAAGGTGCGGTTCCACGGCCGACGACGATCTCGGTGGAACCGCCGCCGATGTCGACCACCAGCAGGGATTCATCACCGGATCGTTCCGAGACGCAACCCAGATAGGTGAGTCGTGCTTCTTCGTTGCCGTCGATCACTTGAGCCTCGAGCTCGAATCGCTCCCGCAGCTCGGCGATGAAGGCCCCGCCGTTGCGGGCGTCCCGGACGGCACTGGTGGCGATCACCAGTTCGGTCTCGGACTTGAGTTCTTTCATTGCGGCGACGTATTCACCGATCGTCGCGCAGACTTCTTCCATCGCTTCAGACGACAGCTGCATCGTGTAGTCGACCCCGCGGCCAAGCCTGGTTACCCGGGTTCGACGCTCGACTTCGGAGACCCGGCCATCGGCAACGTCAGCAACCAGCAGGCGGGTTGAATTGGTGCCGATGTCGATCACCGCGACACGTCGGCTGGCGGCAGGGCTGGGAGGGAACGGGGCCAAGGGACAAGGTTATTCCGTTCAGGCTGTCCGGAGGTCCGGGGCCGGTAGATTTCCTGCCAAAGCAACGAAAGGTTTCGAAATGTCGGACAGGTTGGAAGGCACGGTCGCTCTGGTCACCGGTGCCAGCAGTGGCATCGGGGAAGCAACGGCCAGGAGCCTTGCCGCTCAGGGCGCAAAAGTCGCGTTAGTGGCCCGCAGGGTGGAGAATCTGGAAAAGATCGCGAAGGACATCGCCGGCCAGGGCCACACGGCTCTCGCAATCGAAGCTGACGTAACCGACCAGGAGCAGGTGATTGCTGCGGTTGAGCGCACTGTCGGCGATTTCGGCAGCCTCGACATCATCGTGAATAACGCCGGGATGATGCTGCTCGGACCGATGCCGGGAGCGCCCACCGAAGAGTGGGATCGCATGATCGACATCAATCTCAAGGGTCTGCTCTATACGACCCATGCCGCCTTGCCGCATCTCCAGGAGGCAGTGAAGAACTCGGAACGCAAGACCGCCGACATCGTGAACATCAGTTCGGTGGCGGGCCGGGTTGCCACCGCCGGGGCCGGCGTTTACAACATGACCAAGCATGGGGTCGGGGCCATGTCCGAAGCTTTGCGTCAGGAAGTGAGCAAAGGCGGGGTGAGGATCACGATCATCGAACCGGGAGCGGTCGAAACCGAACTGCTCGACCACATTCGCGCCGAAGTCAAACCGATGGTTGACGAACGGGTCGGCAAGATCAATCGGCTGACCGCCCATGATGTCGCCGACGCAATCGAATACGCGGTGACCCGTCCGGCCCACGTCTCGATCAATGAGGTGCTGATCCGCCCGACCAACCAGCCCTGAGGGCCAGTCGGTTACTGTCCCTTTCTACGGAGACCCCCTCTCGCCAGGGGGTTTTCGTTATTTAAGGGGCCCCGCGTCGCTTACTCGACCAGGTAACGGCTCGGCACGAAATGCTGGCTGTCAGCTGGAGGCCGGGCGTAAGCGCGATCCTGGCGGGGCGGCAGTTCGATCTTTTCCTGCTTGATGTCCTTGTAGGGGATCTGGCTGAGCAGATGGCTGATCAGGTTGAGGCGAGCGGTTTTTTTGCTGTCGGCCTCAACCACGTTCCACGGGGTATCCCTGGTGTCCGTGTAAGCGAACATTTCGTCTTTGGCTTCGGCGTAATCGACCCAGCGGGCGCGCGCCTCGAGGTCCATCGGGCTCAGTTTCCAGTGCTTGGTCGGATCCTTGATGCGGGCAGTGAACCGGCGCTCCTGTTCTTCGTCGGATACCGACAGCCAGTATTTGATGAGGATGAGACCGGAGCGCTGAAGCATGCGTTCGAAACGCGGCGCGGTGCGCATGAACTCCTGGTATTCCTCTTCGGTGCAGAAACCCATCACTTTCTCCACTCCGGCGCGGTTGTACCAGCTGCGATCGAACAGCACCATTTCGCCGCCGGCCGGAAGATGCGCCACGTAGCGCTGGAAGTACCACTGGGTCTTTTCTTTGTCGGTCGGGGTGCCGAGGGCGACTGTCCGGATCACCCGGGGGCTTGTTTTCTCCGTGATCCGCTTGATCACGCCACCCTTGCCAGCCGTGTCCCTGCCTTCGAAAAGCACCGCGACGCGCAGGCCTTTCTCGACTATCCACTCCTGCATCTTCACCAGCTCCGTCTGAAGCTTGACCAGCTCCTTCTCGTACTTTTTCTTGGAAAGAACTTTGGTTTCGATCTGGGAGTCGCTCATCCCGGCAGCCTACCCCGATCAATCAGGTTCTCCCGGAACTTTCGTATGAGAAAGAAGACATTCGTATGTCTCGCTGTACAGGTGGCACTGTTCGGTCGCGATATCCGGTCGGACTGCCTGCCCGTTCCGGAACCCGGCCGCAACTACTGGTGTTTCTCGGGGTTCTGTGGGAACATGCCTATTGACCGGTTGCCAATGAGGGTTGGAAGGAGTCACGAATGAGCGGATTGCTGCGTTATTCCCCGACCTGGGCCTGGCTGCGCTGTGCTGTGGCCGAGCTGGTCGCGGTTACCTGTTTCATTCTGTTTGCTTCGGTCGGCCTCTCCCAGGCGAAATCGCCGTCGTCGAAAAAGCCGGCCCGGCCCAACATCGTTTTGATCCAGGCCGACGATGCGATTCGTTCCGACATGCCGCTCATGCCGAACATCAGCCGTCTGATGGATACCGGCGGAACCCAGTTCTCCAACTTCGCGGTGCCCTACCCGCTCTGTGGCCCGGCCCGCGCCAGCCTGCTCAGCGGACAGCTCTCCCACAACAACCAGGTTCTCAGCAACTTCCGGTCGAACGACGGTGGTCACCTGCGCTTCAAGGCCCTCAAGGGCAAGCTCAACCAGAAGAACTCACTCGGACCGTGGCTTCGTCAGGCCGGCTACCGCACCGGACTGGTTGGCAAGTACCTGAACGAGTACGGCTCGATCAACCGCACCGAAATCCCACCGGGGTGGGACCGCTGGGCGGCCCTGCTCGACAACTCGACTTACGACTACTACAACTACGGAATCAACATCGATGGCAAAGTCCGGTTCCACGGGGATCGGGATTACGCCGAAGCCCAGATCAATTTCGCGACCCTGGGTACCACCAATACCCCCACCACTTTCGGGGGCTTGATCGAGCAGGCCCATACTGCCTTCGATCCGTACGACTATTTCGGCACCCAGGACGAGAGTGAATACTCGATGGACGTGACCGGCCGGATCGCCGCGAAGTTCGTCAAGAACTCGGCCCCGCGCAAGAAGCCGTTCTTTCTCTACTACTCGCCGCCTGGTCCGCACGCTGAAGACACCAACCATCTTCAGGGGCTACGCCCGGGTGCGCCCGGCCCGGATCCGCGGCCACCGATCCGTTACGCCGATACCTTCAACGACACGCCATTGCCTCGGCCAGCCTCGTTCAACGAAGCCGACGTGTCTGACAAAGCCAGCAACCTGAAGAACCTGCCGCTGCTGACCGATACGCAGATCGATGACATCACCGACAACTTTCGCGGGCGCCTCGGTGCCCTGCGTTCAGTCGATGACCAGGTCGGCAAGATCGTCAAGAAACTGAAGAAGGCCGGCGAATTCAGGAACACCTACTTCATGTTCACGTCGGACAATGGCTACATGCAGGGCGAACACCGGCTGCGCAGCTCCAAGTTCCTTCCTTACGAAAACTCGGTCAACGTGCCGGCGATGATGAGCGGCCCCGGGATCAAGAAGGGCAAGGTCAAGACCGGTGCGGCACTTGACGTTGACATCACGGCGACCATTCTTGACATCGCCAATGCCAAATCCGGTCGTGTTGCTGACGGCATTTCACTGCTGCCGGCCGCCAAAGGCAAGAAGCGACTTCCCAAACGCGTCCAGCCGATCGAGGCGATGCGCTCCCTGTTCCTGTTCTACACGCCGGTCACTGCTTTCGATCTGCCGTATTACGGAGTCAGGACCAACAAGTTCAAGTACATCCACTGGACTTTCGAGGGCGGAGCCGAGTTCGAGCTCTACAACCTGAACGAGGATCCGGACGAGCTGGACAATCTCGCGGGCAACCCGGCCTACTCCAAGGTGATGGCCAATCTCGAAACCAAAGCATCAGAGCTACGTACCTGTCGCGGCAAGACCTGCCGGTAGGTAGTTCGAGCAGGAACTCGTTGCCTGGCGGTTCCCCCACGGGTTGCGGGCCCGATGTCCGGATTCGCCGGGAGCGCAGAGGGTACGCTTGAGACAATGGATCTTTCGGTGACAGTCCCGGCAACGATCGCTGCTCTTGTCGTGATGACAGTCACCTGGGTGATCAGCTTGATTCGGAAGGATGCCGGCCTGGCCGATATCGCCTGGGGTCTGGTTTTCATCGCGATTGCCTGGACGTCGTATGCCGCAGGTGAAGGTTCAGGGGTCATGCTGCTCGCCGCCTGCCTGGTGACCGTCTGGGGGCTGCGTCTGGCGACCCATGTGGCACGCCGCAACCTCGGACAGGATGAGGACCGCCGCTATCAGGCAATGCGGAAAAAGCGACCAGCCACGTTCTGGATCTGGTCGCTGTTCGGGGTCTTCCTGCTTCAGGGGATGATCGCCCTGGTTGTTTCGATTCCGGTTCAGGCGCTCGGGGCACAAACTCCCGATTCCATCGGCTGGCTTTCCTGGGTCGGGGTGGCGGTATTTGCTTTTGGTTTCTACTTCGAGGCAGTGGGTGACCTCCAACTGGGCCGTTTCATCAAGGACCCGTCAACGGATGGCCAGGTGATGGATCGTGGACTATGGAAGTTAAGCCGGCATCCGAACTACTTTGGTGATGCAACCGAATGGTGGGGGATCTGGCTGATCGCGCTCGGGTCCGGTGCTCCCTGGTGGACTGCGATCGGACCAGTCGTGATGACCTTTTTCCTGCTGAAAGTCTCTGGTGTCGCGATGCTCGAGAAGGACATGGCCGATCGTCGGCCGGGCTACAAGGAGTACATGGAACGCACCAGTGCCTTCATCCCGTGGCTGCCAAAGTCCTGATGCCCAGACTCGTATCCTGGAAATCGCCTGACCTCAAACTGCTGGGCTACACGGTTGGCCAGGCTCCGAACCCGCCGTTGATAGTGGCGCTGGTGGGAGCGGTCCTGTCGCGTTTCCTCGACCAGGGTACCTTCGCTTTCGGGGTTTCCCGTGCTGCTTTCTACTCTGGCCTGGTTGTCTGGGCCTGGCTCGAATTGACCGATGGCGTGAACCGGTTCCGCCAGGGGCTGGGTGCGGCTGGTCTGGTTTTCGCTATCTGGTCGATGGCTGACAAGTTGAGCTGAGGAATCTCGGGCTCCGACGCGCCGCCGCTGTCGTTTGCGTGAACCGCGTCCCAGACGCAATTTTCGTGCCGCCAGCGGACATGATTGAGCTTCGTCGCCAACTTCTATACAATGCCTAGTCCGCCGCGGGGTGGAGCAGTCAGGTAGCTCGTCGGGCTCATAATCCGAAGGTCGCAGGTTCGAATCCTGTCCCCGCTATGACCGCAAGGTCGACACAGAGACCCTCTCTCCACAGAGGGTCTTCGTGGTTAAGGGGGTGCTGCCATGAACCCCGTAGATATCGATTTTCTTAGTGGCGGGCTGCTCCGATATTCTGACTCTGTGGATATGATTTGCGAAGACCCGGCGAGGTCCTCGTTGGGGATTCACATCCAGGGAACAGGGAAGGTAGCCATGAAAGCCAGCCGTAGTTTCGTCCGCCGATCAAATCCACTCGCCCTCTTCTGCTCGTGCCTGATCGTCCTGCTGTCCGCATTCGAGGTTGACGCCCAGACCGCCTCCGCGGCGCCTCTTTTTGACATCAAGACCGACTTCACCACCGGCACGTTCCCCACCTCGGTTACCAGCAAAGACTTCAACGGTGATGGAACGCCCGACCTGGCGGTACCCAACTACAGCTCCAACACCGTCTCGGTCCTACTCGGCAACGGCAGTGGCGGCTTCGGAGCGAAGACCGACTTCACTACCGGTACCTTCCCGATCGCGGTAATCAGCGAAGACTTCAACGGCGACGGCAAGCCGGACCTGGCGACAGCCAATCAGAACGCCAGCACCGTCTCAATCCTGCTCCGAGAGGGCAACGGCTTCGGAGCCAAGGACGACTTCGCCGTCGGCAGCTCTCCCTACGAGATGACCAGCGGTGACTTTGATAGCGACGGCAACCCTGACATTGCGGTGGTGAATCAGCCGTCCGACACCGTCTCGGTCCTGCTCGGCAACGGCAGCGGAGGCCTCGGAACGAAGACCCCCTACCCAACGGGAGATAGTCCCTTCTCGGTGACCAGCGAAGACTTCAACGGCGACGACAATCCCGACCTGGCGGTAGCCAACAACAACTCAGACACCGTTTCGATCCTGCTCGGCGACGGAGACGGCACCTTCGGAGCGAAGACAGACCTAACAACTGGCACGAGTCCAAGCTCGGTGACCAGTGAAGACTTGAATGGCGACGGCTTGCCTGACCTGGCGATAACCAACACCGACGACGACACTGTCTCGGTCCTGCTCGGCAATGGCAGTGGATTCGGGCCCAAGACCGACTTCGCCACTTACCCGAGTCCCAGCTCGGTGACCAGTGAAGACTTGAACGGCGACGGCAAGCCTGACCTGGCGGTAGCGAGCGAGTTCTCATCCTTCGTCTCGGTCCTGCTCAGAGGCGCTAGCGGCTTCGGGGCCAAAACCGACTTCACCATCGGCTTTAACCCGGGGGAGGTGATCAGCGAGGACTTCAACGGCGACGGCAAACCCGACCTGGCGACGGCGAATGCTAGCTCCAACACCGTCTCGGTCCTGCTCGGGGATGGCAGCCCCGCCCCGGCATCCGCCCCGGCGAGCTTTAGCTTCCCCGCCCAGGCATTGGGCACCCTCAGCTCCGCCCAGACGGTGACGTTCACCAATTCGGCGGTCGGATACCCGCTACTTGTCAACCGGGTCGGAACGACGGGCGGTGGTGGTGACGACTTCATCGTCACCCGCGATGAATGCACTGGCGAGAGTGTCCCGAATTCAGGCAGTTGCGAGGTCAGGGTGCGTTTCGCACCGTCGGCTGCCGGGGCCAGGAACGCTGATCTGGAAGTCCGCTTTAACGGAGCCTCGCCGCTGACCGTGCCGCTGGCTGGAACCGGAGGGGCCCTGCCCTCCGGCCCCACTGGTCCCACTGGTCCCATCGGCGACACCGGTTCGACTGGTCCCGTAGGCCTCACAGGCGTTTCGGGCAACACGGGCTCCTCGGGCGCCACTGGCAGCACGGGCTCGTCTGGCACCCCCGGCAGTACGGGCTCGTCTGGCGCCACTGGCAACACGGGCTCGACCGGTCCCCAGGGCCCGATCGGCGCTACAGGGCCTGCCGGCTTCGCCCGCTTCGGCAAAGTCACGGTGAGTGGCCCGGCGAAGGGCAAGAAGGGCAAGAAGATCACCTATTCCGTCAAGATCACCAACTCCGGTAACGTCAAAGCGACCGGTGTCAAGCTCAAAGTCAGCGGTAGGGGCCTCAGCTTCAACACCTCCGTCGGCGGGATTGAGGGCGGTGCAACCAAGACGGTCAAGGTCAAGCCAAAGCCGAAGAAGACCGGCAAGATCAAGGCGTTTTTCAAGGTGACCTCGAGCAACGCCGGTGGCAAGACCGTTGGTAAGACGATCAACGTCAAGAAGTAGGGCCACCATGCCTAACCTCGCGCAGTCTCCAGCCTTGGTGCCGGCTGCCACTCGCTTCAGTATCCGGGTGTCCCGCTGAGAAACGAAGCGGGTGGCGGCCTTCCCGCTCGTCGAAGGCGATCTGGAGGTCGAAGGCCTGGCAGGCCTGGCGTTTGATTTGCGGGGATGCGTTCCGAAGGTTTCGTCAGAGCGATGTCATGGCCTTCGACAGACGTGAGAAGCCTTGTCAGATCGTCGGCCTGCTGTCAGACTCATCTGGAAGGTGCGACACGCGCACCGTCCATTCAGAGCGGTCGAGGGCCCGGGCCCGATGACGCCGCCGCAACCTGCTCAAGAGAGCAAGGTGCGAAAGCCCGGTTCGATGGAGGTGAGGTTGATGTTGGACAGAAGTGGTGAGAGACGCGAGGGTTATGTTCCGAGCGGCCGTCGGGGATGGCTCAGGATCAGCGGAAAGCAAACGAGCGAAATCCAGCCGGTGACCCCCGGTTGGGCCAGGCAGCTTCGAAAGGCTGCGGGAGAGAAAGGACACGCGAAGCAGGAGATGACCGATATCCCCAGCTACAGGACCGCATTCAGGGACGCAGAAGGGCGGCCCTTTCCCCGGGAGGGGGAGATCCGCGTCTTCCTCGATGACGACAACGAGGTTCGCCTTGCCCCCGAAGGTTGGATCCACCTGCGCACGGTGCGCGAGGTCTGCATGCTGATCCTCCAGGAGCGAGTGATCGAGCTCTCGCTCGACAACGACCTGGACGGTGACGTCGCCTGCGGTCAGGGCTACCAGGTGATCGACTTCCTCGAGGAGCTTCACGGCGTCGAAGACCGGCCGCTCTGGCCGCGGGATGGAATCACAATCCACACTGCCAACCCTGAGGGCCGTGACACCATGAAGCGCGCGATCAAGAGCCTGCCGGGCCGACTGCCCGTAGAGGTGGAGGAAGTATCCCTCGGTAGCCGACCGAAGTACCTGGTCCGCGTAATCGAACCCTCGGAGGCATCGGTGGCTCCAAGTTCGGGGCCGGGATGAGAACCCGCAGGCCCGAGAGGGCGACCCTGAAGATCGTGATCAAGGAGAACCTCTACACGTGGAAGTGGTCCGTATACGGGCGGAATCCGGCCCCCAACAAATGGGATCGCAAGGCCTGGCTGCACCTGGCTTGCGGCACGACCCTGACGAAGGGACAGGCAAAGGGACAGGCCAAGAGGGCAGTGAAGAAGATCCGCAAACGCGAGATGAAGCTCAAGGAGATCGTCTACTACGACCCTCCGGGAGCGGCAGCGGACTCCTGATCGTCGGTTTCGTCAAGGTGCCGTCTCTATTCGTCCCGTTGTCCCGGGGATGGCGAGGGGCGCGTCCCTGAACGGGTTCGCGGAGGCCGTGATCGGCATCGGTTTTGACCCTCAGCATTCCGTGATTCACACGGATACCCCCGGTACTCGAATATTCGGAGAGGCCGAAAAGGCCCCGAGATGGGTTCTGTGGTCAAGGATGTATATGTGGCTGATGCCTGGCGCGGTGGCTTCGAGATATCACGCGGTCACTGGGGCATCTTTATCTGGCTCGAACTCGAACCGAACATGGCGAAAGGCGGCCATCTCGAGGCGGCGTGAGATTCCATCTGTCGGGTAAATGACTGTTACTTCCACTCCCTGTCGGCCCAGCAGACTGACCGCATCAGCAAAGATCCCGTCTCCCGAAGCTACGATGGTCACGGAGTATCGGTTGGGGATGTCACCTTCGTCTAAGGCCTGAAGGAGGGCTAGGTCGGCACCGTCCTTGCCTGAACGAAGTATCAGTCGGGCCTCGGGCCATCCAAAGGCGACTGCGGATGCGGCCCCGTGATTGCAGGCGATCACGACCAGGTCACCAGACCGGTAGTGATCGGCAGCCAAGTACGTTTCTTTGGCTTGGCGAACCTCGTTCAGCGTCGGACGCGGATTGCGGATGATGTTTTCGATGTCGATCACATGGAATGCTCGAGGGCGGTGTTTCGCACCTGCATCGATAGGCGAATTGGAGATGGAGCGACGCGACCTAGGTTCACTCAGGTCGCGATCGATTAGATCAAGCATTCTCTTCATCCTCGTCCCACAAGTGGGAGAACACTTCTGCCAATTCGTCTACCAACTCAGGATAGTCCTGAGATTCGAAGCCGACTGTGGTCATGTCAATCATCGTTCTCGTCCTCGGTGAACGTGAGAGAGAGACCTTCAAGAAACCCTTCTGCCAACTCGGGGTCGGTCTTTGCTACCCGTTTGTATGTCTTCATGACCTGCTGTTCCACCGCACGAATCTGCGCTTCGGCTCGGCTGTCGAGTTCGTCCATCTCGACTCGGAATTGAAAATCGGCGATATTGCGAAGTCGCGTTCCATAATCGAGCCAGCGGGCTCGCAGATCCTGATCCAGGAACCTCCAGATACCCATGAACTCCTGAAGCTGTCCTTCGCCTTCTCCCCGGTCGGCAGCGAGCCGATAGGTCGGATCCCAAAGCGTCTCATCCGACTCTTCAACTGTGAAGACGTCCACGGCCACCCGCTTGATGTCCTTGAGGCTTGTTGCGGGATTCCGGAGGAGTTGGTTAACCGTTTCAACGGGCCAGGTCGCCCAGTCTCCCCACTCTTGGGGAAGCTCTGCCTCATCGCGGAACATCGGCTTGAGGGCATTCCTGGCCTCATCCGTGCTGTAGTGCCCGCCAAGAATTAGGAGGGGGATCGGATTTCGGTTCAGACCCTTTCCAAGCGAAACCAACACCTCTCTAGATGGCTTCGTGACCTCGCCCGATTCGAGCCGACTGATTTGCGTGTGAGAGATGTCGGAGCGTTTTGCGAGCTCTCGAACGCTGAGGCCGGCTTTCTCTCTCGCATCCTTGACTGCTCTAGCGACGGACAGAGGTGGTGCTGATTTAGACTTTTGCTTGCTCATAGCACCACTGTGACATAAGTGGTGCTGTTTGTCAAAGAAGTTGTATTTCAGCACCATTCACGACCCTTGAGACCGGTTCGGCGTGAGTTCGGCAGCCATACTCTCGGAAATCCGAGCGTCCCCCTGAGAAACGAAGCGGGTCCCCGCTATACGAAAACCCTCTCTCCACAGAGGGTTTTCGTTTTTAATGGACGTGTTGGACTCTTCGATCAGAGGAATCGTTGCCTACTCATAAGATCACCATTGGAGATCAGAATGCCGGAATTATCTGAATCCCAAGCGATTCGAAGAGGTATTTTCCCGACACAAAAGGTGAAATCGACCTAGTTCTGGACGGCATCGATCAAGGGATATGCGGACGGGATCCCAGGCTCGGACTCGGACCTGACAGGGAAAGGTTAGGCGTAATAAGGGTTGGGAAAGCTCACGTGGCGAAACTAGCTAGTGGATATCGCTTGGCGATCGAGAAAGAAGACGACCGGATCATCCGAATCGGCTAGGCCCGGACCCCAATCACCGGAGCATCTTGCCACTCCAGACAACTGACCCGTCCTGGATATTGCGAACCATCGCCAAGGGCAGCAGACGTTCGGCTTCAACACCTGCGGGTCGCCATCGACGATGAACACTTTGTCAGCACCCGTCGCAACCCCGATGCCAACCTTGGTTCCGGTGCTCTTGTCTTCGAGGTGGGGGAGCCCGCGATCAGCGCGAGGCGTTCGGGGAACCGGCCGGCCAGCCGCCCGGGCCTTCGAACAGGTGGAGAGCCGGGCCGATGAATACGCCGGTCCTGACTTTGTGCCGACTTCCTGGTTTCGAATTACACCCTCCAGGTTTTTCGAACTTTTAGCCCCGTATTCAGGCAAGGTATCCACGATGAGAGGACCCGCCTCCTGAGCGCTTCTGCGAATGCCCCGGGGGCCGTTGACTTGCCACTGATCGTCGGATACGGTTCCCTAATGGTGAGACGGCTGCGAAACGCGTTTACGAGTCCGGGAATCGCAAACGTCGTATCTCTTGTGGCTCTTTTCATCGCTCTCGGTGGCGTCTCGTACGCGGCGATAAAGATTCCCACCGCCAGCGTCGGAACCAAACAACTCAAGAACAAGTCTGTAGCGGGCAAAAAGATCAAGAAAGATGCTGTGACTGGTGCCAAAGTCAAGAACCGATCCCTGAAGGCGATCGATTTTGCGGCCGGACAATTGCCTTCGGGCGCGACTGGACCCGCCGGTGATGCCGGAACCACGGGCGCTGCCGGGCAGCCCGGCGCTGATGGGATTCCGGCAGCGATCGCACGCACTGTGATCCCGGTAACGAGCACACGGACGATGAACGTAAACAGCTACAACGTCGTCGATGTCGGCACCTTCATCAAGCAGGATCTGAGCTCGCGGGTTGATCTGACCTACGCGACAGACCTGAACGAGGATGCCGGATGCCGGATCCAATTACGAATCGATGGCGCCGATGCGGACGGAGAGACCGG
>JBAUOE010000208.1:0-20095 GCA_049579585.1 Solirubrobacterales bacterium | reverse complement strand
CCTGACGATCGCCTGGCTGGTCGCGCCAACCTCGGCGTCCGGCCCACCCGGTGAGCCCAATGGTTTCGTTTCCGGCCTGCGCTACCTTGCCCCGGCACTGGCTGTCTCGATGGCGTTGCTGGGCAGTGCGGTTGGTCCGAAAAGCTTCTTCATGCGCTGGTCGGCAATGGGCCTGATCGCGATGCTGCTGCCATTCACGGTTGCCTTCGACAGCTCCTGGAGCCTGCTTCAGATTGCCGCCGGAATGCTGGCTGCCGGCGTGGTTTTCCTGCTGCTCATCGGCGGCAATATCCTTTACAGAGCCGGATGGTCACGACCGAAACTGGTTGCGGCAGCGGCAGTGATGCTGCTGCTTGTCATGGCCGGTCAAGCAGTCCAGGCTTCCTACATGGACAGCCGTTACCGCTCGCCCGAATTCACCACACCGGGGCTGGGTGCCGCATTTGCCTGGGCACAGGACGTCAACGACACGTCGATTGGAACCAATGCGACGCGGCAGTATCCGCTTTTCGGTGCCGAGCTCGACAACCGGGTCCAGTTCATCGGTGAGCAACGCGAGCACGCCGGGTTCGTCACCCCCGAGAGCTGCGAGGCGTTTCGGCAGGAAGTCGCCGATGGTGACTACGAATACCTGGTGTTGACCCTCGACCGGCCAAACAAACGGCGTGACTTCCCGGTGGAGGCTGGATGGATGGCTTCAGACCCGGCAGTGACCGAGATCCTGCGCGAAGAACCAACCGTGATCTACCGGCTCGACGGCAAGCCGGATCCCGCTCTCTGCAGCTGAACTGATGCCCGGCCAGCGGTCGACGCGTCCGGCTCGGCATACTCATCAGCTCAGATGGAACGCATTCGCAACTTCTCGATCATCGCCCACATCGACCACGGCAAGTCGACGCTGGCCGACCGCATCCTCGAAATCACCGGGGCGGTAGACCCCCTGAAAATGCGGGCCCAGGTGCTCGATTCGATGGATCTCGAGCGGGAACGCGGGATCACGATCAAGGCCCAGGCGGTTCGGGTCGAGTTCAACTCGAAGGATGGCAACACCTACCACCTTCACCTGATTGACACTCCGGGCCACGTCGACTTTTCATATGAAGTCTCACGCAGCCTCGCCGCCTGTGAGGGGGCGTTGCTGGTGGTTGATGCGGCTCAGGGAGTCGAAGCGCAGACCGTCGCCAATACTTACCTCGCGATCGAGAATGGTCTTGAACTGATCCCGATCATGAACAAAGTCGACCTGCCCGGGGCGGAACCCGAACGGGTTGCCCAGGAGATCTCCGATTTGATCGGGGTTGACCCCGACGAAATCCTGAAGATCTCGGCCAAAACCGGCGAGGGCGTGATCGAAGTACTCGAATCGATAGTCGAAAAGGTGCCGCCGCCAGGCGGTGACCCGGACGGCCCGGCGCGCGCCCTGATCTTCGATTCCGAATTCGACCAGTACCGCGGCGTGATCGCCTACGTCCGGATGATGGACGGCAAGTTCAAAAAGGACGGCCAGATCCTCGCGATGCAGAACGGCACCGAGGCCGAACTGGACGACATGGGCTTCTTCCGTCCGATAATGACTTCCGTCCCCGAGCTGGACGTCGGCGAGGTCGGCTACGTGATTACCGGCATCAAAGACGTCGCGAAGCTACGGGTAGGCGACACTCTGACCGACCTCGACAACCCGGCCACCGAGCCGCTCGAGGGTTACCGCGACGTCAAGCCGATGGTCTTCTGCGGGCTCTTCCCGATCGACACCGACCGTTACGGCGACCTGCGTGACGCCCTCGACAAGATGGGCCTGAACGATGCCGCCCTGACCTGGGAACCGGAGACCTCCGAAGCGCTCGGGTTCGGTTTCCGCTGCGGTTTCCTCGGCCTGCTCCACATGGAGATCGTTCGCGAACGGCTCGAACGTGAATACGACCTTGACCTGCTCGCCACCAGCCCGACCGTGCGTTACGACGTCCGGCTCGTCAACGGCACGAACATCGAGATCCGCAGCCCCAACGAAATGCCCGACCCGGGAACGATCGAAGCGATCTACGAGCCGTACATCCGGGCGACGGTAATTTGCCCGAGCGAGTTCGTCGGGCCGGTAATGGAGCTTTGCCAGAATCGCCGCGGAACCCACATCGGGATGGATTACCTGAGCCCGAGCCGGGTGCAGATCCGTTACGACCTGCCGCTGGCCGAGATCGTCCTTGACTTCTTCGACATCCTCAAGTCGTCAACCAAGGGTTACGCCTCACTGGATTACGAACCGATTGGCAACCAGCCTTCGAACCTGGTCAAGGTCGACGTGCTTCTGGCGGGAGAATCGGTCGACGCGCTTTCGATCATTTCCCACCGTGATTTCGCGTACAACCAGGGCAAGGAACTTGTCGCCAGGCTGCGCAAGACAATTCCCCGTCAGCAGTTCGACATCCCGGTCCAGGCCGCGATCGGCGCGAACATCCTGGCCCGGGAGACGGTCAAGGCGGTACGCAAGGACGTCACCGCAAAACTGTATGGCGGCGACATCACCCGTAAGCGCAAACTTCTGGAGAAGCAGAAAAAGGGCAAGAAGCGGATGAAGAACGTGGGCCGGGTGGAGGTCCCGCAGGAAGCATTCCTCGCGGTTCTCGAACTCGACGACTGAGTCCGGCCGACACGTATAATCGTTCCACAGTCGAATGAGGAAGGCAGACCCATGGAGGGGCACCTGGCCAGCGACGTTTCAGGAAGCGGACTCATGACGAGACGCCTTGACAACATAGATCCGAGAGACGTTGAGAGGGTAATGGGCCTGTCGGGCAGCATCCTCTGGCTGGTCGCTGCCGATGGCACGATCATCGATGTTGTCGGCGCCCTTGAAAGCGACTACGGTTTCGAGCCGGATGAGTTGAGGGGAACTCCGTTGCGTGACCTGATTCATCCGGAAGACCTGAAGGAGTCACTGCGACAGTTCGAATCGGTCGCGAGTCCAACCGGTCATCAGACTGATTTCGAGATCGAGGTACGCGTCATTGCCAAAGACGGCGGACGCCGTGACGTCAAGGTGAACGGCATGCTGGTTTCTGACGGAGGGGAGGGCGCACCGAGCCTGCTCGGACTGACCACCGACATCACCCGCCAGAAGATTGCCGAGCGGGCGCTGGAACGGGAACGCCTGCTGTTCTACCAGACTTTCGAGAAGGCGCCCAACGGAGTTGTCCTGCTTCATCTGGACCTCGTCAGGGGCGGGCTTGTCAAAGGGGCGAATGCCGTCGCCCTGGCGATAACGGGGTTTACCCGGGACGCATTCGTCGGAACGTGGCTGGCCGAATCCGGTCGGGTAGATTCCGACGAGGAAAGGCTGGCCGAGGCACTGGACGACAGTCGGGCCATCCTCGAAGGAGAAAAAGCGAGTTTCACCATGGAACGCGTGATCCAGCGTCCCGACGGATCGGTCATCCGTTTGAAATCCGATGTTTCCGCACTCGATATCGGCCTGGCCGAAGATCTGGATGATCCTTTCCCGATCAATGCCGTCGCCCACATCGAAGACGTGACTGACCGGCGTCAGGCCGAAGGTGAACTCCAGCATCAGGCACGGCATGATTCCCTGACCGACCTCCTGAACCGGCGGCATTTCATAAGCCTGCTGGACGACCGCCTTGAGCGGGGAGTTTCGGATCGCGGTGCTGGCGTATTGCTGATGATCGACCTCGATGATTTCAAGAGGGTCAATGACAGACACGGTCACATCGCCGGAGACGGTGTCCTGCGCGAAGTCGCGCGGCTTCTTCGGGAAGAACTTCGCGAAAGCGACGCGGTGGCCCGGCTGGGCGGCGACGAATTCGCTGTTTTGCTGCCACAGGCCGATTTGCCCGGTGCGGTCCACGTCGCAGAATCCTTGCTCCAACGCTTCAATGAATCGAAGATCGCGATAGCTGAAACGGACGGGGCCAGTTTCGTTCCCGGCATCAGCATCGGGATCACTGCCCTGAGCGAGGAAATGTTCGACGCCGAAGTGGTCCTCAGGAAATGTGACCGGGCTATGTATGAAGCCAAACGAAGTGGCGGGGGCCGTTATGCGATTTCGCCGGACTGAGATAGCGTCCCGACAATGGCGATCAAGACTGAAGCGGTTGGAAAAAGCTGGCCCGCCTTCGAGTACGAAGTCGGGAAAGAAAAGATCGGCGAGTACTGCCGTGTGATGGAGATCGACAATCGGATTCACTTCGATCGCGAAGCCGCACGGGATGCCGGTTACCGTGAAGTTGTCGCCCCGCCGATGTTCTGTGTCGTTTACAGCGCCGGTGCGCTTGGGCCGGCGATTTTCGATCCGGACGTCGCCATTAACTTCGCGGCAATGGTGCATGGCGGGCAGGAATTCGACTGGGGTGTGCCGGTCTGCTCAGGCGACAACATCACCACCACACCCAGTTGCCTGGAGATCTACGAAAAGGACGGCAAGGGGTTTTACGTCTTCGAGACGCTTTCGACAAATCAGGATGGTGACATGGTCATGCGTGGGATCTGGACCAACATCGTCAGGGGAGTGTGAAATGACCGAATGGGCAGAGGGCGACAAGATCGCCGAAACGAAAGTCACGCCGGACAAATACGTGCCACATCGTTATGCCGGAGCTACCGGGGATTTCAACCCGATCCACATCGATTCCGAGTTCGCACGGATGGTCGGATTGCCGGATTCAATTCTGCATGGGCTGTACGTCATGGGCCTGGTCGCCCGGGCCGGAACCAGCCAGGTCGCTGGCGGGGATCCCAGGGCGCTACGCCGGCTGTCGGTTCAGTTCCGGGGGATGAGCTTCCCGGAGCAGGAAATCGCCGTGACCGGCGAGGTCAAAGCGAATGACGGGGAGTCAGTAACCCTGGACCTGGTGGCGGCCCAGGGTGAAAGAGCGGTGATTCGCAACGCTTCCGCCGAGATTCTGCTGCCGTCTTCCTGAACCCGTCGCCGCTGCACGCGGGGGTCCGGCTACAGCCAGTCGCCACCGCTACCTACAATGGAAACCATGCTTTCCGAGAGACAAGAACTGATTCTCGGCCTGGTGGTCGACGCATATCTTGATACCGGCCGGCCGGTCGGATCGAAAGCCATTGTCGAAAGCGCCGAACTTTCCTGGGGCCCTTCGACCGTGCGGTCGGAACTGGCGGCCCTTGAAGCGGCCGGCTACCTGACCCATCCGCATACTTCCGCCGGGCGGGTACCAACCGATTTCGGCTACCGCCGTTACGTCGAATCGATAATGCTGCGCCCGATCGACCGTACCCCGACCACGGTCGAACCGGACGCGACCCGCTTCCGGAGGGAAGTGGACGAAGCGATGAGGGAAGCGACCACCGCGCTTTCGACCATGACCGACCTGCTGGCGCTGGTTGTGGCACCGCCGATCGGCACGGCCACGATCCACCGGGTAGAAGCCCTTCTCCTGCAGCCAAACGTGGTGATGGTGATCGCGATTACGTCCACCGGTGACGTCACCAAACGTGCCTTCACTTTTGATCATCCGGTCGATCCCGGCCTGGTCGAATGGGCATCGAGTTATCTCAACGAGTCGCTGGAAGGCATCGATCTGGGTGCCCGTCGTATCGCTTCGAAACTGGCCGAGCCTGGCCTTGATCACACCGAGGCGGTTTTCCTCGAGAGAATTTCCCCGGCGCTGGTTGACCTCGAGCAGAACCCTGTTGCCACGCTTTACGTCGAAGGTGCAGGTCGGCTTCTCGACGAACGCCGGGCCCGGGACCTTCCCCAGATCGACCAGCTCATGAACGCACTCGAGCAGCGGGCTTCGGTCCTTCGGATGATGCGTTCGGCAATCGACGAAAGGTCCGTTTTCCTCTGGATCGGTGCGGAAAACCCACAGCCGGAGATGCGTTCGGTCAGTGTGGTTGGCGCCAACTACGGACTCGGCCACCGGAACCTCGGTTCCGTGGGTGTTGTCGGCCCGACCCGCATGGATTACCAGACGGCAATGACCTCGGTCAATGAGGCGGCACGCGAACTCTCGTCGTATTTCGAGAACGTATACGCATGAGCAGTCGAGATTATTATGAGGTTCTCGGGGTTTCCCGCAGTTCCACTGACCAGGAAATAAAGAAGTCTTTTCGCAAAATCGCGAGGGAACTTCACCCGGACGTCAACGGGCATGACCCGGACGCTGAAGAGAAGTTCAAGGAGGCGGCCGAGGCCTACGAAGTCCTCTCCGACGAGACGCAGCGCCAGACCTATGACCAGTACGGACAGGATGGCCTGAAGAACGGCGGGTTCTCGTCGCAGGCCCAGGGTTTCGGTTCAATCGATGATCTTTTCAGCGCCTTTTTCGGCGGTGGGGGAGGCGGCGGCGGGTTTGGTCGCAGTCGAGGTCCGGCCCCCGGAGCTGACGTCGGGGTTGCGGTTGAGATCGAACTTGAGGATGTCCTCAACGGGGTCGAGAAAGAAATCGAGTTCGATGTCGTGGCCTCATGCGAGCACTGCCACGGCAACGGGGCTGAGCCTGGAACACCGATCAGCACCTGCGAAAAATGTGAGGGTGCGGGCGAGCTTCGCAGTGTCGCCAACACCGCTTTCGGGCAGATGGTCAGAGCGGTGCCCTGCGACGTCTGCAACGGCGACGGACGCGTGGCCGAAACGCCTTGTGGTGAATGCTCCGGACTCGGCCGCAAGCACAGCAGCAAAAGCCTCAAAGTCGATGTGCCGTCAGGCATCGAGTCCGGTCAGAGGATTCGCATCTCCGGCGGCGGTCATGCCGGCGAACCCGGTGCACCGAACGGTGACCTTTACGTCGAAGTTGCAGTTGCCGAACGGGCCGACATGATCCGGGATGGCAAAGACCTGATCACGGTGATCGAAGTTGATGCCACCAAGGCGATCAGCGGTGAGCATCGGGAAGTGGAAACTCTCGACGGAACGGAAGAAATCGAAATTCCGTCCGGCACCCAGCCAGGGGCCGAAACAATGCTCAAAGGCAAGGGTCTGCCTCAGCTCGGAACGTCCCGCCGTCGAGGCAACCATCGTTTCGTCTTCAACGTGGTGATCCCGGCAAACCTCTCGGAGAGCCAGATGAAACTGGTGAATGAACTTGACGGGACGCTCACTGAAGAAAACCGGCACCCGAAAGAATCCGGTCTGTTCGGCCGGTTCCGCCGGACCCGGGCCTGAGGGGTGCTGCCGTGATTCGACTTGCGGTCCGATGCTTGCCCGAGCAGGCCGAAATGGTGCTGGCTGAACTGACCGTGCTTGCGCCCGGCGGGGTGGAAGAGACAGCCGGTGAAAATTTCGTCGAATACGCCATTTACGGCGCCGAAGGTGAACTGCCTGACATCGGTGAAGTTGAAGCTGCCAGCGGCGACGGGCTGGTTGAAGTGATCGCCACCGAAGTCGCCGACGACTGGGCCGAGCGCTGGCGGGCTTTCCACAAACCGCTGGAGATAGTCGGCAAAGAAACCTCCTTCTGGCTGCGTCCACCCTGGGAAAACATCGGTCCGGGCAAGTTTGAAGTCGTGATCGACCCGGGTCAGGCTTTCGGCACCGGGGCCCACCCGACAACCAGGCTCAGCCTGGAGTTGCTGCTCGACCTCCATGACCGGGGACTGTCCGGCGGACCGCTGACCGACCTCGGAACCGGGTCGGCAGTGCTCGCAATCGCCGCTGCCAAACTGGGCTGGGGGCCGATCTCCGGCTACGACCATGAAGAAGCAGCTATCGAAGCGGCGATCGAGAATGCTGAAGTGAACTCGGTTGACCTTGATCTGCTTCGCTGGGACCTCAAAACCGGACTTCCCGAACTTGCCCCGACCGTTGTCGGCAACCTGACCGCTCCGCTCCTCGAAATGGTCGCGGCCGGGATGACCCCCGAAAATCGTCCGCAGACCCTCGTCTGCTCGGGGCTGCTCGATCGCGAGCGTGAACGGGTGGAAACCGCATTTGCCGGACTGGGCCTCGTTTCGAAACGGTTCATCGTGATCGAAGGCTGGGGCGGGCTGCTGTTCGAGGCCGGTTGATGATCGGGGTTTTCGATTCCGGGGTGGGTGGCCTCACCGTGTTGCACGAACTGCTGGTTTCGCTGCCCGCAGAGGACTACCTTTACTTCGGTGACAGCGGCCATTTCCCCTACGGAACGAAGAGCCCCGAAGAACTCCGTGAGCGGTCGGTAGCCGTTACGAAATTTCTGATCGACCGCGAGATCAAGCTGCTGGTCATCGCCTGCAACTCCGCAACCGCGGCAGCGGCACCGCTGATCCGGGACCTGGGGGAAAAAGCCGGGATCCCGGTAGTAACGGTGATCGGTCCGGAGGCGGAGATCGCGGCGGCTATCACCGAGAACGGCAAGGTCGGCGTTCTGGCAACACCGGCAACGGTTTCGAGCGGTGCCTATCGCAACGCACTCGAAAACCAGGGCAGGCCACTCGGGGTGACCGAAGTTGCGGCACCCGACCTCGCGCCGATGATTCAGAATGACCTCAGTTTCGATGAAGACCTGATCGACACCGTGCGCGGCTATTGCGGCCCCTTGAAGCAAGCCGGCGTCGACACGCTGATCCTCGGCTGCACCCACTATCCGCTGATCGCCCCGGCAATACAGCGCATCCTCGGGCGGGACGTGCGCCTGGTCACTGCCGGCCACGCGATCGCCGGAGCGATTCAACGTGAACTTGCCGCCACCGGGTCACTGAATGTGAATGGCAAAGAGGGCGACTACCAATTCCTGGTTACGGGCGACGTCGCCGCTTTCGCTGAGGATGGCGCCCGCTTTCTGCAGCTGCCCCTGTCGAGGCGAGTCGAAGCAGCCACCATCTGAGCCCGGCCGGGCCTGTCTCCCGAGTAGGGTTGCCTGGTGATTCGTTACTTCTCGTGGATGGCGGTCGGCATCCTTTTCATGGTCGGAAACATTGCCCCCGTGGGCAAGGTTCTGTGGATCGCGGCTGCGATCGTCGCGGCCGTCCTGATCCTGCTGAAAGTGCGTTCCCCCAGATACTTCTTCGCGTTCGTGGGGGGAATCGGGGTGACCCTGTTCGGACTGGCGATGATCAACCACACCTACATCTTCATGGCCTTTTACGGAACGGTTCTTGTCGCTGCCGGGATCGTCGCTTTTTCGGCTTTCGGACCCAGAACCAGCAACGCGGATCCGCCTGAGTCGTTTCCCTGATTTGCCGCGACAGGTACGCTAGGTACATGTCAGCCGCAGACCAGATTCGAGATGACGCCCGCGCCGCCCTGAAAGCCGGGGATCGTAAGCGCTCATCGGCCCTGCGCATGATCCAGGATGTCCTCCAGCAGGATGCGAAGCTCGGCAATGACGATGAAGTCGCCGCCCTGCAGCGGGAACGCAAGAAGCGAATCGAAGCAGCAGAAGCTTTCGCTGGCGCAGGCCGTTCGGAGCAGGCCGAAGCGGAGCGTTTCGAGGCCGAACTGATCACCGCGTATCTGCCAGCTCAGCTCAGCGACGAAGAACTGGACGCTCTGGTCTCGGAAGCGGTCAAGGCGACCGGGGCCACGGAGCAGAAACAGATGGGGCAGGTAATGGGCGCCCTCAAGGACAAGGTCGCGGGACGGGCCGACGGCAAGCGAGTGAGCACTGCAGTGCGGGAACACCTTGCCTCGTAGAACCCTGAGCCTGGAAAACAACGTAGCGGCAGAACTCGCCGGATCCGGGGACTCGATCCTCAAAGCACTGCGCGAGCGAACCTCCAGCAAGGTTCACCTGCGTGGCAACCAGTTGACGCTCGAAGGCGAAAACGAGGAAATGGACGAAGCTGCCCGACTGGTCGAAGAGATGATCGACCTGATCGAAGATGGCAACGAGGTCCAGCCCGAAACCCTCGATTCCGTAAAGAACGCGATCCAGTCATCCCGGCGCCCGGCCGAGATGCTCAACGACGTTGTCTGGCACAACCGCAACACCCGGGTGGTGCCAAAGACGGTCAACCAGAAGATCTACGTGGATTCGATCCGCGAGAACACAGTCACTTTCGGCATCGGTCCGGCCGGCACCGGCAAGACATTCCTGGCGGTGGCGATGGCTGCGGCTTCACTGATCGAGGGTGAAGTGCAGCGGATCATCCTCACCCGCCCCGCAGTCGAGGCTGGCGAAAGCCTCGGCTTTCTGCCCGGGGATCTACAGGCAAAAGTTGATCCGTATCTGAGACCGCTGTTCGACGCGCTTTACGACATGCTCGATCCGGACCGGGTGAACGGATATTTCGACCGCGGCGTCATCGAAGTCGCGCCGCTCGCATTCATGCGCGGTCGCACCCTGAACGATGCTTTCGTGATCCTCGACGAAGCCCAGAACACCACCCCGGAGCAGATGAAAATGTTCCTCACCCGGCTCGGCTTCAATTCGAAGATGGTGGTTACGGGCGACGTCACCCAGATCGACCTGCCACGGGACAACAAATCCGGACTGGTGGTCGTTCGCGACATCCTTGAAGACATCGACGATGTCAGTTTCGTCAAGTTCGGCGGCTCCGACGTGGTTCGTCATCGCCTCGTCCAGCGGATCGTCGCCGCATACGGCGAACACGACGAACGCGAGAACAACAAGTGAGTATTGACCTGTCGGACGTGCCGGCCGAGTTTGGGCCGGCCGTATCGCTGACGCTCGAATCGGTCGGGGTGGAAGAGGGTCATCTGGCAGTCGAAATCGTCGATGAAGACAGGATCCATGAGCTGAACCTTCAGTTCAGAGACATGGACAAACCCACGGACGTCCTGTCGTTCCCAGTGGATGAAGATGGGCCCAGCGCCGGTCCGAGGGAACTTGGTGACGTGATTGTCTGCCCGGAATTCTGCACCGACTTGACCGAGGCCGTTGTCCACGGGGTGCTTCACCTTTGCGGTTACGACCACGAAAATGATTCGGGCGAGATGTTCGAAGTTCAGGACAGCGTCATGATGGGACTTGAAAATGAACGAGCCTGAAAAAACAAGATCCGGATTCGTTGGCCTTGCCGGTCGCCCCAATGTCGGCAAATCAACCCTGGTCAACGCGATCGTGGGCAGCAAAGTGGCGATCGCCACGGTCCGGCCGCAGACAACCAGACGTGCCGTCCGAGGCATTGCCACCGATCTTGATTCCGGCAAACAGGTAGTCATGGTCGATCTGCCCGGCGTGCAGCGTCCGCGGGACGAACTCACCGAGCGTATGCAGAAGAGCGTCGAGCGGGAACTGAACGACGCTGACGTCGTCCTTCTCGTGATTAACGGAGAAGAAGGGGTCGGTGCCGGCGACCGGTTCATCGCGGAGTCCTTGCTGGCGATCAAGGGCAACACCCGGGTTGTCTGCGCAGTCAACAAGGCCGACCGGCTTGGAAGAAACATCATTCCGGTTCTGGCCGCAGCCGCTGAGCTCAAAGGCGTCGATGAAGTTTTTCCGATCAGTGCGCTGAAAGGGGACGGCGTTGCGGAACTGACCGATCACCTGGGCAGCCTGATGCCCGAAGGGCCATACATGTATCCGCCCGGGGACCATTCCGACCAGCCGGAAGAACAGTTGCTGGCCGAATTGATTCGTGGCGAGATCCTGATCCGGACAAGGGACGAAGTCCCGCATTCGGTCGAAGTGAAAGTCCGGAAAATCAGCGAGCGCGAAGACGGCCTGGTCACGGTGGAAGCCGAAATCTGGGTCGAATCGGAATCCCAGAAAGGGATCCTGATTGGCAAACAGGGCTTCAAGATCGGTGAGATCGGCAAGGGTGCCCGCCGCGATATCGAGGCTGAACTCGATTGTCGGGTCCATCTTGACCTTCAGGTCAAGGTCCGGAAGAAGTGGCGTCGGGACGTTGACATGCTGGACCGGCTCGGAATCGAATAGTCGGGACGTTCAGGATCGGCGGGCCAGGCAGAACATCAACGGGACCGTCTGATGTTTTCTAAGCCTGGCGGCGTGGCCGCGATAGTGGTCACGATTGCCGTTCCGCTGGTGATCCTCGGCAACGCAATGGTCCTCCTGCTGTTCCCGACCATGCCTGCGTTCCAGTACAGCCTGCCCGGGTTTCCGGATGATCCGCTGGGGCTCGCCGGGCAGGACAGGGTTGATCTCGCGGTGGCCGGGGTCAAATCAATCTGGCCTGTTGGTGCGGGCGAGCAATACCTGCGGGATGCACGACTTCCTGAAGGCGGATCTGCGTACACCGATTTCGAGATCGATCACATGAACGACGTGAGGTCGCTGATTCGCTGGGGGCTCGGTATCTGGCTGGTTTCACTCGTGGCGCTGTGCGCGGCAGCGATGTCTTTGGCGAAGCAGGGGCGGCAGTACATGGCGCTCAGAGCAGCCGGCCGGGGCTTGATCGTGGGAGGGGTGGCGCTGGCAGCAGTGGGATTGCTGATGCTGGTCGCATATGACTTCTTCTTCGACGGGTTCCACAACATCTTCTTCGCGGCCGGAACCTGGAACTTCGCTGACGAATTCACCTTGCGTCGCATCTATCCCGATGCTTTCTGGGTCAACGCCTCAGCCGCATTCGTGGTGCTCGCCTTGATCCAGGGCACGGTTCTGGGTCTGGTCGTCAGGGGGGCTGCTGGTACCGCGGGTTCCCCCGGCCGGTCCACGCCATAGGATTGATCAATGAAAATCAGGCTTACAATCGTTTCGGTTCTCGCTGTCGGTGCCGTGTTTGCGGGCTGCGGCGGCGACAGTTCGTCCACGGATACTTCCGAAGACGACGCGGCAATCACTTCACTGGTTGCAGAGATCAACCGGGTAAGCAAAGACCAGGACGCACAGGGGTTCTGTGCTCTGATGCAGCCAAGCGGGGTCAAATCGACTTTCGATACCTACGCCAAATGTGTGAAAGAGACCGGCCAGATCCTCAAACAGTCCGGCGAGGCCCCGACCGACCTGAAGGTCGAAGACATTTCGATTGACGGTAACCGGGCGACAGTGAACCTCTCTGGTGAGACGACCGGGGCCCCGGTCCAGCTGGTCAAGGAAGATGGCAAATGGTACGTACCGCTTTCGACCACCGACACTGGCCTGGATGTCGACTCCGGTACGACCGATGGCTGATCCGTTGCCGGTCGACGTCAAGTTCGATCAGGATGGGCTGGTGCCCTGCATTGCCCAGGACGCTGATTCGGGCGAGGTTCTGACCCTGGCCTACATGAACGAGGAATCCCTGAAGCTGACCGGGCAGACCGGCCTGGTCCATTACTTCAGCCGTTCCCGTCAGGAGATCTGGAAGAAAGGCGAGACGTCCGGCAACGTCCAGAAAGTCCGTCAGTTGCGGGTCGATTGTGATGGCGATGCCCTGCTCGCGATGGTTGAGCCTGCCGGTCCTGCCTGCCACACCGGGGAACGCACCTGCTTCTACCGCGGTCTGCTGACCGGCGACACACCGGACCCGGTACACAGCGAAGCTCTGGCCGAACTGGAGCGAACCCTTGCCGTCCGGGCCAGCGAACGTCCCGAAGGCAGCTACACGGTTGAACTGCTCGAAAATCCTGATCTCGCCGCCGAAAAAGTCCTTGAAGAAGCTGAAGAGGTGACCCGCGCGGTCCGTGAAGAAACTGACGACCGGGTGGCGAACGAAGCCGCCGACGTGATCTACCACCTGACAGTCCTGCTGAAATCAAGGGACGTCGGGCTCGATCAGGTGATGGAGGTCCTGAATGGCCGCCGCGCCTGACCTGCGGTCCCGACTCAGTCCGAGCATCGAAGATGCCCGCGGCCTGATCGGCGAATCAAACGTGGTCCCGGTGAAACTGACCTTCACCGACGATTGCGAAACCCCGGTTTCGGCGTTGATGAAACTGCGCGATGCCGGACCGTGCTTCCTGCTCGAATCAGCTGAACGCGGCCAGGTCGGGCGTTATTCCTTTCTTGGAACCCAGCCGCGATCCGTACTGCGCTGGAGCGATGGTGTGCTTTCCGAATTCCCCGGTGATGCGACCAACGGCGACGGAGAGACCCTTTCGAAAGTCGATGCACCTGACCCCTACAAGGCGGTCGCAACGCACCTGGAGCGTTACCGCGTGGCCGAGCTGCCCGGGATGCCTCCTTTCGCCGGTGGCGCGGTTGGGCTATTCGGTTACGACCTGGTGAGGACCGTCGAACCGCTTGGCCCGCCCAACCCGGATCCGCTTGGCTTGCCCGACCTGGCCCTGATGATCACCGACGTCATGGTCATTTTTGATCACCTTCATAACGAGACCACGATCATGGCCTGCGCTTTTGCCGACGACGGCGGGATTGATGCCGCCTGGGAATGCGCTGCCGAAAAGATCGAATCGGTGCGGGAAATGCTCCGCGGTCCGGTGCCCACAGTTGCTGGCACCGAGGCGGTTGATTCCCCGGAGTTCGAGTCGAACGTCAGTCGCGAAGAGTTCGAAGAGACGGTCGCCCGAATCGTCGAATACATCTATGCGGGAGATGCCTTCCAGGTGGTGCCGTCCCAGAGGTTCACTGCCGAAGCGAAAGCTGAAGCCTTCTCGATTTATCGCGGCCTGCGTTCGGTCAACCCGTCGCCCTACATGTATTTCCTCGAATTCGGTGATTTCCAGATCGCTGGAGCGTCACCGGAACCTCTGCTCAAGGTCAATGGCGATGTGGTTGAAATCAGGCCGATCGCCGGCACCTCACCGCGCGGAGGCAGCGAAGAAGAAGACCGCCGTCTGGCTGAAGAACTTATCTCCGACCCCAAGGAGCGGGCCGAACACGTGATGCTGGTCGACCTGGCCCGCAACGACATCGGCCGGGAAGCGGTGTACGGCACCGTGAAGGTTGAAGAACTGATGGTCGTCGAGACCTACTCCCACGTAATGCACATCGTCAGCCGGGTGACCGGACAGTTGAAGCCTGGAGTCGGTGCACTCGACGTGCTTCGTTCGGCCCTGCCGGCCGGCACCCTTTCCGGGGCGCCGAAAGTCCGGGCGATGCAGATCATCGACGAGATGGAAAAGGTCAAGCGTTGTTCCTACGGCGGCGCGATCGGTTATCTGTCGTGGGGCGGGGATCTCGATACGGCGATCCACATCCGCACCGCTGTGATCAAGGACGGCCAGGTTCATATCCAGGCTGGTGGCGGCACCGTGGCCGATGCCAAACCCGAATACGAATACGTCGAGTCCGTGAACAAAGCCAAAGCGATGGTTCGTGCAGTCGAAGTTGCCTGTGAAAACCCGGACTGGGCCTGAAATGCGCGTCCTCGTAATCGACAACTACGATTCCTTCACCTACAACCTGGTGCAGTTTCTGGGTGAGCTCGGCGCCGAAGTGGAAGTGATCCGCAATGACATCAAGCCGGTCGCCGAACTGCTCGATGGCGGATATGACCGGGTGGTCGTTTCGCCTGGTCCCTGCACACCGAACGAAGCCGGGGTTTCGCTGGAAGCCATTCCTGAATTTGCCCGGGCCGGAATCCCGGTACTCGGAGTTTGTCTGGGACATCAGGCAATGGTTCAGGCTTTCGGAGGCACCGTGGTTCAGGGAGAGCCGGTTCACGGCAAGCATGCCGAAATCGAACACGACGGAAAAACGATCTATGCCGGCCTGCCGAACCCGCTCGTCGTCGGTCGATACCACTCACTGATCGCCGGGCCGGAAATCCCCGACGAGCTTGAAATCAGCTCGACCTTTGGTGAGATAGTCATGGGGGTGAGACATCGTGAGCTGCCCGCCGAAGGCGTCCAGTTCCACCCTGAATCAGTGCTGACCCCCAACGGAATGTCGATGATCGCCACCTTTCTAGGAGAAACCCTTGCCGAATGAAATCGTGACCCGGGCGATCGATGCGGTCGCCTCCGGCAACCATCTGACTGCCGACCATGCTTCCGCCGTTCTTTCGGAAGTGATGGAAGGCCGGTCCAGCGAAATCCAGACCGCCGCATTCCTGATCGCCCTGCGAACGAAAGGCGAAACGGTGCCGGAACTGGTTGGCCTGGCCAGGACCATGCGTTCGCTCGCGACCCCGGTCAACGCGACCCGGGACGACCTGGTTGACACAGCCGGAACCGGTGGCGGGCCTTCGACCTTCAACGTTTCGACGACCGCCGCGATCGTGGCCGCCGGCGCCGGCTGCGCTGTTGCCAAACACGGCAACCGGTCGAATACGAGTCTCAGCGGTTCGGCCGACCTGCTCGAAGCGCTCGGGGTCGACATCGAAATCGAACCGGCCCTGGTTGGCCGTTCCGTTGACGAAGTCGGTTTCGGGTTCATGTTCGCGCCGAAACACCATCAGGCGATGGCCCATGTGGTTCCGGTCCGCAAAGAACTTGCGGTTCGCACCATCTTCAACTTCCTCGGACCACTGACAAACCCGGCCGGGGCTTCACGCCAGGTGATTGGCGTGGCCGACCGCCGCTATCAGGAGACGATCGCCGAAGCCCTGGTCGGGCTCGGGTGTGAATCGGCGCTGGTCGTCGCCGGGGATGACGGCCTCGACGAGATCTCGATTTCTGGTCCTTCCAGGATGATCGAGGTGTCGGAAGGTGGCACCAGAGAAATCCTGGTTGATCCCCGCGACTACGAAATCGAACTCGCGGACCTGTCCACGGTTGCCGGTGGAACCCCGGAAGAGAACGCCACGGCGACCCGGGCGGTGCTCGAAGGGGAACGTTCACCACGCCGTGATCTGGTGCTGCTGAACGCTGCCGCAGCGATCTACGTTGGCGGCAAAGCCGATGATTTCGGGGCCGGGGTGGATGCCGCCCGCGAAGCGATCGACACGGGTGCCGCCGCAGGTGTTCTTTCACGCCTCGTCAGCTTCACCGCCGACCGGTAAGGTTCACTCATCTAGTGGGCATTCTTGAGCAACTGATTTCTGCTGCGAGCAAAGGCGTCGACCAGCGTCGTCGCGAAGTATCGCTGGCGGACCTTGAGTCACGACTTGGTGAGCGGGACAAGGACCGGCCTTTTCGCGAGGCTCTGACCCGACCTGGCATGTCGTTGATCTGCGAGTACAAACGACGCTCACCGAGCGCCGGGGACATCGCGTCGGGCACCGATCTCGCCACCCAGGTCAAGGCCTACGAAGCCGGAGGCGCGGCAGCCCTGTCGGTCCTCACCGACGAAACCCATTTTGGCGGTGAGCTCGCTGATCTCGCTTCGGCGCGGGCCGCCTGCGGCCTGCCGATCATCCGCAAGGACTTCGTGGTCGACCGCTACCAGCTGCTCGAAGCCGCCGTTGGTGGTGCCGATGCGGTTCTGCTGATCGTCGCCGTCCTTGACGACAGGCGCCTCAAGGCATTTCAGGCCGAGGCCTGGGAGCTCGACCTCGATTGCCTGGTCGAAGTCCACGACGAAGCTGAACTGGACCGCGCGCTCGAAGCGGAAGCAGAAGTGATCGGAATCAACAATCGCAACCTGGACACCGGTGTGGTCGATGTCCAGACCACTTACGACCTGATCACCGACGTGCCGGCCGGCAAGACGGTTGTTTCCGAAAGCGGAATCTCGCACCGCGAGGAACTGGTCGAACTCGAAAGGGTTGGCGTGGATGCCGCCCTGATCGGTGAAAGCCTGATGCGATCCGAAGATCCGGAAAACAAGGTCCGTGAACTCGCGGGCAGTGGTGAAAACACCACCGAGCATTTTCTGCCCTGACCGAACACCTTTAGAAAAGTCTAAGAACCGGCTTAGACAGGGCGAATGGCAGCGAGGCATGATGCGGCAATGAATAGTCGCAGCAGTTCCTTAAAAACTTTGATCACGGCCGCCTTTCTTGGTGGCCTCATCGTCGCCGTTCTCGGATTCGGTGCCGTTTCTACCGGGTTGGTTGGCAAGACCGAGACGACCACGAACACGATCGCGGCGGCTACTCCAATATCCAGCGACAGCGGTGAAAGCGATCAGGGCCTGGTCAACCAGATCTATGAACGTGACGGTGCCGGGGTCGGGTTCATCACCGCCTCCGGTGTCTCCGGAGAAAGCTCCGAGTTCGATCCTTACGGCCAGTCGCAGGAAGGGACCGCAACCGGTTCCGGCTTCCTGATCGACACGGAAGGGCACATGGTCACGAACAATCATGTGGTGAGTGGTTCCGACAACATCACCGTGACCCTCGGCGACTCCGATGCCAGCTATGACGCCGAAGTCCTCGGCTCGGACGAATCGAGCGATCTCGCACTGCTGAAAGTTGACGCGCCCGAAGATGCGATGCACCCGCTCTCGATCGGCGACTCCGATGACATGAAGGTCGGTGACCCGGTGGTTGCCATCGGTAATCCTTTCGGGCTTGACCGCACAGTAACTACAGGGATCGTTTCCGCTCTCCAGCGGGAGATCCAGAGCACCAACGGGTTTTCCATCTCCAATGTGATCCAGACCGATGCTTCGATCAACCCCGGTAACTCGGGCGGCCCTTTGATCAACGCTGACGGCGAAGTGATCGGTGTCAACTCCCAGATCGCAACCGGTGGCAGCGGCAATGGCAGCGTCGGCATCGGTTTCGCGATCCCGGCGAACACCGTCACCAGCGTCGTTGACCAGCTCAAGGAAGACGGAACGGTCG
The DNA here is from genome assembly GCA_049579585.1 of Solirubrobacterales bacterium. Lineage (GTDB taxonomy): Bacteria > Actinomycetota > Thermoleophilia > Solirubrobacterales > 70-9 > 67-14. The sequence goes on along the minus strand of JBAUOE010000208.1, from coordinate 1,657 downwards.
AGTATGCATTCCTGGGAATCAGCGGCGCTCCTCTCAGCTCGCAGATTTCCGAGGCTTTGAACCTCGATCTCGACAGCGGCATCCTGATCCAGGAAGTCACGGATGGCAGCGGTGCCGAAAAGGCCGGCCTGAAAGGTGGCAACGAAGCTGTCACCGTTCAGGGCACGCAGGTAATCACCGGTGGCGACATCATCACCAGCGTGAACGGTGAAGAGGTGACTTCGATGGAAGATGTCATCGGACTGGTGAATGATTCGAAGGTCGGTGACAAGCTCGACCTGACCATCGACCGCGACGGTGAATCCAAGGATGTGACGGTCACACTCGGCTCCCGTCCCGAAGATTCCAGTTCCTCAGGCTCCCAGCAGGATCAGCAAGACCAGCAGGAGTTGCCGCAGGAACAGCAGCAGTTGCCGCCGGGCTTTGGACAGTAGAAGAACCCGGACGCCGGACAGGCGTCAGCAAGAACGAAAAAGGGGCCCGGCCGGGCCCCTTTTTCATTGCCACGGAGTCTCCCGTTTTGCCGTTCCCCTACGCTTGATGCATGAAGGTAAAGGTCTGCGGAATAACCAATCTTGAAGACGCCGAAGAAGCCGTAGGCCTCGGCGCCTGGGCGATCGGCCTGATCCACACCAAAGACAGCCCCCGCCGGGTCAAGTTCACGGATGCGGCTGAGATCGGCGCGGCCTTCCGGCGCGACGCCGAAATCGTCGGTGTGTTCACGAACCCGACCCTCGACCGTGTGGTCCAGGCAGTTGAGAATGCGAACCTGAGCATGGTGCAGCTGAGCGGAAACGAAGGCATGTCTTTCTGCAACGAAGTTGCCCGCCGGACCGGGGTCAAAGTAATCAAGGCGGTTCATGTGGCCGATGCGGGTGACATTCCTGCCTCGGCGGCCTACCGCACCGATTTCCACCTTTTCGACACCGGCGGAACCGGCAAGTTTGGTGGATCAGGAAAGACCTTCGACTGGGATCTGCTCGCGGGCCACCATTCCGATGTTCCCTTCATCCTGGCTGGTGGTCTGACCGCCGACAACGTGACCGAAGCGATCAGGACCACTCGTCCCGACGCGGTGGACGTGGCCAGCGGAGTTGAATCGAAGCCCGGTTTCAAAGACCACTTCAAGATGGCGCAGTTCTTCGAAGCTGCCCGTTACACGCCGGTGGCCTGAGATGGACACGCAGAACCAGCGGGTGAGCCAGTCCATGCGGGAGTTTCCCGGACGATTCGGTCCTTACGGCGGCCGCTACGTGCCGGAAACCCTGATCCCGGCGCTCGACGAACTTGATGCCGCCTGGGCAGAAGCCCGGGTCGACCAGGAATTCATGACCAACCTGGCCAACCTCCAGCGGGACTACATCGGGAGGCCAACCCCGCTCTACTTCGCCAGCCGCCTGAGCGAGCGGGTAGGCCGCAAGATTTACCTGAAGCGTGAGGACCTGGCCCATACCGGGGCCCACAAGATCAACAACGCGCTTGGACAGGTTCTGCTGGCCAAACGGATGGGCAAGAAACGGATAATCGCCGAGACCGGGGCTGGCCAGCACGGTGTTGCCACGGCCACCGCATGTGCCCTGCTTGACGTCGAATGCATCGTCTTCATGGGTAGCGAGGACATTCGCCGTCAACGGCCGAACGTAGAGCGCATGGGTCT
>JBAUOE010000207.1:0-1763 GCA_049579585.1 Solirubrobacterales bacterium | reverse complement strand
GCTTTCAACGACATCTTCACCAAAGCAAACGAAGGCGTCGATGTCGCGATCACCAGCAAAACCGAAGTTGAGCAACAGGACGGCAGTGTGCCTGCCTTCAGCGACAGTTACCTGAAGGCAGTCAAAGGCGTGGACGGCGTCAAGATCGCCGCCGGCTCACTCTTCACCCAGGGCGCGATCCTTGACTCCGAAGGTGAATCGACCGGCGGCGGGTTCGCACCTCAGTTCATCGCATCCAAACTTCCCCCGGCACTGGAGTCGCTGGAAGTAGTCGATGGCCGCGAACCGGAAAAGGCGACCGAAGTCTCGCTTGACGACGCCGCCGCCGAACGGAAGGACATCGTGATCGGCGACACCATCCAGCTTGTTGGTACCAGCGAAGCCACACCTTTCAAGGTGGTTGGTCTTACCCAGCTCGGTGGCGCTTCTTTCGGTGGTAGCTCAATCGCCCAGGTCCTGCTGCCGCAGGCCCAGGAGGTCACCGGAAAGATCGGTGAATTCGACCAGATCTCGGTTCAGGCAGAGCCCGGTGTTTCGCCGGAAGAGTTGCGTGACCGGATCACCGAAGTGTTGCCGCAAAACCTCCGGGTTGAGACCGGGGATGAAAACGCCGAACGTAGTTCGGACGACATCCGCGAATCGCTCAGCTTCCTGACGATCGCCCTGCTCGCTTTCGCCGGGATCTCGCTGGTGGTCGGATCATTCGTGATCTTCAACGTTTTCTCGATCACGGTCGCCCAGCGCACCCGGGAATTCGGCATGCTGAGGACCCTCGGGGCAAAACGGTTCCAGATCCTCAGAACAGTGCTGATCGAAGGTGTCCTGATCGGCCTGGTGGCCTCCGTCGTCGGCATCCTCGTCGGCTTCGGGCTGGCCAAAGGCCTCAGCGCGGTGCTTGACGCGGCCGGAGCGGCCCTGCCCTCCAAGGCCCTGGTGGTCGAGCCACGCACGATCATCGTTTCGCTCGTGATCGGCATCGGCGTGACCCTGGTCGCGTCCCTGATCCCGGCCTTCCGTTCAACCCGGGTTCCGCCGATCGCGGCGCTCTCCGAGAACATCGTTGTTGCCGGCAAGAACCGGGTGGTCCTGCGCAGCACCATTGCGATCATCCTGGCGATCGGTGGCGTCGCGTTGATCGTCTCGGTCCTCGCAAGTGGATCCGAAGGTGGCAACGCCGCCCTCCAGATGGGTGCCGGTGCTTTCGCGGTGGTGATCGCCATCTCGATCTTCAGCCCGCAGATCGTGCGTCCGGCCGCATCGCTGGTCGGTGCTCCGATCGAGAAAGTCGGCGGTCTGACCGGCAAGCTGGCTCGCGAGAACTCGCAGCGCAACCCTTCCAGAACCGCGGTCACCGCTGCCGCTTTGATGATCGGCCTCGCCCTGGTCAGTTTCGTGACCATCTTCGCCTCCGGTCTGAACAGTTCAGTCACCAAAGTGATCGATCAGGATCTCAAAGGCGAACTGATTCTTCAGGGACCCGGCGGTTTCAACCCGATTCCGAACGCGGCCGTTACCGCTGCCGGCGAAGTCGATGGTGTCGAAGATGCATCAGCGATCAGCTTCAGCCAGGTCAAGGTCAAAGGATCCGGATCCAAATCGATGTCCTCGGTCCAGCCGGAATCGATTAACCAGGTGATGAGCATCGATTTCGACCAGGGCTCGACCGACGACCTGACCAACCTCAAAGACGGCCAGGTAATCATCAGCCAGGGGCTGGCCGACTCGGCTGGTGTCTCAGTCGGTGATTCGCTGTCCGTGCTGGG
>JBAUOE010000206.1:0-4787 GCA_049579585.1 Solirubrobacterales bacterium | reverse complement strand
GGTCCGGACCGTTCCAGCTTCTCGATCCGGCGCATCAGGCCTTCGGTGCTCGGATCAAGGTCAGGGCGGGCCGCTTTCAACAGGGCAACTTCGACCGCAAGACGGGCTTCGTCGCCCTCACGAATGGTGCCAAGGGCGGCAGCGAGTTCATCGATCGTGCGGATCAGCGTGGCGGGGCCGATCGCGTGGGCCTGGGCGGTCAGGCGCGGGCCATCGCTGGCGGTGACCGCGAATGCTTCGGGGATCTCCCCGGTGGTCTGGGTTACCAGCAGCACCCGGAGGTGACCGAGCAGGTCACGGCTGAAACGGGCCGGGTCGCGACCGCTCTGGGCCATGGTTTCGACCGAAGAAAGCACGGCTTTGGGATCGGAGGCAACTATCGCGTCGACCACGCCGAAAAGCAGGTCCGCGTCGGCTGCCCCGAGCAGTTCGAGCACATCGTCGAGCGAGATCGTTTTGCCGCTGTAAGCAACCAGCTGGTCGAGCGTGCCGAGGGCGTCCCGGAAACTTCCGGAAGCCGCCCGGCTGATCATCGAAACGGCCGGCTGGTCGAGAGTGATCCCTTCAGAAACCGCGACCCGGTTGACCACTTCGGAAAGCATCTCTATTGACGGTCGCTGAAAGTCGAACCGCTGACAACGATCGCTGATCGTCGGCATTACCTTGTGGGCCTCGGTCGTGGCGAGAATGAAAACGGTGTTCGGCGGCGGTTCCTCCAGCGTCTTGAGGAAAGCGTTCCATGCCTCTTTGGTCAGCATGTGGGCTTCGTCGAGGATGTAGACCTTCCAGCTGCCGGCGGTCGGTGCGAAAGCGACCCGGTCCCGCAGCCCGCGGATGTCGTCGACCGAACGGTTCGAAGCCGCATCCATTTCGATCACGTCGACCGATGTTCCGGCCGCGATCGAACGGCACGACTCACAGGTGCCGCAAGGGGTCAGGGTCGGACCGCCGTTCTGACAGTTGAGTGATGCCGCCAGGATCTTCGCCATCGATGTCTTGCCGGTGCCACGGGATCCCACGAACAGGTAGGCGTGATGGATCTGGTCGCGTTCTATCGCGTTCGAAAGCGTGCGCACAACATGCCGTTGACCAACTACCTGGTCAAAAGATCCGGGCCGGTGACGCCGATATAAAGAGGTTGCTTCGCTCATCAGGAGAGTGTCCAGTCTAACCGTCCCGACTGATGACCCTGTTTCACGAAACAATGCCCGGAATGCCGCAATCGAGCCAACTTCGTGCCTGGGCCGTTCCCCTGGCTTTCATTGCGGGGATTTCGGCGATCCTGCTGCTGATTTTCCCCCCGGGTTTCCCCAACTACGACACCATTTATTACCTGCTCTGGGGCCGGGAGATCGCTGAAGGCATGAGTCCGGATTACGGGGCGCCGCTCGCGCCGACCCCCCACCCGCTCTATGACCTGCTCGGCGCGATCCTCTCTCCGCTGGGAGATGGAGCGATCACGGTCGCGGTGATCCTCGCCTATGTCAGCCTCGGCCTCCTGGCCTGGCTGGTCTACAAACTCGGTTCGGCCTGGTTCGATCGGCCGATCGGCGCGGTCGCCGCATTCCTGGTGATGACTAGCGCGCCGGTGCTCAGCAACGGGTTGCGTGCTTACATCGACATCCCGTACATGGTGCTTTGCCTGGCGGCGCTGCTGATCGAAACCCGCAAGCCCCGGGCCGGCTGGCCGGTGCTGGTTCTGCTGGCCCTGGCCGGGTTGCTCCGACCCGAAGCCTGGCTCTTCGCCGGGTTCTATTTCCTTTACCTCGCCCTGGACCTCACCCCGCCCAGGGAAGGACGCCGGATCCCCGGACTGAAGTTGCGCGGTGATGGAATCGACCGCAACCTGATCCTGATGGCCTGCCTCGCTGCGGCCGGTCCCGTGATCTGGGTCCTGTTCGACCTGGTGACGACTGGCAATGCCCTCTATTCCTTCACCGGTACCCGCGAAACGGTGGACACCCTGGAGCGCCAGACCGGGCCGGTCGACGTAGTCCTCTACGGCCCAAGGCGCCTCGGCGAAGTGCTCCAGTGGCCCGGCATGATCGGCGCCCTGCTCGGTCTCGGCTTCAGTCTTGCCGCCTTGAAGAAACGGGTTGTGCTGGCCACGGTGGCCGCGGTGCTCGCCCTGATTGCTTTCGCCCTGATGGGTGCTTCCGGCCTGGCGATCATTCCGCGCTACACGATGCTCGCCGCAGCGATCCTGTCGATCTTCGCGGCCGCTTCGGTCCTCGGCTGGCGGCTCCTGCCGCAGGAAAGCAAGTGGCGCCGGCCCTGGCAGGCAGCGGCGGTCCTGGTCGTACTGCTGTACCTGGTCTGGCTGCCAAACCAGTACGACCTGCTCAGCAAGGTCGACCGGGACCTCAGCAACCAGAGCCTGGTTGAACGTGACCTCGAAGCCCTGGTCGATGACGGCGCTTTCCGGGACGTGGAGGGTTGCCTGCCGATCTCTGTTCCGAACCATCGTGCGGTGCCGAGGCTGGCTTTCTGGCTGGACATCCGGCCTTCGGACGTGGTCAGTATTGCCGCGGCAGAGGATCAGCCCGTTTCCGGCTACTTCCTGGCCCCGGCCCGGGATTTCACCGTCGAGAACTTCATCCTTGATCCGGGCGAGCCCGGGCGAGCTACGGCTGACCCTCCACCGGACTTCAAGCAGGTCGCCGAAAACCGCTCCTGGAAGCTGTACGCCAGTTGCGGCAGGGCCGAATCCGCACCGCTGCCTGACGGTCAATGAGCCTCCTTCTGAAACTGGCGATCGGGCTGCTGGCCGCCTTCGTGATCATCTGCGGACTGGGCCTGCTTTTCTCGGCGAGACCCACCCCGATCCTCGGTCTTGACCCGGACGTCCTCGGCCACTCAGTCGCTAAAGGCGAGTTTGAAGATCAGGACTGCAAGGAACTGCCGAACGGAAACTGGTCCTGCCTGATCACCGGGAACAAACGACCGACCACCTACGAAGTCGACGTTCGCTGGGATGGCTGCTGGAAGGGAACCCGCACCGCCGGCCCGGTCACCACCTATACGCCCGAGAAAGTTTCGGGCTGCGTCGACATCTGGGACCACCTCCAGTTGGAATACATCTTCAAATAGGCGGGCCGATCACGGGCCCAGTTCGCCCGTGATCACGTAACGCAGCACCGCAGCCACCTGCTGCGGGGTGCGGGCGGTCGCCCGGGCGGCAGCGTCGACTTCCTTGAGGGCATGATCGAGTTCGGTGTCGTGCTGGGTGATTACCGGTTTGCCCAGGGCGGTAGCGAAACCGGCATCGAAGGCTGCGTTCCATTGCCGGTATTTGTCGCCGAAGCGAACCACGACTACATCAGCGTCACCGATCAGGGTCTGGGTCCGGATCGAGTTGACCCCGGCCCCTTTGTGGTCGGCCCAGAACTTTTCGTCCTCGTCCCCGAGGGTGCCGGTACCCGCCGCGTCCGAGGCAGGGTGGTCGGTCACGGGAGAAGTGAAAGTGACCGGCAGCCCTTCACAGGCAGCGGCGACTTCCGCCCTCCACTCAGAGTGAATTTCCCCGGCAAGGTAAACGTTCCATTGGCGTTCCATGGAACAAATATATGGACCGTGCAACCGCCTTCGAAACGAAAGTCACCAGGCGTATCCATCAAGTTCGGCTCGGGTAAGGCTGACCCACGGCACCCGTAGTTTCCGCTTAAGGCTGCTTCCTTCCGGATCTGACCTGATTCACGGGCTTGCGTCGCGTGGGACCTGACCGTCAACACCTCCCTCGGTGTACTGACCCTGGTGGCCAGCCCCTCAGAACGGAATTCGGCCTTGCTAAAGCGGATTGCAAGTGACAAGGCACCGCTAACTCCCCGCCTAGCACGGTCCGCCATGCATCCTAACGAGACCGCGCCCGCGGGCACATTCTGGTGCCCCGGGAAGGTGGGGCAGATAAGGGACACCTGGCGTCCCTTATCTGCGCAACCTCCGAAAGTTGAGCCAACTATGATGCCTCTCCCGGGCGCGTAGCTCAGCGGGAGAGCGCTCGCTTCACACGCGAGAGGTCGCTGGTTCGAAACCAGCCGTGCCCATCAGCCCTCCGGTCTGTTGCCAGCAGACCGGTGATCGGTTAGCCTCGCGGTAGCCACCGGACGGAACCCGGAGTCCGTCCACCAAGGAGCGGTAACCGTGAGTCAAAGGACTGGATCCACTGCCAATTCGGCGCTGGCGGCCATAGCCACCGGCGGCATTCTGATTCTGCTGGCGCTCGTCTGTTCACCTTCAGCGCAAGCCCTGACCCTGTTCGAACATTCAACTGGCGCTTCGGCTCAATCCACGCCTTCGCAGAACCTCGAACCGGCCAACGACAGTTTCGACTCGGAAATCGCCGATGACTTCACTGTTCCGCAGGACAAGACCTGGCGGCTGGAAGAAATCTTTGCCAGAGGACTCAAGAACGGCGCCAATGTTGCCGGCACAGCAAACGTGAAGATCTACGCCGACGGCAGCGGGACGCCGGGCACACTCATGCACGACGATGTGCTGTCAATCAGGGCAGGAACATACCCTCGGCTCGAACTTCCCTATTCGGTCAAGCCAGTCCTGCCGGCCGGAACCTACTGGCTCGGTGTGCAGGTGAACATGCCAGGCAGCCCCGACACCAGCCAGTGGTTCTGGGCTGACAACCCGAATCAGTCCGGTAGCCCGGCGGTCTTCAGGAATCCCGGCAACGGCTTCCTCTCGGGTTGCACTGCCTTCACCGCACGCAACACCTGTGCCTTCGGTGTGACACCCGCGAATCCCGAAGCCGACCAGATGTTCAGGCTCACCGGAAC
>JBAUOE010000205.1:0-2424 GCA_049579585.1 Solirubrobacterales bacterium | reverse complement strand
ACCCGGACCAGTCCATCCCAGCGGCTCGAAGTGTTCCGGGTCGAGTTTGCCGTGACATACCCGGTGAAATCGACCCGGACCTACCATGCTGCCGCTCCTCCACGTTCCGGGTCGAGTTTGCCGTAGTAGGGACGGACAAATCGACCCGGACCTCGTCTTGACCGGGCGCGACCGTCGCGCACCGGCTTTTCGCATGAAAAAGAGCGCCCGCCGGGTGCCCTTTCGTAGTCTCTTGCTTGGCCCGGGGCCGCTGACTCAGTTGTTCGAACCGATGCGGTCCCAGATGTAGAGCTCGGTGGCTTCGGACATCAGGGTCATCAAGCGTTCTGGCGAAAGCCAGCCAACGACTGTCTCAAGCGCGAGTTCTTCGGTCAGGCCCTCTTCGAGGACTTCTTCTCCCCGGAAACCAGCAGCCAGCTTCAAAGCCTCACGTCGATGCTCACCGAGCGAACCGAAAGCACCCATCAGGAAGTCCCGGTTGGGCACGGGCTGCCCAAGGTCCATCGAACCATGCCAGGCGGCAAGCAGCGACAGGTCATCCTGGTCGAGTTCAGCCAGGGCCCTCGCATACTGCGCTTCGAGTTCCTCTTCCGGGATCTCGTCAACCCATGCACGCAGAGCTTCACCAAGGAGCTGGCGACGAGCTTCACGACCGACGGAATCGGCAATGACATGAATCGCATCAGCTGGATCGACGAAGCAGAATGACATGGGCAAGACCGTCCTTCAGGTGGGGATAAGGTCACTCGTGAAGATAGAGACGCCACAGGACGTAAAAAGTGCCTCGTTAAAGCCGCATTTTGCGGATCGCCAAAGCGTTTGCGTCAGATTCAGCCCGCCGATGGCGACGCTACTCTGACTCGATGCCGCTGACGATCATCAAAGGCCCGCCAAATTCAGGCCGAACCGAACAGGTTCGACAGCGATACCTCGAACTCCTTCCCGAGCGTCCGGTTCTTGTGGTGCCGGGAGTCGATGACATATTCGGATGGGAAAGAAGACTCACCGCTGAAACCGGGGCCCTGCTCGGCGGGCAGATAGTTCACTTCAAGGACCTGTTCGGCGAGATCCTCGAGATCGATCACGGATCCCGCCCCAGGCTCGCCACGGAACTCCAGCGCATCCATTTCATGCGCGAGGCGATCAAAAGCGAATGGCGATCGGTCGCCGGCCGGTTGCCCGACCAGCCCGGACTGGTCGATTCAGTCCTGCAGCTGGTCGATGACTTCCGAACCGAGCTCGTCGATGTTGAGACGCTCGCCGAAAGAATCGAAAGTGCGGACCTGGGTTACCTCCGTAACCTGACTTCCGTTTATGGCCGCTACATCGAAATACTCGTTCAGCGTGAAGGACTGACCGACGCGCCGGCCGAGGCCCGGCGCGCGCTCGACCGGGTCGCCGTCCTGTGGGGCAAGCGTCCCGTCATGATCGTCGGTTTCGACGAACTGACCCGCCTTCAGCTGGAAATGGTCAGCCGCCTGGCCTTCAGGGTCGGTACCGAAGTGATCGTGGCGGTCACCCACGAAGAGGAAAATCCGGCCCTTGCCCTGACCGACCGCCTGGTGTCAGACCTCAAGCAGCTTGGTCCCGAGAACCAGATCGTGGAGAAAACAACCAGCCGCGATGACGAGCTCTCTCCGCACGACCCGCAGCTCGTTGAGATCGAACGACGTTTCATGCGGAATGGTTCAGGCGACCTGGCACCGCTCGAAGCATCCGACGTGCTCACCTTCCTCAAATCCACCGGACAGCGCAACGAAGCGGAAGCGATCGGCGCGGAAATCGCGAAGCTTCTCGACTCCGGGGTCGATGCCGGCCAGATCGCCATCGCAACCGAGGTGCCTGCCCAGTCCGGACGGATTATCCGCGACACGCTGGAACGTTTCGACATCCCGGTCACGCTTGAAGCCGAAACTCCGGTCGGATCAACCGTGGTCGGGGAAACCCTGCTCAACCTCATCGAGGCCGGAGGGCCAACTGATTCCAGCTCTGCCTTCCTTGCTTTCCTGCGCAGCCCGGTGGGCCCTCCACGAGCAGAGACCGACCGCCTGGAAAGAGACATACGACGCAGAGAGATTTCCTCGGCGAGAGCGGCGGCGGCGCTAATCGCGGAGACCAGTGAACTCCCCCGGCTCTGGCAGAACTTCACCACCGAACTCGACCTCGATCGTCCGGTAGCGGAACAGATCGCGAACGGTGCCAACGAAATTGCGATGGCGCTACTGGAAGGCGAAACGGGTTCGGGCCTTCCGGCCTCAATCGTTACTGAAACCCAGGCGAGCACGGCAATCGCGAAAGCAGTCCGGGAGGTCGCCGCCTTCGAGGAGACCGGCACCGGTCTCGAAATGATCACTGATGCGCTGCGCTCCCCCGCGGTGAAAGTCTGGGCGGTGCCGGCGAGCGACACCGTGCGGATAGCAAGCC
>JBAUOE010000204.1:0-5645 GCA_049579585.1 Solirubrobacterales bacterium | reverse complement strand
CGGCCAGGGAGAAGAAGAGCAACAACATCGAATTGATCACCGACCTGCGTGACCGGGGCGCCGGTTACATCGACGCGATGCCGAACGTTTAGCTTCAGGCCGCGGCCGAAGGAGGAAAAGGGGTCCGTCGAGACGGCGGGCCCTTTTCTTCCCCACCATTCTTGACTAAGTTAGGCTGAGAAGTCATATATGTGTCTCAGACCAGTATGGTTTCGCCAGATTCAAGGGATGAAGGCATCATCCCCCTGACTTCCATAAACCACCGAGGATTCTTTTGAGCCCCGAAGCCTGGATAACCGCAGTGATCGTCGTCGCCATGCTTGCCTCCCTGGCCTTCGACCTGATGCCGCCTGCTGCAACCGTGCTCACCGCGACGGTCACGCTCCTCGTCCTCGGCGTAATCAGCGAAGAACAGGCACTCTCCGGATTCGCGAACCCGGCACCCCTGAGCGTCGCGGCTCTTTACGTGCTCGCCTATGCCGCCGACAAAACCGGGTTGCTCGGGCCACTGGTCAACCGCATGCTGGGCAAGAAGAACAAAGTCAGCCAGACGTCGCTCGCACGGCTGACCATGCCGACCGCCGGCATATCGGCTTTCATCAACAACACCCCTCTGGTCGCGATGCTGATCGGCCAGGTCACTACCTGGTGCAACCAACGTGGGGTCTCACCGTCCAGGCTGCTGCTGCCAATCTCCTACGCCGCCATCCTCGGTGGCACCCTCACCGTGATCGGAACCTCGACCAACCTGGTCGCCTCAGGCCTGCTCGAAGCGACCGGCGAAGCACCGATCGGCATGTTCGAGATCACCAAAGTAAGCGCCCTCTCTGCCCTGGGCGGCCTGCTGGTCGTAGTTTTCCTCGTCCCGAAGCTGATTCCAGTCAGACGTACCGGCGTCGAAGAGTTCACCGAAGACATGCGCGAATTCGCGGTGCAGATGGAAGTGATCGAGAACGGACCACTCGATGGCTCGACAATCGCCGAAGCGGGATTGAGGAACCTGAAGGGCGTGTTCCTGGTGGAGATCCAGAGGGAGGGCACAGTTCTGCCGGCGGTCTCCCCCAGCCGGCGGCTCAGCGGCGGCGACCGCCTTTCTTTCGCCGGTGATTCCGACTCGATCGTCAGCTTCCAGCGCACGTCCGGGCTGCGGTCGGCGGAGAGCCAGCACATGCTCGAGATCGACAGTCCCGAGCACACCTTCTTCGAGGCAGTGATCGGATCCGACTCGAGGCTGGTTGGCCAGACCCTGGCCGAAATCGAGTTCCGCGGCCGCTATCAGGCTGCGGTAGTCGCACTTCACCGCGCCGGAGTAAGAATCGATCGGGGACTTGGCCAGGTTCAGCTCGAAGCCGGCGACACACTGCTGTTGCTGGCAGGGCCGGACTTCCGGGCCCGGTCCCGACGCGGCCGGGATTTCCTGCTCGTCTCGAGGATCGGAGGGCCGCCCCCATCAGCGACCCGCCGCGCACCTTTCGTCGGCCTTCTCGCCCTGGCGGTGATTGGCCTTGCTGCCTTCGAAGTCATGTCGATCCTGCAGGCTGCCCTGATCGCCGCGGGCGTACTCATAGCCACGAAGACAATCAGCTTTTCCGAGGCCGGTGAAGCGATTGACTTCGGGGTGATCCTGCTGATCGCTGCCGCCTTTGGAGTTGGCGAAGCGATGCAGACCACCGGCCTGGCCGAAACCATCGCCACCGGCCTGCTGGACACCTTCGACGGGTTCGGTGACCTCGGCATAATCCTCGGCCTCGCCCTCGCCACGACCTTCCTGACCGAGGTGATCACCAACAACGCGGCGGTAGTTGTGATGTTCCCGATCGCAATGGCAATTGCCGTGGCCGCCGACCTCGACCCGAGGATCATCGCGATGCTGGTGGCGATCGTTGCGTCGTCCTCCTTCCTGACCCCGATGGGATACCAGACCAACACCATGGTTTACGGCCCCGGTGGCTACAGATTCTCGGACTACGTCCGGGCCGGAATCCCGGTGAACATCGTCGTGATCTCGCTGGTGACCTTCAACGCCTGGTTGCTGACCTGAGATGAGCACAACGAAAGGCCCGCAGAGGCGGGCCTTTCGTTGAGTTTCTTCTGGACGGCCCCTTGGTCAGGTGGCCTTGTTGGAACCGTTTATGGAGACGGCGGGAATTGAACCCGCGTCCGCGGTCGCGTGACGAAAAGCGTCTACAGGCTTAGCTGGCGTATTGGTCTCGTCTCCCGGGCATCACGCCAACAAACGACTCGGAAGACCAGTCCTGATTGAGTTTCCCCTTGAGGTCAGGACATCCCTCGCAGGTAAGCCCGTTTCTGAAGCCAGCTACCCACCCCACGGGCCGAGGGTGGACCGACTCTCATTGTCCTAGAAGTTATCTAGGCAGCGAGGGCGAACTCATGGTCCGCACGTATTGGTTTTTTGCCGATTTTTAACGAGGCCATCGACATCCTCGACCTGCAACTCTTCGCACGGTCCGACTGCGTCGAAGCCTGTCGTCCCCTTGAACGTTGCCAATCCATTGTACGCCTCCGGCCGGTCCGGGTCAAAACCGGCCGCGACGGGTACGGTAAAGACATGAGCGATCAGAGCGTTTCAGAAGAATTTGACGTGGTCGTCGTCGGCGCTGGACCGGCTGGCGAGGTGGCTGCCGGACGACTGGCCGATGGCGGCCTCAAGGTCGCGATAGTGGAGAAGCACCTGGTCGCCGGTGAATGTTCGTACTACGCATGCATGCCGTCCAAAGCCCTCCTCCGCCCCAGTGAACTGCTCGAGGAAGCCCGGCGGGTGCCCGGAACGAAAGAGGCAACCACCGGCCAGCTTGACGTCGCGGCTTCACTCGCACGAAGGGATGAAGTGATTCACAACCTCGACGATTCGGCCCAGCTTCCCTGGCTCGAAGACCGGGGCATTGAACTGATTCGCGGCACCGGCAAATTGAACGGAGAACTCCAGGTCATGGTCGGTGACCGGCAGCTGAACGCGAAAAAGGCCGTAATCGTTTCGACCGGAACCGGCGCCTCGATTCCGCCAATCGAAGGCATCGAAGATGTCGACATCTGGAACAACCGCGATGCCACCACGGCACAGTCCGCGCCCGGATCGATGATCGTGCTTGGCGGCGGACCGGTCGGCTGCGAACTCTCCCAGGCCTGGGCGAGTTTCGGTACGAAAGTCACCCTGATCGAGCCTGAGCCGCGACTGCTGATGCGCGAAGAATCCTTTGCCGGGGAACAGGTTGCGGCTTCACTCCAGAAGAACTTCGGGGTGGACGTCATCCTGGGTGCAGGTGCCACCCGCGTCTCCCAGAAGGACGGTGAAGTTACCGTCGAACTGACCGACGGGCAGAGCCTCAAAGCGGAGAAGCTGCTCATGGCCACTGGCCGCAAGCCGCTGGTCGAAGGCCTCGGACTCGACTCCCTCGGAATCGATGACGGCTACGTCAAGGTTGAAGAAAACATGTCAGTGAACGGACACGAGTGGCTCTACGCGATCGGTGACATCAATGGTCGGGTTCTCCTTACCCACATGGGCAAATACCAGGCCTGGATTGCCAGCGAATGTATCCTGGGCCGGACGATCACCGGTATCGCCGAAGAGGCCGGTGCCCCGCGAGTCACTTTCACCGATCCCCAGGTCGCGGCTGTTGGCATCACTGAACAGGTCGCTTCGCAATCCGGTGGCTCATACGAAATCGTCGACGTGCCTACTGGATCAACGGCCGGAGCGTCCTTCTACGGCAAAGGCACCGATGGCACCTGCCGGCTGATCATCGACCGGTCCGACGGCACGATCAAGGGTGCGACTTTCACCGGTTTCGAAACCGCCGAGATGATTCATGCGGCGACGATCGCGATTATCGGCGAAGTGTCGATCGATCGTCTGCGCCACGCAATCCCGTCGTTCCCCACCCGAAGCGAAATCTGGCTGAGACTTTCGGAAAAATACGAACGGCAGCAGCAGGACCAGTTGGCATAGGGTTCCCGCATGCGCATCCTCGCTTTCAGTGACCTTCATTGTGACCTTGACCAGGCAGCCCGTCTGACCGAGATGTCAGCCGAGGCTGATGTCGTGATCGGAGCGGGCGACTTCGCATCGGTCCATGAAGGCCTCGAAGACACGATCGGCGCCCTTTCCGGCATCTCGACCCCGTCTGTGCTGGTTCCCGGGAACAACGAGAGCCTCGAGGCGCTCGAAGAAGCAGCGGTTTCCTGGGATGCCGCAACTGTCCTCCATGGCAACTCGACAGAGATCCTCGGGCAGACCTTTTATGGCCTGGGCGGCGGGATCCCGGTGACCCCTTGGTCATGGAGCTACGACGTCGAAGAGACCGATGCCGAAGCGATGCTGGAAGGACTCGGTAGCGACGCGGTACTGGTGCTCCACTCGCCGCCGAAGAATCATTGCGACGAAGCTGGCGGAGGACTGCGTCTTGGCAGCCCGGCCATCACCGCCGCAATCGAACGGGTCCAGCCGAAACTGGCTGTCTGCGGCCACATCCACGAGTCTTGGGGCCAGCGCTCGACGATCGGCCAGACCGAGGTCGCGAACCTTGGCCCCGCGGGAACCTTCTTCGACGTTGCCTAGACCGTGATGCGGCCGCGCAGGCTCTCGATGAGCTCTGCCGGAAATCCGGGAACTTTTTCCAGGTCTTCAACCGACCGGTAGCCGCCGAACCGCTCGCGGTAAGCGAGAATCCGGGTGGCCTGGGTCACTGACAGGTCAGCTTCGCGCAGCTCTTCGAAAGTGGCGGAGTTCAGGTTCAGCGAACCGGATCCGGAACGTGACCCCGACGGTGTACTTCCGAAAAGAGGAGTCCGGGCAACCGGTGCCACGGGTTCTTCCGGTTCAGCTGCAGGTGCCGGCGGCGCGGGAGGCGCAGGAGGTGGCGAGAATGCGGGCTGGCTCTGCTCGGGCGGGCTGGGAACCGGGTCAGCCACATCCGGCATCGACCGTGCGGGTGGAACAGGACTGTCTTCGAGCGCGGCCGCCGCGACCCGTTCGGCAGCACGGGCGCGCTCTTCCGCTTCGATCGCACGACCCTCCGCCCGGTCAATCCCGGAAACAACTTCCGACAGACGACGTTCCCGCTCCGATTCATCGATTTTCAGCTGGGCCAGCCGCTCGGCGAATGCTGCCCGGCGCTCGGCGTCCTCGGCTCGCTGCTCGATGCGTTTGAGCCTCGCTTCGGCGTCACGCAAGGTCCGGTCACGCTCATCGCTGTTCGCCTGAAGTCGCTGCTCAACCGCGGCGAACCCGGTCGGGGTCGGCGGAATCTCCTCGGCGGATTCGGCTTCGCTCTGCATCTGTTCAGCTTCGTCCAGTTTTTCGGCGAGAGCCGAACTGTCATCGGCGGCCGGGGTTGCTGGTTCAGGTTCGGGTTCATCGGCTGGCTCCGGGTCCACCGGGGGCGGTACCGGTGCCGCGGCAGGACCACGTCCCTGCTCAGCTTTGATCTCAGCCACTTTCGCTTTCAGTCGCTGTTCGGCTTCCAGTGCGGCGTCATCGGACGGAGCATCGGATGATGAAACAGCCTTGCCGGCGATCGCCCCGCCAGCGGCACCCGCGGCAAATACCGCTGCGGCCTGACCGACCCGGGCGTCAAGCCCCGGTGCTTCAATGGCGGGCTCCGCCTCAGGTTCGGGATCGGACA
>JBAUOE010000203.1:0-6548 GCA_049579585.1 Solirubrobacterales bacterium | reverse complement strand
GGCCTCTCCCCGAACCACTCGTAGAAATGATCAGTCAGCGCTTTCGCGTAATCGGTGAACCGATGCGAATTCGCCTGCTCGACACCTTGCGGGACGGCGACAAAACCGTCACCGAACTGGTCGAAGCCCTCGACGCCAGCCAGCAGAATGTCTCCCGGCACCTCGGAGTCCTTCACCAGGCCGGAATCGTGGGTCGTCGCAAGGACGGCAACTTCGTCCGTTACAGCATCACCGACGAGTCGATTTTCGCGATCTGCGAAATGGTCTGCGGAGGGTTGCGTGACCAGGTCGAAGAACTTGACCAGATCCTGACCGGAAGCGAATCATGAGCGCGCCGACCACAGCCTGCGCGACCAACCGGCGCAACTGGACCCTTGAACGGGTGCTCTTCGCCATGGCCGGAACCATGATCCTGCTGAGCATCGCGCTGTCGCTGCTGATCTCCCCCTGGTTCCTCGCCCTGACCGCTTTCGTCGGCGTCAGCCAATGGCTTTTCGTGATCTTCGGCGCCTGCCCGGCATCGCTGGTAATCACCCGACTCTTCTCCTTCCCCTCTTCAACCACCGGAAAGACGAACTCATGAGCAACTACGGACCGATCGGTCGTATGGGTCGCTACATGGCAACCCATTTCCGCACCGTCCTCTTCTCCTGGCTGGCGATTGCCCTGATCCTTGGATTCTTCGCCCCCCGGGTTGAGCACGCGCTCTCCGGTGCCGGCTGGGAAGCCACCGGCTCAGAATCGGTCACCACCCGCGAAATGATCGACGAGAACTTCGACGGGCTCTCTTCCAGTGCCCTCATGGTTGTCATCCACTCGCCTGATGCGGTTGTTTCCGACCCCGCCTTCCAGGGTGAGATCGACCAGGCAACTGCGACCCTCAAAAAGGATGACCGGGTCAGTTCTGTCGTCGCACCACAACCCGGAACGTCAATTTCACAAGACGGCCATACGGCAATCGTCCAGGCCGGAGCCAACGCCGATCCGAACACCATGGTCCGGGCCGCCGATGACCTCAAAGTGGAACTGAGTTCGGCCAGCGCCGACGGATTCGAGGTTTCGCTGACCGGTGCCAGCGGCATGTGGTCTGACTTCAACACCGCCAACCGCGAAGCGATGATGAAAAGCGAACTGATTTCGTGGCCAGTGACCCTGATAATCCTGGTCCTGGCCTTCGGATCACTGGTCGCCGCCGGGCTGCCCCTGATGCTGACCATCCTTGGACTGGTGGCATCGGCCGGATCGCTCTACCTGGGAACCCAGATCCTGGACATCTCGATCTGGGCAATGAACTTCGCCCTGATGTTCGCCCTCGCGCTCGGCATCGACTACGCCCTGTTCATCGTCTACCGCTTCCGCGGTGCCCTGTTCGGTTCGAACGAACCGGTGGAACACGCCGTTGCTGAAACCATGGATACCGCGGGCAAAGCGGTGCTGTTCAGCGGGGTCACGGTGCTGATCTCGCTCACAGCGGTGATGCTGGTGCCGTCCCCCGCCTTCCGTTCGATGGCGCTCGGCATCATGGTTTCAGTTGTTTTCATCCTCGCCGCGACGCTTACTCTCCTGCCGGCAGTTCTCGGCAAGCTCGGGCCGCGGGTCGACAAACTGGCGTTGCCCTGGGTCCATTCGGGTGAACACCGGTCGGCGCGTTTCGCAGCCTGGGCAGAGCGTCTCTGGCGCCGGCCGGTTGCTTACGGTGCCGTCGCCACGATCCTGCTTGTCGCCCTGGCGTTCCCGGTTCTTGGCCTGAAGACAGGCATGCCTTCGATCAAGGTTGTCCCGGAAGAAGACGGCTCACGGGTTGGATACGTCCAGGTCCAGGAATCGTTCGGACCTGGTGCCCCGGGCGCCCTGCAGATCGTCACCAGCCAGGACGAGGCTGCCGGGACGGTCGCGGCAATCGAGCAGGACGAAGGAATCGCAAACGTTACCCCGCCGATGCCCGGCGGCAACGGACAGGTTCTGATTCAGGCAATCCCCGTCTCCGGCCCGTCCGACAAAGCCACCGGGGACACGGTTGACCGACTGCGTTCAAGCCTGCCAGCAGAAGCGCTGGTCGGGGGTGCCGCTGCCGAAAACTACGATCTCGAGCAGCTCCTGTCCGAAAAGACACCGCTGGTGATCGGAGTCGTGATGGTGCTCGGATTCATCCTGCTGCTGGTCGCCCTCCAGGCCCCGATTCTGGCCGCGGTCGGAGTTCTGACCAGCCTGCTCGGAACCGCCGCCGCTTTCGGTGTCGCCAGGTTGATCTTCCAGGAGGGACACCTGAGTGGCCTGCTCGGATTCGAATCCCAGGGCTTCCTTGACGCCTGGGGGCCGGTCTTCTTTTTCGCGATGATCTTCGCCATATCGATGGATTACACGGTGTTCCTGCTCTCCAGCGCCAAAGAACACTGGGACCGCACCGGCGATGCCAAAGAAGCGATGGTCGGTGGACTTGCCCACAGCGGGCGGGTGATTTTTGCCGCCGCAGCAGTGATGGTCGCTGTCTTCTTCACTTTCGCCCTCTCCGGGCCGCTGCCACCCAAAGAGATGGGAGTGATCCTCGGGGTCGCGGTCCTGCTCGACGCATTCCTGGTCAGGCTGCTCCTGCTGCCAGTGCTGCTTCGTCTGCTCGGCCCCTGGGCTTGGTGGCTGCCGAAACCACTCCGCCGAATCCTCCCCGACGTGCGATTCGGGCACAGCTGAAAACAACGAAACGGATAAAACCATGAGCCTCAAAGCGACTGCCACCCAGGTCGGATCCTCCCTGCGACATGACGTTGACGTCAACGGGCGTCACAGGATCATCACCGACGAACCCGCGAGCATGGGCGGAACCGACATGGGTGCCGCACCCCACGAGCTGTTGCCAGCCACGCTGGCTTCATGCATCTCGACGATGATCGCGCTCTACGCGCAGCGCAAGGACTGGGAACTCGAGTCCCTGCGGGTCGAGGTGGACTACGACACCGATGCCGAACCCCGCAAATTCACGATCAAGATTCACCTGCCCGACGGGCTGAGTGATGACCAGATCACGCGCCTGGAGCGGGTTGCCGAGACCTGCCCGGTACGCCGGGCGCTTGAGGCCGGGTTCACCTTCGACGAAACGACCGTGTCCGCCAGCGAAGTGACCGTCTGAGAAACCCTCCGCCGAGCCACCGAGCTCCGCCCGCTCTTCCGGGTCGGTTTTACCGCGAACATCGCGGCGAAACCGACCCGGAACTGTGGGACCGCTGGCTGCTCCCGACTCCGGGTCGGTTTCACCGCCCAGGCCGCGGCAAAACCGACCCGGACCACGGGTTCTTCGCTGGCGGTGGTTCTTTGCTGGCGGTTCCGGTCAGCTGCCCGTTGCCGAGAAGTGCTGGTAATCCTTGGTGCCGTACCAGTTGCCGCCCCAGCTCCAGCCCGCCCTGGCGAACGCTCTCACCACTTTGCCCCGGGCGCTGATCATTCCTTTCTGCCGGGGCTGGCGCTTGGCGAATGGCCTGCCAGCGGGCGGTGACACATACCCGCCCGGGACGACGTAGGGGTTCTCGACCGGATTGACGTCAATTGCGCGGCCATAAGCATGCTGGGACCAGACTCCCGGCCGGCCCGAGATCTCCCGGCAGTTGAAGGCCGAAGTGTTGTCCGCTTTCATCGAACGGCGGTCATCAGATCCATACGCATCGACCAGCCGCATCCGACGGATCGCGAACCGATTCCTGAAAAGGACCTTGAATACCCTCAGGATGTCCTTCGACGAGTCGGCATGGACAACGACATAGCCCCGCCGGACCTTCCGGTTGAAGCCCCAGTGATCAACCTTCAGCAACCGCAGGTTCCGAAGCGGCACCGGACAACCGCGATGCCACGAATTACCGGTCATCCGCTTTCGCAGATCGACGTCGAGCTTCCCGATCGAACCGTGGAACTTCACCGAGGACCGGGGCTGGACGTCGGCGCTGGACGATCCGCCCGGCGCAAAAGCCGCGGAACCAACTGCCACCAAAGACACAACAAACAACGTCGCCAGACCCCGCCGGAAGGAAAGACTCATGGCGGAAGCCTAAACGCCCGTCAGCGACCGGCCCGTTTTGCGATCCAGTCGATCACGTCGTAGTAGCGCACCGGCGCGACCCTCACCAGAAGGTCCATGAAAACGGCGTCGGCCCCGACCCGGATGCGCGGATCGTTGCGTTCGATTCCGTCAAGGATGATCGTTGCCGCCTTCTCCGGCGTGGTTCGAGCCAGCTTCGCAAACTTCTCGGCTGCGTCCGCCTTGTCACGATTGCCCGAATCATCAACGTGGAAACGTGAATTGTTGACGATGTTCGTTTTCACCCCGCCCGGGTGCACCACCGCGACCCTGACCCCGCTTCCGCGCAGTTCCTGACGCAGGGATTCGGAGAATCCACGCACCGCGAATTTCGAGGCGCAATAAGCACTGTGGCTAGGGAATCCGAAAAGGCCGAAAACACTGGAAACATTGACCAGGGTTCCTGAATTCTGCTTCACCAGAATTGGCATGAAGGCATAGCTGCCGTTCATGACGCCGCCAAAGTTGACGTTCATCACCCATTCGTCATCCTCGATCGCCGAGCCGGAAAAGGGCTGAGAAGTGGCGACGCCGGCATTGTTCACGACAGCCCCGATCGGGGCCGGTGTCCACTCGGCGACAGTGGCCGCGAAATCCATCATCGATGCCCGATCGCTCACGTCCAGGGTCCGGGCGAGCACAGGCCCACCGATCATCGACTCGGTTTCGCTGAGGCCTTCGGCGTTGAAGTCGGTGATCGCTACCGGGCTGCCCTTCGATGCCGCCCGGATCGCCAAGGCCCTCCCCATTCCGGACGCAGCCCCGGTGATCACCACTGTCTTGCCAGCCAGGAGATTTTTCCGTTTAACCATCAGTTCACAACCTTATCGGGAGATTTTGCGGCCCTTTCAGAGCGGGACCGGACGACGTATTCGGAAGGATCGATCCGGGCCAGCCGACGGCGGAAAGCCGTGGCGTAGCTCGGCCAAAGCATTGAATTTTTGCCATTGCGGTCGAGGTACCAGCTGTTGCAGCCACCTGAAGTCCAGACGGTACCTTCGCCCCGCCGATCCACTTCGCTGCGCCAGTCCGCCATGGCTTCCGGGGTGGGTTCGATCGTGCTCGAAGTGCCAGGGCGTAGCTTCCTGATCGCCTGGGCGATCAGTCCAACCTGCGCTTCGATCATGACTACCACCGAGGTGTGACCCAGACCGGTATTTGGCCCCATCAGCGTGAAGAAATTCGGAAAGCCGGGCATGGAGGTGCCAAGGTGACAGTTCGGACTGCCCTGCCAGATCTCATGGAGGGTACGTCCGTCGCGACCACGAACCTGGTGACCCAACGGAAGGTCCATGACGTTGAATCCGGTGCCGAAAACGATTACGTCGACCGCCACTTCGTGGCCATCGGTGGTGACGATGCCAGCCTCGGATATCTCCCTGATGTCTTCGGTGATGACGTCCACGTTGTTCCTGGTCAACGTCGGGTAATACTCATTCGACTGAAGTATCCGTTTGCAGCCGATCGCATAATCGGGGGTCAGTTTGCGACGCAGCTCCGGATCCGGCACCCCCTGCTCAAGGTGACGCCTGGCGACCGCCTGGGTGCGGATGGCGATCCGGGGATGGAGCATCGGCAGCGCAAACGACTCACGGCCCCAGTAGATCGCGCTGCGCACAACTTTCTGGGCGAACGGAACCGTGCGATACAGACGATGCTCCCACCGCCTGACCTTGCGGTCCCGTCGCGGCATCACCCAGGGCGGGGTCCGCTGAAAAAGGCTGATCCGTGCGACCTCCGGCTGGATTTCCGGGACGAACTGGATCGCCGACGCACCAGTGCCGATCACCGCCACTTCCTTGTCCTTGAGATCCACGTCGTGATCCCATTCGGCCGAGTGAAATACCGAACCGGCGAATTTCTCGAGGCCGGTGATCTCCGGGGTACTGGGAGTGCTGAGCCCGCCGACCGCGCTGATCAGGATTTCGGCCGTGCGGGGACCCTGGCTGGTCTGAAGGGACCAGAGCCTCTGGTCTTCGTCCCAGGCGGCGGTGATCAGATCATGGTCGAAGCGCACCCGGCGGGTGATGCCGAAACTCTCGGCCACATGCACCAGGTAACGCTGGATCTCGGCTTGCCCGGAAAACGACCGGCTCCATTCGGGGTTAGGAGCAAACGAGAACGAATACAGGTGCGACGGCACGTCGCAGGCACACCCCGGGTAGGTGTTGTCGCGCCAGGTCCCGCCTACTTCCCCAGAACGTTCATAGAGAACCAGGTCGGTTTCCCCCTGCCGCAGAAGCTTGACCGCTGCGGCGATCCCGGAGAAACCGGTTCCCACGATTGCGATCCGGTTGTGAATCGGAGTTCCAGTTTCCGTTGCCCTGCGCAAGCGCACATCCTAGTGCCAGGCCACCGGGCACCACTCGACCCTTGCGAGCTTCAAGTTCGACCGAGCAGCCGGTGACGGGTACCCTTGTCCCTTGTCCGGGATTACATTCGATCAGGCCCTGGCTGCGATCCTCGGGATGGTTGGTCAGGCAGT
>JBAUOE010000202.1:0-6810 GCA_049579585.1 Solirubrobacterales bacterium | reverse complement strand
CGCAAGGTTTACGCCATGCAGGCAGGTCGTGAAATCAGGGTGATAGTCGATCCCGGTCAGGTCGACGACGGCGCGGTAGCCGTGATCTCGCACGAAATCGCGACCGCCATCGAACGCGAAATGCAATACCCGGGCCAGATCAAGATCACCGTAATCCGCGAACTCAGATCAACCCGGATCGCCCACTGAACCGCGAAAACCGGAACCGGTCCCGGGCAAGCGACAAAACGCCGGGGCCAGCAGGTAGGATTCGAGCCCAATGGACGTCAAGACCCTCTTTCTCATCTTCGGAATCGGCCTTGCGGTGCTCGCAGTGGTCGTCAGCTTCTTCGGCCTTCGGGTGAAAGACTTTCCGAGCCGGCGCGCGATGATCGGCCTGCTCGTGGTGGGTCTGGTCCTTGTGGCCGGTACGGCCACCTACGGGGTGAAGCTCCAGATCGAAGAAGCGGAAGAGCGTGAACACGGTGACGAACACATCATCGGCGAAGAAGCTTCGACTCAGCCGATCGTCATTCCAGCGAACCTCGCCTGATTCACCAGACGCTTTAAGCTCCGCTCGATGAAGCGGTTCCACGTCACCACCTTCGGGTGCCAGATGAACGAGCACGACTCCGAGCGCATGAAAGGCATGCTCAAGTCGCTTGGCTACTCCGAGTCGACGGAACGCGACGACGCGGACCTGATCCTTTTCAACACCTGCTCGATCCGCGAGAACGCGGACAACCGTTTCATTTCACATCTCGGTGAAGCGAAACGGCTCAAGAGCGAAGATCCGACCCGGATTGTCGGCGTCGGCGGCTGCTGGGCGCAGTCAGTCAAAGACGAAGTCTTCCGGCGTTTCCCATTCGTGGATGTTGCATTCGGCCCCGGCCAGATTCACCGCCTGGCCGAATTCCTGAACTCGGATTCGATCTCCGCCCAGGGATATTTCGAATTTGAGGAGTTCTCCGGTGACCTGCCCGCCCATCGGGAACGGAACTTCCAGGGATGGCTGCAGATTTCGCAGGGATGTAACTGTGCCTGCTCCTACTGCATCGTGCCGTCGACCCGTGGACGGGAAGAAAGCCGGGCACCGGACCTGCTGGTTGCCGAAGCGGAACGCATGGCGGGCGAAGGGGTACGGGAACTCACCCTGCTCGGACAGAACGTGAACAGCTACGGGCGGGACCTGCCGAAAGAGTCACGGATCCGATTCTCCGACCTGTTGCGCCTGGTCGATGGCGTCGATGGAATCGACCGGATCAGATACACCAGTCCGCATCCGAAAGACATGCGGGAAGACGTAATCGACGCCCACGTCGAACTCGACTCGGTCTGCGAGCACATACATCTTCCGCTGCAGTCAGGATCAAGCGCGATCCTCAAGAAGATGCGCCGAACCTACACGCGTGAGCGGTACATGGACCGGGTCGAAATGATCCAGAATCGCCTGCCAGGCTGCGGCTTGACGACCGACATCATCGTCGGGTTCCCCGGAGAGACCGATGCTGATTTCGCGCAAACCCTGGAGATCGTCGAAGCCGTCGGCTATGACCAGGCCTTCACCTTCAATTTCTCACCCCGGCGCGGCACCCTTGCCGCGGAGATGGATGACCAGATCCCGCACCCGGTCAAGAAGGAGCGCATGACCCGGCTGATCGAAGTCGTCCAGAGAAGGGCGAAAGAACAGGCCCAGCGCTTCGTCGGGGAATCGGTAGAGGTTCTGGTTGAAGGTCCCAGCCGCAACGACCCGACTCGACTGCGCGGTCGCAGCAGCCAGAACAAGGCCGTGAACTTTGAGGGGACTTCCGAAGCCGGTCAGCTGGTCGAGGTGGAAATCACATCGGCAACGTCAGGTTCGCTCACCGGCACGGAGAGACTGCTCAGCCGGATTGCCTGATGGGACTTCACCTGGTTGCCGTATTCGGTCCAACCGGTATCGGCAAGACCGGCACGGCGATCGAACTTGCCGCCCTGTTGCGGGAACGCGGGGAAGATCCAGTCGCTATCAACTGTGATGCGATCCAGGTCTACGAAGGCCTCGAAACGATCAGCGGGGCTGCTTCAGCAGAAGAGCAAAGACAGCTGGAACACCGGCTGCTCGGATTTGTTCCCCTGAGCGATGAATTCAGTGCCGGCAAATACGCCGATCGAGCGCACGCCGAGATCGACGGCCTGCTGGCCGAAGGCCGCCGGCCGATACTGGTCGGGGGGACCGGCCTCTATCTGAGAGCGGCCCTCGCGGAAATTGCCTTTCGGCCGGCGGTCCCGGAAGCGCTGCGCCAGGAGGTTGAACGGGAGCTCGAAGCAGAAGGCGCGGCTGCGCTTCACGCAAGCCTGCCAGTCGAGTTCCAGGAAGCAATCCACCCGAACGACCGCAAGCGCATAGCCCGCACGGTTGAACTGATCCGCGATGGCCAGACACCAGCCCGAAATCATCAGGGAGGCGGGGATCTGTGGACGGCAAGCCTGCGAAAGCCATCCCTGCTCTTCGGGCTGGCTGAAGAGGACGATGTCCTCGTGACTAAAATCGACCGGCGGATCGACGCGATGGCGGCGGCCGGAGCGGCCGCCGAAGTAGAACGGGCCGACCAGGGCGGGGCGTCCCGCACAGCCAGGGCGGCCATTGGATTCACCGAATTCCTGACCGGTGACCTGGAGCGGCTGAAGCTGCTCCACCGTCGGTACGGGCGGCGCCAGATGACCTGGATGCGGCGAATGGAAGGCATCAGAATGATCGAACGGCGATCCCGGCCCGACCGCCAGGTCGCCGCGGAGATACTCGCCGGAATCGATTCAATCGAAGGTCAAAATGCAGACAGCGTCGCGTGTGGATAGCTTGCGGGGCCGCATGAAGTTCGAAAAATGGCAAGCACTCGGGAATGACTACGTCATCCTGGAAGCAGAAAACCTTCCCCAGGAACTGAATCAGCAGCGGGTAAAACGGATTTGCGATCCCCACTTCGGGGTCGGCTCCGACGGCGTTCTCCTGATCTCCAGAAGTGAAGATCCCGAGATGGTGGCGCAGTTGCGAATCTTCAACCCGGACGGTTCCGAGGCCGAACTCTCCGGCAACGGGGCCCGGGAAGCGATCCTCTACATGCGCCGTCATGGATGGACGGATCAGGACAATTTCACGATCATGACCGAATCCGGTCCGGTCACCCCCCAGATAACTTCGGAACGCACCTGCGCGGTCCGGATGGGAACAGCATCCACAACCTCGGCCGATTTCCCCAGCGGGAAAGAAGATGGTCTCGGCAGCGTGACCTCGGCCGGTCGCGACTGGAATTTCCGTCACGTCTCGATTGGCAACCCGCAATGTGCAATCGAAACGGGTGCCGACCTCGAAGATCTCGACCTTCCGAAAATCGGTCCGGAAATCGAACACAGTGGACTCTTTCCCAACCGCACCAACGTGTCGTTCTTCCGTGTGTCCGGCTCCCGCGTTCGGGCCCGTATTTTTGAAAGGGGAGTGGGAGAGACCCTTTCCTCCGGGACCGGCGCCTGTGGTGCGGCGATCGCCGCATTTCTGAATGGTGCCCCGAGTCCGATCACGGTTGAACTCGATGGTGGTGAGCTTCTGGTGGAAATATCCCCCGATCTCGAAGTCACCCTGACCGGATGGGCTGAACCAATCCTGTCCGGCGAATTGGCGCCCGAACTTGTCGAATCGATATTCGACCTCAAACCCTGAACCCCAAGCTTTAAACCAAGGAGAATAAGTTGGCTCTCACTGATCCGTCCCGGCGTCTCGAAGCGATGCCGCCCTACATGTTCGCCGAACTGGAACGAAAGATCGCCGACAAACGGGCTGCCGGAATTGACGTGATCAGCCTCGGCATCGGGGATCCCGACATGCCGACCTACCCGCATGTGGTTGAAGCGATGCAGGCGGCCGTGGCCGACCCGGCCAACCAGAATTACCCCAGTAACCGTGGCACCGAGATCTTCCGCCAGGCTTTCGCTGATTTCTACCTTGACCGTTTCGGAGTGACGATTGATCCCGAATCGGAAGTGATTCCGGCAATCGGAGCCAAAGAGTGCATTTACAACCTTTGCTTCGCGTTTCTGGACCCGGGAGACGTGGCCCTGGCATCCGATCCGGGATATCCCGTTTACACGGGCGGTCCGATCCTGGCCGGCGCCGAAGCGGTTCTGTTGCCGCTGGTCCCGGAACTGGGCTTCGCCCCTGACCTTGACGCGATCGACCAGCACACGGCTGAACGTGCCCGTCTGCTTTTCCTGAATTACCCGAACAACCCGAGTGGCGCGATCGTGCCGGAAGGTTTCTTCGAGAAGGTAGTTGAGTTCGCGAAGAAGAACGAGATCCTGGTCGTTCACGACAACGCCTATTCCGAAACCACTTACGACGGCTATGTCGCACCAAGCTTCCTGGCCACACCGGGCGCCAAGGACGTGGGCGTTGAAGTGTTCTCGCTGTCCAAGGGCTACAACATGACCGGCTGGCGGGTCGGCGCGATCCTTGGCAATCCAGATGCCATCGCCACCTACTGGCGGTTGAAAACGAACGTCGATTCCGGCCTTTTCGAGGCAGTCCAGGTTGCCGCTGCGGTTGCGCTCAGCGGACCGACTGCACCTCTCGAAGAAATGAACGCGATCTATGCCCGACGCCGTGACCTGGTGGTGGACACCCTGCGGACGATCGGGGTCGACGTGGCGAGTCCCAAAGGAACCATCTATGTGTGGGCTCCGGTGCCCGAAGGCCACACATCGACATCGTTCTGCGAAATGGTGCTTGAAGAGGCAGCCGTCGTGATCTCACCGGGCTCGATGTATGGCCGCAGCGGCGAAGGGTTCTTCCGGATCAGCCTGACTACACCGGACGAGCGCCTCACTGAAGCTCTCGGCCGCATGAAAGAGCACCTCAGCTAGACGACGGTTTCGATCAGGCCTTCTGCTTCGAGTGTTTCGCGGAGGCCTGATTCGAGGTCCCTTGGCCGGAACCCGAGGGTGTCTTTCGCTTTCGATCCGTCAGCCCAGAATGTGACGCCATCGGCTGAAGCGATCAGCTCACGCAGGTTGGGTGGCTGACCAAGCGCTTTACCGACCAGCGGACCGACAGGCTGAAGCAGCTTGAGAAGGCCGGTGGGAAGTGCCCGGGACGGGGCTTTCCGGCCGGCGATCGCGCCGGCGGTTTCAAGGAGCTGGCTCATGGTCACGTTGCTGGCATTCAGGATGTAGCACTCACCGACCGTGCCTTTGTCGAGAATCAGGTTGAGGCCGGAAGCGATGTCGTCGACGTGGGTGAGGCCGGTGCCGAAGTCGGCGAACGGAACCAGCGGCAATTTGCCGTCCAGGAACTGCTTCAGGGTGCTGGCGATGGCCGAATGGTCACCAGGTCCGTAAACACCGGCTGGCTGGGCGATCACGCAGGGAAGTGAGCGGTTCCGGATCAGGTCGAGCGCGATCTGGTGCGCCTGATACTTGGTCTCTTCGTAATAGGAGGTGAAGTTCAGGTCAGGCCGCGCAAACGACTCATCGGCGATTTCACGGTTGGTGTTCCCGAACACCGCGCAGGTGGACACATAGAGGACCCGGGGGATGTCAGCGGCAAGGCAGGCGTTCAGCACATGCCGCGTGCCTCTCACGTTTGCCTGGTAGAGCGCTTCGTGGCGGGTTTCGGGAATACCGACTTCGTACAGTGCCGCGTTGTGGAGGACAGCGTCATGGCCTTCCATCTGTTCGGTGAGCCGCTCCTGGTCGGACAGATCTCCATCGGTGAGCGTGCAGCCGAGCTCGGCCAGCTCGGTTGCTCTCTTCCGGTCCCGGACGAGGCAGGTCAGTTCGTGCCCCTGTGCGGTCAGATGTTTGGCCGTGGAAGTACCGATGAAACCCGTTGCGCCAGTCATGAAAATCTTCATGGATCGCAGGCTATCGAGTGACCCGACTCCCCGATCCCCAAGAGTGCTTAGGATTGGAGAAGTGACCGACAGCACCACCTCCACGAGTAACGGGGCCCCCAAGGGTGCCCGGATCGATGACTCGCTTGCCCGTCGTGCCCGCCAGCGGGCGTTGATGATCGCGGTCGACACAACGGGTGACGCTTCCCTCGATGAACTCGGCGAGCTCCTCAGAACCGCCGGGGTGGTTGTTACCGGTGAAGTGATGCAGCGTCGAACCGAGCCGGATCCCGATCGCTATTTCGGGCAGGGAAAACTCGAAGAGGTGAAAGCCGAGATCGAACGTACCGGGGCCAACCTGGTTGCCTGCGACGATGAACTCGCGCCGCGCCAGGAACGTAACCTCGAGGCGGCCCTCGGGGTTCCAGTAATCGACCGTACAGCTGTAATCCTCGACATTTTCGCCGACCACGCCCACTCAGCTGAAGGCAAGCTGCAGGTCGAACTGGCCCAGTTGGAATACAACCTGGCCCGCATGCGCGGGCTCTGGACGCACCTTGAACGGCTCGGCGCCGGCATCGGCACCAGGGGACCGGGAGAGTCCCAGATCGAAACCGACCGCCGTCTCGCCCGCGACCGCATTTCGGCGCTGCGACGTCGCCTGCGGGGAGTCGAGCAGAACCGTGGCGTTATGCGCAGCCGCCGTCAGGAATCCGCCCTTCCGCAGGTAGCCCTGGCTGGATATACGAACGCCGGCAAGTCAACTTTGCTGAACGCCCTGACCGGGGCCGACGTGAGCATCGGCGACCGGCTGTTCCACACCCTTGACCCGACCACCCGGGCCTATGACTTCGAAAGTCGCCGGTACCTGGTCACCGACACGGTCGGATTCATCGACAAACTGCCGCATCAACTGGTTGAGGCGTTCAAGGCGACCCTGGAAGAAACGGTGTTGTCCGACCTGATT
>JBAUOE010000201.1:0-5256 GCA_049579585.1 Solirubrobacterales bacterium | reverse complement strand
CCCGTGAGCATCTCCTTTGCCTTGTCCTGGTCCATCTGGTCCTTTAGGTCGTGTATTCGGCGTTGATGACGATGTACTCGTGAGTCAGGTCGCTGAAGAAAATGTAGGCCTTCGCGTCACCACGATCCAGCCGCAGGGAAAGTTCGGCTTCCGGCACGTCGGTGGCGAGTTCCCCGGCACCGATCACGTCAGGTCCCAGTTCGCCGATGTCGGCACCGGCCAGAGCCGCACCGGCAGCCTGGGCGATCCGGCCCCAGTTCGGGTCCCGGCCAAGCAGAGCGGTTTTGACCAGGGGCGAGTTGGCGATGCGACGGGCCACGAGGTCAGCTTCATCCGCATCTTTCGCGCCGCTCACGTCGATTCGGCCGACCCGGGTTGCGCCTTCACCATCACGCACCACTTCAATCGCGAGCTGGAGCAGCACCGCTTCGAGCAGGCCTTCCGGCAGTGGCAGCCCGGAGGCGCCGCTGGCCTGGAGCAGCACGGTGTCGTTGGTGCTCATCTGTCCATCGACGGTGATCCGTTCGAATGATCCGGCGACCGCAGCCCGGAGCAGCGGTTCCGGTTCGGCGATGACGGCATCGGTCTGAATGAAGCAGAGCATCGTCGCGTAGCCCGGTTCGATCATGCCGGCACCTTTGGCCTGAGCGGAAATCGTGATGCCGCCGGCTTTCAGCGTGCAGCGTTTCGGGAACTTGTCGGTGGTCATGATCGCGTCCGAGAACGGCACCGCTCCGTCACTGGTGACCCCGGCCGCGAGACCGCCGATCCCGGAGAGCACGGATTCCATGTCCATGGGCACGCCGATCACACCGGTTTCGGCGACCGCTACCTGTTCCGGCACCAGACCGAGTTCCGCTGCGGCCGCGTTCCTCATCGCGAGGGCGTCGAGCATGCCCTGCTCACCGGTGGCGGCGTTTGCGTTGCCGGAGTTGACGATCACGGCCCGGACCGAATCCTGCTGGAGGTGATCCCGGCAGACCCGGATCGGTGCGGCCGCGGCGGCGTTCCGGGTCAGGAGGATTGCCGAAGCTGTTTCTTCGCAGTCGCAGACCACGATGCCAAGGTCGGTTTTGCCGTCGGCTTTCAGCCCACAGGGCACCCCACCGGCCCGGAAGCCAGTTGGCAGAACGGTGTCATCGAGCTGTTCAACGCCGTCTGGCGATTTGACCCAGCGTGACTTGAAGAAACCGGCGGTCATTTGAGACCCATTCCTTCATCCAGCCCCAGCATCAGGTTCAGGTTCTGGATCGCCTGGCCGGAAGCGCCTTTCCAGAGGTTGTCAATCGCGGCGAAAACGACGATCCGGTCATCTCCGGCGAGGGGCTGGATGTGGCACTGGTTGGTTGCCCGTACGTCACGCATTCCCGGCGGTGACTTGGTGACGGTCACGAACCGTTCGTTGCCATAGCGCGCCTGATACATCGCGTCGAGCGCGTCCTGGCTGATTTCTTCCCTGACTTTCACGTAACAGCTGACCAGTTCACCCTGATCGAGCGGCACCAGGTGCGGCACAAAAGTGAGCGATTCGATTCCGGTGTCTGCCGATGGCGCCAGTTTGTTCAGTTTCTCGAGGATCTCCGGCCGGTGCCGGTGCCCAACGGGCTTGTAGGGAACGACGTTCTCGGTGACCGTGACGAAAGAGGTGGCTTCGCCTCCGCCCCGGCCCGCGCCGGACACCCCTGATTTGGCGTCAATCACGACGTCGTCGATCAGCCCGGCTTCGGCAAGTGGTGCCAGGGCAAGGATCGAGGCGGTCGGGTAGCAGCCCGGATTGGCGATCAGGTCAGCGTCGATGACTTCGGACCGATTCAGTTCCGGCAGTCCGTAAACCGCGCCGTCCAGCAGGTCGGGCTCGCCGTGAGGGCCATAGAACTTCTCGTAGGTCGGCAGGTCGTCAAGCCGGAAATCAGCCGACAGATCAACCACGATCATGCCGAGGCCACGCATCCCGGCGACCACCGGGGCCGCCGCGCCATGCGGGTAGGCAACGATGCCGACTTCGACGTCTTCGAGCTCCCCGAGGTTCAGTTCGGCCAGCTCCAGGGTTACGTCGTAACGCGGGTAGAGTTCGTTCAGGGCGGTACCGGTCTCTGACCTGGCGGTTATCCCGGCCAGTTCGAGGCCCGGATGATTCCAGACGAGGTTGGCGGCGAGCGCCCCGGCGTAACCGGTGGCGCCAGCGACAACTACCCTGGCTTTGGGGCCGTCGGGCCCGATCGGTTGAGCCGGGTCAGCCACGAAGCCGGCCCCCGACAGCCGCGATTGCCTCGACGATCTTCTGCCATGCCGGATCGACCTCTTCGTCGCTCAATGTCCGGTCAGATGCCCGGAACCGTAGCCTCAGAGCCAGACTTTTCTCATCCTGGCCGATCTGGTTGCCACGGTACAGATCGAAAATGCTGATCGAGGCCAGCAGTTTGCCGCCGGCTCCTTCGGCCGCAGCCAGCACCGTGGACGCAGCAACCGATTCGTCAAGCACGACAGCCAGGTCACGGTCAACCGGCGGGAACGCGGTGAAGTCAACGTAGGTTTCGTTGCCGAGCGGAGATGCCTCCAGCAGTTCCGCCAGGTTGATTTCGAAGGCGAGGGTTTCGCCGAGGTCCCAGTCCTTCGCTACCGAAGGATGGATCTGACCGATCCAGCCAGCTACTTCGCCATTGATCAGCACATCACCGGAGCGACCCGGATGCAGGAAGGGCTGCTCGCCCGGCACGACCTCGATCGTTGTCCCGAGCCCGGTTGCCAGCCTCTCGAGTACGCCTTTGATCTGGAAGAAATCAACCTTGCCTGCGCCCTGGCTCCAGGAAGCCGGGTCGATCGAGCCGCTGGCAAGCACGCAGAAATGATGGGGTTCGTTGACCGGCGGCCTTTGCTCACCGGGGAAGTTGCCACCGAGCGGTCCGGGACCAAAACCACCGGCCGGCAGATATACCCGCCCGGATTCGAACAGGGCCACCGACTCGGCCCCCCGGGCCAGGTTGCGCTGGGCTGCGCCAAGCAGCGACCCGAGAAGGATCGAGCGCATGACTGACTGGTCCTCGGAAAGGGGATTGGAGAGTTTTACTGCGGCCGCTCTCGGATCAGGGGCTTCGATTCGCAGCTTCACCGTTTCGCTCGGATCAGTGAAACTCCAGCCGACGATTTCATCGAAGCCGGCTTCCCGGAGCGAATCTTCAGCCCGGCGCATCAGGCTCTGCTGGCGGCTGAGTCCGCCTACCCGCCCGGAACCGGAAGGCAGTGTCGCCGGAAGCCGGTTGTCGAGATCGTTTACCCGACCAACCTCTTCGACCAGGTCGATTTCGCGGGTGACATCAAAGAACCGGTCCGGGGGCACGGTGACCAGCAGGTCATCACCCTCCCGGTCGACATCGAAACCGAGAAGCTCGAGCGCTTCAATCTGGGATTCGACCTCGATCGCGAGACCGAGAATGCGTTCCACCCTTCCGTCCCGCAGCCGGATCGGCTTGGGGTCGGGCAGGGGCGCAGCCACGTCAACCATGCCATCAATGACGGTCGCAC
The DNA here is from genome assembly GCA_049579585.1 of Solirubrobacterales bacterium. Taxonomy (GTDB): domain Bacteria; phylum Actinomycetota; class Thermoleophilia; order Solirubrobacterales; family 70-9; genus 67-14. The sequence continues at coordinate 1,734 of JBAUOE010000201.1, read as the reverse complement.
CGCAAAGTTCAACCATTAATTCGGTCGCAACGATCTGGGCCCTTTCGGCCAGGGCCGGGTGCAGTTGTTTCTCGAAGCGCGATGAAGCTTCGGAACGCAGGTTCAGATCCCTTGAAGAGCGCAGGATGTTCGGGCCGTTCCAGGTGGCGGCCTCCATCAGGACTGAGGTTGTCGATCCGGAAACTTCAGATTTGGCGCCGCCCATGATTCCGGCGATTGCCGCCGGACCGTTGCTGTCACAGACCAGCACGGTGTCGGGGCCGATTTCGCGTTCGATGCCGTCCAGGGTGGTGACTTTCTCTCCCGCCACGGCATTCCGCACGGTCAATGCCCCGTCTGGCACCAGATCAAGGTCAAAAGCGTGGAGCGGCTGGCCGGTGAGCCACATCACGTAGTTCGTGATGTCAACCACGTTGTTAATCGGCCGCTGACCGGCCGCGATCAGTCTCGCTTTGAGCCACAGGGGCGACGGGCCAACCGTGACGTCGGTGAAAACGCGGGCAGTGAAGCGGGAGCACAGATCCGGGTTCTCGACCTTGACCGAAACCATCGAAGAGGCTTCTTCGCCGGAACCGATCTCCTTGCCGTCCCAGGGGGCGGGTGCCAGGTCAGCACCGGTGATCGCATGCGCTTCGCGCGCCACACCGTAGAGGCCGAAACAGTCGGTCCGGTTCGGCGTGACTTCGAGTTCGAGCACAACCTGCGAAACCGGGACCACATCTGCCGCCGGGGTTCCCGGTGCTGCGTCGATGTCTTCGAGGACCATGATCCCGTCGCTGCCGTCACCAAGTTCGAGTTCGGTCTCCGAGCAGATCATTCCTTCGGAAGGAACCCCGCGCAGTTTCGCTTTCCTGATTTTCATGCCACCGGGCATGATTGCGCCGGGCAGGGCCACGACCACGGTCTGGCCCGCATCGACGTTGGGGGCGCCGCAGACGATGTTGCGGTTCTCATCTTCACCGGCATCCACGGTGCAGACACGCAACCGGTCGGCGTCTGGATGCGGCTCGACCGCAAGCACCTTTCCGATCACGAAATTATTGGCGCTCGGAGGGCCGGAGACAACTACCCTTTCGACTTCGGTGCCGGTCATCGCCAGCTTCTCGGCGAGGACGGCGGGTTCAAGTCCGGGGTCGCAGTAGGTAGCCATCCAGCTGTAAGGGATCCTCATGAGAACTGCTCCAGTAGGCGGATGTCATTGTCGAAGAAGAGCCTGAGGTCACCCACGCCATGCCTCAGCATGGCGATGCGCTCGATGCCGAAGCCGAAAGCGAACCCGGTAACGAGGTCAGGGTCATATCCCGATTCCCGCACGAACCCGAAGACGTTCGGGTCGATCATGCCCGCACCACCGAGTTCGATCCAGCCAATCCCCTTGCAGAGGTTGCAGCGCTCTCCGTTGTTGATTTCACCGGAACCGCCACATTTGAAGCAGGAAACGTCGAACTCGACCGAGGGCTCGGTGAACGGGAAGAAATGAGGCCGCATGCGGATCTCCCGGTCGGGCCCGAAGATCTCCCTGAGCATCGCCAGCAGTGTGCCTTTGAGGTCGGCCAGGGTGATTCCTTCAGCCACAGCGAGGCCTTCCACCTGATGGAACATCGGGCTGTGTGTCGCGTCTGAATCCCGCCGGTAGGTCTTGCCGGGGACGATCATGAAAAGTGGTGGCGGGGCGGCTTCCATCGCCCGGACCTGCATCGGCGAAGTGTGGGTACGCAGCAGGACGTCCTGTGG
>JBAUOE010000200.1:0-15884 GCA_049579585.1 Solirubrobacterales bacterium | reverse complement strand
GCTGACGCCCGCGCCGGCGGGCTGCCCCGGGGCCGCCTGCACGAAATCACTGACCGTGACCAGGACAAGCCTCGCCGGCGCCGCAACGCTGGCCCGAAATCGCGAACCCGATGATCTGCTGATCGTGATCGAGAGCCCGCCGGCCGAATCGGGGGACCAACTGTCGATTGCAATGGCCGGTCCCGGTTTCAACGGAATGCTGATCTCGGAAAGCACCCGGACCGACGGTTACGTGCTGACCACGGATCTCGCCCCGACGATCCTCAAATACCTCGGGCTGAGAATTCCGGCGGCGATGACCGGACTGCCACTCACCTCGGGTGGCGAAGTGGACTACCGGTCGCTGAATGAACTCGAAGGCAGATACCAGCAGGTAGGAAAACGCCGGGGCGCAGCGCTAGTGCTGCCACTCGTGATCTGGGGGCTCCTCGCCGCATTCACCGCCATGGTGACCCGTGGAAGGAGCGGACCGGTGGCCGTCAAGATGCTCGCCCTTTCCGCGGTGCTGCTGCCGGCAGCTCTGCTTCTGACCGCCGCATTCTCACCTTCACTGGCCACCGAACAGGCGGTTGCGACGGTTCTGCCGGTGGCAGCCGCCGCGCTTCTGCTCAGGCTGCTGCCGGGGTACCGCGCCCTGGCGGTCGCTTGCCTGCTCACGGTCGGTCCGTACGCGATCGACCTGCTCGCCGGTTCGTCACTCACACCGAAAGCGGTGGTCGGGCCGAACCCGGGACTGGGTGCGCGTTTCTACGGAATCGGAAACGAACTCGAATCGACCCTGATGATCCTGACCTCGATCGGGGTCGGTGCTGCACTCGCCACCTGGGGGGTCCGGCTGAGCCGTCGAACCTCGGCGATTGCGTTCATCGCGGCAGGTCTGGCTGGCACTATCGTTTTCGCTTCCGGGCGTTTCGGGGCCGATGTCGGAGCCGCAATCATCTTCCCGACCGCTGCGGTAGTCGCAGCGGCTTTCGTCCTCGGCCGACCCCGCCTCGCCTGGCTGGCGGCCATTGTTGCCCTCGTCGCCCTGGCCCTGCTGGCCCTGTCCGACTCGCTCCTCGGTGGGGAATCCCATTACGTCAGATCACTTTTCGACGGTGGATCCGGTGACTCGGCCGGGCAGGTCCTGCTCCACCGGATGAGCGAAACCCTGGCCAGTTTCACGAGGCTTTCAAGGCTGCCGATAACCCTCGCTGCTTTCGGGCTGATTGCCCTTGCCTGGGTTCACCGGGAACGCATTCGGCAGTGGCTTGATCCTGCCCCGGCGGTGAAAGCAGCCGTCATTGCCGCCGCTGTCGCATCTGTTGTCGGTGCCCTGAGCAACGATTCGGGCGCACTCTTCATTCAGGTCGGAGTGTTGTTTCTCGGCTTGACAATTGGATTCTCCTGGGCAGAGCGGGGCAAACCAACCGAGACCTAAGCTATGCTGTGAGCTCGTGCGAATTGCCCTTGTATCCCCGTATTCATGGACCTATCAGGGCGGCGTCAACCGGCACATCCAGTCATTGGCTGAAGAGTTCATCGCTCGAGGCCACTACGTTCGTGTAATTGCGCCGTTCGATCCCCCGGATCGCCTGTCGAGAGTCCTGCATCGCGCTTCAGCCGATCGGCTCGATGTGCCGGATTACCTGATCCCGATTGGCCGCACGATCGGCATCGGATCGAACGGCTCGATATCGAACATCCCGGTCTTCCCCGAAGCAATCCGGGCCACCCGTAGGGCCATCGAAGAAGGCAACTTCGATGTGGTCCACCTCCACGAACCGATCACCCCGGTGAATGGCTGGGACATCGCGACCTTCAGCGACACTCCCGTCGTGGGCACCTTCCATGCTTACGCCACAAGGCCGATGCCTCACAAACTTGGAACTTTCGCCGGTGCGCGCCGGGTGATGAACCGCCTTTCCGCTCGGATCGCGGTTTCCGAAGCTGCCGCCTGGACCGGCCACCGCTGGTACGGCGGCAACTACACGATCATTCCGAACGGGGTGAACGTCGAACTGGCCCCGGAAGGACCGAAGCCTGAAACCGATCACCTGAAGGTCCTTTTCGTCGGCCGGCCGGAAGAACGCAAAGGGCTGCCGGTGCTGCTCCGGGCTTTCGATGCGCTGAAGGAAGAGGTGCCGACCAGGCTGGCGATCGTCGGGTCTGACCCGTCCGATGTCACCAGGACTCTTGCCCATCCGGAAATGGCTGATCACCTTGACCTCCATGGCCGGGTCAGTGGCCCGGAACTGTGGCGTCACCTCCACGAAGCTGACGTGCTTTGCGCACCGTCGCTCTCCGGCGAGAGCTTCGGCATGGTCCTGACCGAAGCATTCGCGGCCGGCACGCCCGTGATTGCGTCGGGAATTGCCGGGTACAGCGACGTCGTGACCGACGGCTACGACGGGATCCTGGTCCCGCCGGGTGATCCGCAACGGCTGGCCGAAGAACTCCAGGCCGCCTACCTCGAGCCCGACCGGATCCGCCGAATGGGAGAGCACGCCCGCGAAAGTTCGAAGCGTTACGCCTGGGACACGGTCGCCGACCAGGTCACCGGTGTGTACGAACGGGCGATCGAGATCGAACAGCCGGAAACAACCCACGGCAAAGTCAAGCGCCGCCTCGGAATCATTCCGAGCGATGGCCTGCCCCAGACTTCCCCAGCGAAGATTCCGTCGCTCGACCCGCCCTTGGCGGCGGTCGCTGGCACGAAACGACGGGCATTGCGCAAAGCAGCGCTTGGAATCGCCGCGGTGCTCGGCCTTGGCCTGGCCGGGCTGGCTGCCAACAAGATCGGGGTTGACCGGGTCGGCAACGCGATCGTGCGCTCCGACATTTCCTGGGTCCTGATAGCCCTGGCGTTGATGGCGAGCTCGATGTTCTTCCGTGCTTACGCCTGGTATTTCATCGCCAAGGCAGCGATGCCGGCCGCCGCACTGCGTCGCCGGGATTTCGCGTCGGCGACGATGATCGGCGTATTGATGTCCGCCACCCTGCCAGCCCGTCTGGGTGAACCAGCAAGGGCCCTGGCCCTCGCCCGACATACCGGCCGGGCCAAGGAAAACCTGCCGGTGGTAGTCGGAACCCTCGTTTCGCAAACCCTGCTCAACCTTTTTGCCCTGCTGCTGCTCGGCTTGATAATCGTTGCCGCGACTCCGCTTTTCCACAACCGCACCAAAGCCCTGTTCACCTTCAGCATGGTGCCGTTGCTGCTGCTGGCTGCAGTGGTCTTCCTGCCTTCGATCCTCAAGAACAAAGGGCGTGGTCGCCTTGCGAAGGTCGGCGCGGCGGTGCATTCCGCGCTTGTCCAGGTGCGCTCGGGCCTCGTTGTATTCAGGAAACCACGGATCGGTATTCCCGCAGCAGTTCTCCAGACCTCCGCCTGGGCGATCCAGCTGGCCTCGTGCTGGGCCCTCATGTTTGCGCTCGGGCTTGACCACAAAGCCGGGCTGGCCGCTTCGGCCGCCGTGCTGTTCGCGGTCAACGTGACCGCGGTGATTCCGGCAACACCATCCAACATCGGTGTTTTCCAGCTCGCCGTGATCAGTGTCCTGACCACCGGCTTCGGAATATCCGCTTCGGATGCTTTCGCCTACGGCGTGATCCTGCAGGCTGTGGAAATCGCTACCGCCGTCGGGCTCGGCGTGCCGGCCCTGGTTCGGGAAGGACTTACCTGGAGCGACCTGCGAACCCAGGCGATCTCCACCGCACCGGTTGAACTTCAGTCACGCCCGCCACGTCGCGACGACCGTGAAGGTCTCGCCGACATGATTCGCTGAGCGGAACCTGCCGGTCCTAGATCTGGTCGGCCAGCGAACGGGCCAGCCGGGCGAGGCGGGGGATGCCCTCTTCCAGGCTGGCGAAGAAGGGATCGTCGGTGGTGCCGGCAAGATGGCGTTTGCGGCTGCCTTCCAGAAGGATCGTCAGTTTCCAGATGGCGAGGCAGCGGTACCAGGAGAGATCATCAAGCGACCTTCCGGACTTGACGGCGTAACGCTCGAGCAGACCGTCGATCGCGGGGAAGTTGGGGTTGCTGGTTGCCGATGAGATTCCGAGCAGGAGGCTGGCTGATTCTTCGTCACCGAGCCAGGTGGCTGCCAGATATCCGACGTCGGTCATCGGGTCACCGAGGGTGGCCATCTCCCAGTCGAGGATCGCGGCGACCTCGGGTCCGGGTGCCGGACTGAAAATCAGGTTGTCGAGCTTGTAGTCGCCATGAACCACCGCCGGACGTCCGGAGACCGGCAGGTGATCAGCAAGGATCCGGCCGGTGGAAATGATGTCTTCGACCTCACGGGTTTTGTTGTTCAGCCACTGGCTGCCCCACAGGTCGACCTGACGTTTCAGATAACCATCGGGACGTCCGATAGTCGCCAGAGGCCCACTTTCGACCTCGGCCGCATGCAGCTGGACCAAGGCGTCGATCATTCCTTCGGCGAGCAGCTTGCAATCTTCGGGATTGTCCATCACGGACGGAACTTCGCCGCGGATCACAACTCCGTCGATCCGGTCCATCACGTAGAAGGGGGCACCGATGTACTGGATGTCCTCGACTGCCTGAACCGTCCTCGGTACCGGCACGCCGGTTTCTCCAAGGGCCGACATGATGCGGAACTCCCGCAACACATCGTGGGCTTTTGCTGGAACCGGTGGGCGGGGAGGGCGGCGCAGAACCCAGCGTTCATCGCCGCGGGATATGAAGAACGTGATGTTCGAATGGCCCGCCCGGACCCTTTCGATTTCGATGTCACCACTGCCCGGCAATACTTCCACGAGGGCTTCGCGGATCAGCAGCGGAGGCACCTCCAGAGCGGCGGCCTCGTCTCTCGTATCAACAACGTCGACGAGGGTCGTGGAGATGGAATCGGTGGACACAACTCCAGACTGACCAACCTGCGGAGGAATGTCCGAACGAACCCGCTGACCTTTTGGAGGCCTTTCCAAGAAGAGATTGTCGACGGCGGAAATCCTTTCGATCCAGGGCCTTTGGAGTAATGGCCAATCATCGGGAATGGGCAGGCAACGCGCCGGGCGAGTGAGTAGGAATATCCGTATCGATGACCACGACCAAGTTTGTCTACGAGTTTGGGTCAGGGACGGAGAGCCCCCGAATCCTGGGAGGGAAGGGGGCAAGCCTTGCCCGTATGACCAATCTGGGCCTGCCGATACCCCCTGGGTTCGTGATCGGAACCGGTGCCTACAAAGCATGGGCCGAGGCCGATGAAACGATCCCTGACGGGCTCGCCGAGGAGATCGACTCCGGCATTGCCGAACTCGAGAACTCGATCGGCCGCCGACTGGGTGACACCGAAGATCCGTTACTGGTTTCGGTCCGTTCCGGAGCCCCCGTTTCGATGCCGGGGATGATGGACACCCTGCTTAACGTCGGCCTGAACGACGAAACGGTGGCAGTGATGGCCGATCGTCTTCCGGCTGAATTCGCCTGGGACATATACGTGCGGCTGCTCGGCACTTACGCCGAAGTGGTCCGCGGGATCAACCTCAAGAAACTCGGGAAGACGATCGACTCCAGCGCCCCCGGCCCCGAACAGGCCGAAGCCTGGAAGGACCTGATCGCCTCGGAAGGAGATCCCTTCCCGCAATCGGCACGTCAGCAGGTCGAAGACGGGGTGCTCGCCGTATGGCGTTCCTGGGAATCACCACGAGCCAAACGGTACCGGCGTTTCTCCGGGATCTCCGATTCGCTCGGCACCGGGGTGACCGTCCAGGCAATGGTTTTCGGAAACCGCGACGACCGTTCCGGAACCGGCGTTGTTTTCACGCGTGACCCTGGCACCGGCACCCCTGGCGCCTACGGTGATTTCCTGCTCCAGGCGCAGGGAGAAGACGTTGTTGCCGGTTCACACGACCCCGAGCCGATCCAGGCCGCCGGCACGAAACTGCCGGAAGCATTCGCCAAGCTGGAAGAAGCGTTGCCGGTGCTGGAGGCCAGTTACCGGGACATGTGTGACATCGAATTCACGATCGAGAGCGACAAGCTCTGGATCCTGCAGGCCCGGGTCGGGCAGCGCAGCGGTGCCGCCGCGGTCCGGATCGGGGTCGATCTCGTTGACCAGGGTCTGATCGACATCGAAACCGTGCTTGACCGCATCCCGCTTTCCGCCCTTGAAGAACTCCAGAAGCCGGTGTTCTCAACCGATCAGGAAATTGACCTGATCGGAACTGGTGCCGCTGCATCCCCGGGCGCCGCGATCGGCAAAGCCGCATTCAGTTCGGCCGCGGCGGAAGCATTGGCCGAAGAGGGTGAAGATGTGATCCTGATCCGGCCCGAAACATCCCCGGCCGACATCGGCGGCATGATTGCCGCCCGGGCAATCGTCACATCGGTCGGTGGCCGGGCCAGCCACGCGGCGGTTGTCGCCCGTGGGATCGGTCGCCCGGCGATCTGTGGGGTTACCGGTCTGAAGGTCGATGAGGACGCCGGAACCGCGGTTACTGCGGAAGGCCGGGTGATCAATGAGGGAGATGTGATTTCCGTTGACGGACATGCCGGACGGGTCATCGCCGGAGTTGTCGAGATGGTGCCTTCGCAACCTGATCCGCGTCTCGCGCGTCTGCTCGCCTGGTGCGAGGAACGGCGCCGGGTGCCGGTCCTCGAAGCTTCACCGGACGGCCACGATCTGATTGCCGACGTTGGCGACACCGCCCGGGCCGGGGACCGCGTACTGATCGACCTTCCCTGGGAAGGATCGGATTCAGCCAAGCTCCTCGACCGGATCGTTTCCGAGCTGACAGTAGACGGCGATGAGCGTCAGGTTGCGCTGACCGTACCGCGTTCGCTTTGCGGGGTGGACCTGCGGCCACCGGCTGCTTCCTGGAGCGCGATCGTCACCAATGGTGAAAACGAATGGGCGGCGAACCTGCTCAGTGCACGGATAAAGCTGACCGAAGAAGAGGAGGCCGCATGAGCGAATGGCAGATCAACGAAGAGCAACTGCTTGACCTGAACTCGTTCCTGCAGCGCAGCGACGATGTGCTGGTTCACAATTGCCTGACCCGGACCGCCCAGGAATCGAAACTGTTTCCGGTTCTGCCATATCTGATGATGTCGATGGTCGAGGCCTATTGGCATTACCCCGATCAGCTGCGCCGGTCGATGGAAGTGGTTTCCCCGGAAGACGTCGGTCATCGCGCCCGTAACGTTTCGACCCAGCTTTCAAAACTGACTTCATGGGGCATGGCCAACTACTACCTGAACGGCCGTTCCAACCTGATTCGGGCCGGCCTGATCCGCCCCGAAGACAACCTTGAGGATCTCTGGCTCGTCGCCGACTGGTACCGCCGTTTCGCCAAGGCTTACAACCGCGGGAACGGGCATGTCAACACGCTCGATGCGGGCGACATCGGCCAGACCCACGAAGAACGGATGCTTCAGGTCTTCGAAGCGGACTGTTTCGAAGCCAACGATGATCTGCGGGCAGCGGCCGGGAAATTCAACGCAATCGCCACCCAGTACAACTTCCTGATTCATTGTGAGAGCCGTTCCGGGCTGCAGGCGGCAGGCCCGTACCGGATGGGTGGCCGGCGCCTGCTGCATGTGCGTGATTTCTTCAATTTGGGGGAGAGCACCCTGCCGTGGATGGATGAAGTCTCTGCCGATGTCCCGTTCAACAATCTTTCGCTTGCGGTAATCACCGACGGGGTCTCGATCGAGATCACCGATTGGGGAACGCCTTACACCCAGCCCGAGAGCCACAACGACCGGATAATCGGTGTTGGTCTTTACACCTCGGATTTCCTGTCGGATCGTTATGTCCCGGTGGGGATGGATTCACGCAAGGACCTGATCGACACGCTCAACGACCTGACCGAAAAGATGACCGAGGCGACCAAGGCTCTTTACCGGAGGTTCAGCGGTTTCTCGATGGATCAGATGATCGAAGCCGGAATCGTCACCTACTACCAGGCACCGGTTGACATAACCCGGATGGCCGGTCTTTATGACCAGTCGCACTGGGACATCATCGATGACCGCACCCGGCGCCTGTGGAACCTGAACAGCGAGGAATATTCGCTCGATTCATACGTCGACCATTTCAACATGGCGGCGGGTCAGCTGGGGGCCCAGAACGAGTACTACCTCCACCCGATTTCCTACGGCGTCTGGCGCCGGGGTGGTGGTGAGGGTGACCTGCCAGAAACCGGCCGCACCCGCGAGTTCGTTCCTTCAACGGTGTTGTCCGACCACGACTATTCACGGCGGGTCAACCCGAACGGGGTCAAGGACCTGAAGGGCGATCGCAAGCTTCCCGAAAAGACAGCGCGGTTCATCACGACCCAGGGGTCACTGACCGAGGACGAAATGAACAGGTTGGCCAGCGAGTGGGACTCCCCGCTGCTCAGGGAACCGTGGCGGAACATTGATGATGCTGCGGTCAAATGGAACTGGCAGGCGGACGAAACCGATGATCTCTACCGCTATGTGCAGCAGGGATCGAGGCTGATCGAAGGGCGCGGCGCCGGATTGCTGAGAGACGACATTGCCGCGATCCGATCCGCAGCCGGCGAGCGTTCCTGGGCAGAAGTCTCAGCCCCCGAAAGCAACGCCGAATAACGCTTAACCAAGCCATTTACCGGCATTGCTGGTTAGCCTTGGAAAGATCAACAAAGCCGTTTCAGCAATGTGAGATGCCTCACCTTCAAGAGCCTAATGTGAAGTACGAGGAGTGCCGAATGGGCACCGAGGTACAAATGAGGAGAGGGTCGAGCATGTCACGATGGAAAGGTTTAGTAGCTGCATTTGCAGCATTGATGTTGACCGCGTTTGTGGTCACCGGATGTGGAGGCTCGGACGATAGTTCGGACTCCGGAGACAGCAGTAGCAGCGGTGGTGACACAACCACCGGCAGTGTCGAAGCTGCCCAGGAGCAGGTCGACATCCTTTTGGATCCGTCAGCAGTGAAGTTCGAGAAGCCAACTGAGTCTTTTGATCCCGGATCCGGCAAGTTGGCAGTGATTTCCTGTGGTAACGCCGGAATCAACTGCAAGCAGGGTTCCGAGGACGCGGTAGTTGCCGCCAAAGCGATGGGCTGGGAATCGTCCCCGGTCTTCGACGGCCAGTTTGATCCATCGAAGCAGGCCGGATTCGTGCGTCAGGCAGTTCAGGAGAATTACGATGGAATCGTTCTGGTCTCGATCGATGTGAACTCGATCAAAGCAGCGGTAGATGCCGCAGCCAAGGCCGACATTCCGGTTACGTGCGTTGAGTGCTCCAACCCGGGCCTCGAGGACATCGTGACCGACGTGACCACCGGTGGTACCAAGGACGGCGAAGCGATCGGTTACTGGACCGCTGCCAACTCCGATGGAGCCACCAAGATCATCGGATATGACGACAAGTCATTCCCGATCGTCGCCAAGAGGGTAGAGGCCGCCAAGAAGACGACCGAAGAAAACTGCGCCGACTGCTCGATCGAGATCCAGCAGATCGCTACAACCGAGCTGTCCGAACCAGGACCGCCCACGTGGACGGCGACTTTGACCGCCAACCCGACGGGAACCGTTGACACTGTCTGGGCAGCCTACGATCCGTTCGCCATCCCGATGGCCAAGACGGCTGAACAGCAGGGTCGAGACGACATCAACCTGACCGGCTATGACGCATCGCCGGACTTCGTCGAAATGATCAAGCAGGGTGGAGTCGCGAAGGTCACCACGGCCGCCCCGTTCGAGTACATGTCATGGGGTGCTGTCGACCAGGTGGGTCGTATGGCCACCGGAAATGACATCTGGCCGTCGACGGAACTGCCAGTGATCCTGGTCACCCAGGAAAACGCTGACATTCCGGAGTTGGAAGCGGGCTTCTTCAATCCGCCGTTCGACTTCCAGGCAGAGTTCAAAGAGCTCTGGGGTAAGGGCTGAACTAACGGTCAACAGGCGAGAGGCGGACACCGAACTGTCCGCCTCTCGCTGTTTTCCTACGGGTAATTTGCCGATGAGCGCGACCACGACACCTGAACTGACGATTTCCGGGCTGACGAAGTCCTTCGGATCGAACCGTGTCCTTCATGGCATCGACCTGACTTTCGAGCCCGGCCAGTTCATCGGACTGATGGGTCCGAACGGCGCCGGCAAGTCAACCCTCATAAAGATCCTCGATGGCCTCTACAGCGCCGACGAAGGATCGATCAAACTTGATGACGAGGTTGTGCGCAACCTCGGTTCCAGCCAGGTCTGCGGTTTCCTGCATCAGGACCTTGGCCTGATTGAAGACATGTCGATTGTCGAAAACCTGCGTCTGGGTCAGGCCCCGATGAAACTCGCCGGTCCGATCCTGAATCTGAGAAGCGAACGTGCCGCAGCCGCCGAAGCGATCAAACGTGTTGGCCTGGACCGGCCGGTCGATACCCCGATCAGCTCACTCGCCCCCGGCGAGAAGACCCTGGTGGCGGTTTCCCGCATGCTGGATCGTGGCGCCCGAATCCTTTTTGTCGACGAAGCGACGTCGACTCTGCCGGCCGCCGATTCACGCCACCTGATGAACGCCTTGCGCGAAACCGTGACTGCGGGCGCGACCGTGATCATGGTCAGCCACAAACTTTCCGAGATCCTTGATGACACTGACCGGGTAGTGGTACTGCTCGACGGCAAGGTATCGACCGACGAACCGACCGCATCACTCAACCGTGAGAGCCTGGTCGAGAAACTGGTCGCGCATGAATCGGTGATGGCCGAGGACGGCGCGCAGTCGGAAGAATTAGAGATCGGTGAAGAGCTGATCTCGCTCGTGGATGCCTGCGCGGGGAGGGCCGGTCCGATCAACCTCGTTCTCCGCGGGGGTGAGATCACCGGGCTGACCGGTCTGCCCGGCTCGGGCCTCCATGACATCGGTTTCATGGTCCATGGATCGCTGAAGCCGAGCAGCGGCACGATCACCACGGACGGCCGGGTCAAACGGGCGCTGGTTCCGCCACACCGTGAATCGCAGGGTGGCATCCAGGAGAGCTCGATCCGGGAGAACCTGACGCTCTCTTCGCTGGCCCGCTGGCGCACTTTCGGCCGCCTGTTGTCGCTTCGCCGCGAAAGCCGTGACGCACAGGCGAAAGCGACCGAACTGAATGTTCTTCCCGGTGACGCCGAGGGTCCTTACGGTGTCCTGTCAGGCGGAAACAAGCAGAAGGTGATTTTCGGGCGGGTCCTGCTCCAGGAGCCACAGGTTTACGTGCTTTGCGAACCCACCCGAGGGGTGGATATCGCCACCCGGACGGAGATCTACCGGCTTATCCGCAAGCTCAGGTCGAAAGATGTTGCGGTGCTGGTGATCAGCTCCGACTCCGAGGATCTTTTCTCGGTTTGCGACCGAATCGGTGTGGTTGATGACGGCACCGTCGATGAGCTGGTCCCCGCCAGCCAGATGAATACACAACAACTGGAGGCCTTGGTCTGATGAGCAGCGTTACTTCGGGTGCGCCCGTGAAAGAACCGGCGGCCCCATCGGCCTGGAAACGTTTCGCCACTTCACCCCTGACGCAGGGATCCCTGACCACGGTTGTGTTCCTGATCCTTTTTGCCGGATATGGGCTCTGGCTCGGCGACAAGTTCATCAACGTGGACGCACGGCTGCTCGACGTTCACCAGAACGCGCCGATCCTGTTGCTTGGGCTGGCGGTCATGGTCACGCTGATCGCGGGACAGTTCGACCTGTCGGTCGGTGGCATGGCCACGCTCACCACATACCTTTCGATCGGGCTTGTTGTCCAGGACGACTGGGCATTTCCGATGGTGTTGCTCGCCTGCGTGATGGCCGGGCTGATCGGTGGCCTGATCAACGGTTTGCTGGTGGTCAAACTCGGGGTCAATACGTTTATCGCCACGCTGGGTACGGGCGGCATTTTCCTTGGGTTGTCGAACGTTCTGTTCGGTGGCACCCAGCTGGCACCAACGGGCGAAAGCCCCCAGCTTCCCGCCTGGTTTTCCGGGGATGGTTCCCTGGGCAGCTTCGGGGAGAAGTTCCCCAGCTTCATTATCTGGATTGGCCTCGCTGCCTGCGCTTACGGGCTCTTCAGGTTCATCCAGTCGCGTAAACCGAAGGGCCGCACCCCGATGTCCTGGAATGTGATCAGCGGAGCGATAGTTGCTGTCCTGGCGGTGGTGCTCTTCATCCTGAACCTGCCGGAATGGGTTGACGCGACCTCGGTCACGATCGGTGTCCTGGTCATCATCGGCCTGATCCTCTGGGTCCTTCTCCGCTACACGACTTATGGCCGGTACATCCACGCAACCGGATCGAATCCGGAGGCATCACGCCTCGCCGGGGTGAAGACCGACAAAGAAACGATCATCGCTTTCGTGATCGGCGGGCTGCTTGCGGCTTCTGCCGGCGTGCTGCTCGCGGCCAATCAGGGTGCCGCCTCGCCAGGTATCGGAGTTGGTTTCCTCCTGCCTGCTTTCGCGGCCGCTTTCCTCGGCACGGTGATCATGTCGACCGGCAAGTTCCATGTATGGGGAACACTGATCGGCGGAACCTTCCTGCTCTGGGTGACCCAGGGACTGATCGTCGGTGGCCTGCCATTCACCTGGACCGACATCGTCAACGGCACAGTCCTCGTTGCGGCCGTTGCCGTCTCAACAGTCTTCCGCCGCCGCGCCTGAGTAAACCGGCGCGCACAGGCTGATCCACTCTCCCTGAGATCAGTCTGGGCCGATCGCACCTTCTCTCCTAAGTTCAGTGCGGTCGGCCAACGCGGCGGACCCGGGAAGTGACCCGGATCGATGCCCCCAGGTGGCACAGATCCGAGTGACCTCCGGGTAGGGTCGGTAAATGGCTACCGAAATCGAACGCAAGTTTCTGCTGGACGGGTCACCGGACTGGCTTTCCGGAAATGAATCGCGGGAGATCCAGCAGGGGTATCTGGTGGTCAGCGAAACCGACGAAGTCCGGTTGCGGCAGGACGGTGAGGTTCCGCGAATGACCGTCAAGCGTGGCCACGGGATGGCGCGTGAGGAAACCGAGATCGAACTGACCGCGAGCCAGTTCGCTGAGCTCTGGCCGCTTACCGAGGATCGGCGGGTCGAGAAGACCCGGTACCTGGTGCCGCTCGAAGGCGGCCTGACCGCCGAGGTCGATGAGTATTCGGGCGAGTTCCATGGTCTGCTTGTGGTTGAGGTGGAGTTCGAGTCGGAGCAGGCAGCGAATGACTTTGTCCCACCGGACTGGTTCGGTCGGGATGTCACCGGGCAGCGCCAGTATTCGAACCAGAGGATGGCTCTGGAAGGTGGGCCACCCCCGGCCTGAAGTAACCCGGATTTTCACGATTTGACCGCCAAATCCGGGGTACTTTCAGGGCATGACGAAGAATCACGACGATCGCAGCCACGCTTACAAGCTGAAATCGAAGGAGACTTCAGCGAACGGCATCCGCCGGATCGCCATCGGCCGGGCCGACAAGGCGCTGGAAGGCCTGACCCGGGTGGGGGACGAAGAGCGCGAACGCGCGGTTCATGAAGTCCGGAAGAACCTGAAGAAACTGCGCTCGTCGCTGAGGATGGTCAAGGACGAACTGGGTGACGATCAGTACCGGCAGCAGAACAAACTATTTCGCGATGCCGGTCGCGAACTTGCAGGATCCCGAGACGCCGCAGTCAAGGTCGAAACCCTGAATCAGCTGGTGAAGGATGCCCGAGGGAGCCTGCCGGCCAGGCCGGTGACCCAGTGGCGGAGCGTGCTCGCAACCGAGGCTGAGCCCGGCTCAGTTGACGGCGACGATCACGTCGAAACCGCGACCGGAATGATCGTCGAAGGACGGAAAGGGGTGGAGGGATGGAACCTGGATGTCCGCGGATCCGCTCTGGTTGAAAACGGTCTGACCCGCAGCTACAGCCGTGGCCGGAAAGCAATGAAGGATGCGAAGAAAGATCCGACCCCTGAGAATTTCCACGAGTGGAGGAAACGCTCCAAGGATCTCTGGTACCAGCTGCGCATCGTCCGGAAGTCCTGGCCGCAGCTACTCGGGGAAACCGCTGACCTGGCCCATGATCTCGCCGACCTGCTCGGGGACCACCATGACCTCGCGATGCTGGCCGAGGACCTCAAGGAGCGCGACTTCCAGAAAGCTGAACGCCGGGAACTGGAGAAAGAGATCGAACGCCAGCAGGTCGGGCTGGCCGACGAAGCATTCAACCTCGGCAAGCGGATCTACGCGGAGAAACCGAAGCATTTCCAGCGTCGTTTCACCACTTACTGGGAAACATGGCGCTAGGCCCTGCCGACTAGGATCGGCGGATGGGCAAAGCAACCACGGTTTTCAATGAGCATGCGTCGCATTACAACGGTCCGCGCCGCCAGCTGATCCCGCCCTTCGAGAGCTTCTACGGAACGGCAATCGAGGCGATCGATCTGGCTGGCCCGAATCCCCGCCGCATTCTCGACCTCGGTGCCGGCACCGGGATGCTGTCGGGTTTTGTCCTCGAGGCTTACCCGGAATCAAGCGTTACGCTGTTCGACTTTGCGCCACAGATGCTGGATCAGGCAAGAGATTCTCTGGATTCTTCGAGGGTCGATGTCCAGGTGGGGGACATGTACAGGGAGATCCCGGAAGGCCCATGGGACGCAATCGTTTCCGCCCTCGCGATCCACCACATGACCGACGAAGGCAAGCAGTCTGTTTACGAGATGGCCTGCGGGCAACTGGTCTCCGGTGGGGTTTTCATCAACGCTGAACACGTTTACGGCCCGACCGAAAAGATGGATGCCGAGTACCGCCGTTGGCACAAAGAAAAGGCCCATGAGGCCGGAATCACAGATACCGACTGGGCGGCAGCGGTTGAACGCATGACCCACGACCACCTCAGCCCGCTGGCCGATCAGCTTCGGTTTCTGGAAGGAGCAGGCTTCACCGACGTCGACTGCCTGTTCAAGGACCATGGGTTTGCCGTGATCTTCGGACGCCGCCCCTAGAGACAACTTTTCCTGACGGTTTGTCAGGATTCTGAAATACCGCCTGACTCCCGGATTCAGTCGCAGCGAGCGACGTGTCGTCCAAGAACGGGAGAATCGAATGAATCTTGATGAGGCAGAAGCACCGGCGGATACAACCGCCGGATGGAAGGAAGATCCGCTGGCGGAAAGCGAGTGGAGGTACTGGGACGGGGATGCCTGGAGCAATCGGGTCGGAACCAGCCAGACCATGGCCGCGTCCACCCCAACTGGTTCCGCGGGGAGCTTTTCGGCCCCGAACAAGGTATGTCCGCATTGCGGAGCGGGATCGCAGACAGTGGCGAAGAAATGCCCCAACTGCGGGAAGGGCTACAAGAAGCGCACCGGACTCAAAATCTTCGCGGCGATTTGTGTGGTCGGTCTTGTTTCCGTCGTTGGTTGCTCAGCGCTGCTGATCGGTGGGGTGAATGAGGCCGTGAACGAGCTCAACGAAGAGCAGGAACAGCACGCCATTTCGAAATCGATGTTCAACCGGATCGAGATCGGCATGACGGAAAAGCAGGTTCGTGAACTCACGGGGAAAGCGCCCGAAGATCGCCAGAGCTTCGAGTCTGAAGGCTTTCTGAGCGACGAGCCCTCGACATCAAAGTGCATCTATTACAACAAGGCCGGTGGCGAGTTTCTTGACTCGTTTCAGCTCTGCTTCGATGAGGGAACGTTGAGATCCAAGAACGACTTCTAGGAATCGCGCCCGGGGTTCGAAATCTCCTAGAACTCCGGGCGTCTTTTCTCGGCGAAGGCGGCCAGGCCTTTGGCGGCTTCGTCATCGGCGAAAACGCCGTTGGCGAGTTCGAGTTCGACTTCGACCGCACCGGGGAGATCGAGGTCCTGTCCTTCGCGGACTGAGCGTTTGACCCGCTGGACCGCTACAGGTCCGTTCATCGCCAGTTGCGTGGCCATGCGCATCGCTGATTCTTCAAGATCGGCGTAGGGGACAACCTTG
>JBAUOE010000199.1:0-10784 GCA_049579585.1 Solirubrobacterales bacterium | reverse complement strand
ACAGAAGCGTCGGTCGCCCGCTTCTTGCCGAATGGCTCCCTTGATCCTGCTTTTGGCACCGGGGGCATCGCCCAACCGGAAGTCCGATCTTTCTTCGACACCTGGTACGTGCCCAGCATGAGTTTCCTCGGCGCCGGGGTTGACAGCCAGGGCCGCCCGGTCGCGGCGCTCAGAGCACAAGGTTGTGATCTCAACAACAGCGACCGGCACTGCGACAACACGGCGATGGTCCGCCTTCAGCCAAACGGGCAGATTGACCCGGGATTCGGCGGTGGCGATGGAGTCGAGATCCTCCGGACAAATACTGCCAACAACAATGTCTCGGCAAGTGTCGCCGTGCTCGCCCCTGACGATTCCCTTGTGGTTGCTGGCGCCTACTACTCCGCCGGCGACGACTACTCCCGCCAGTATTCATCGGTCAGCCTGGGCGTTTACAGCCCCGACGGCAAGCGCCGGCTGGATTTCGGTGGTGAAGGTGTGGTTAGTCGTGAAGTGAGCCGTGCCCTGACGGTCAACCTGCTCGAAGTTGACGGCGCGGGGAAAATCACTGTTTCCGCCGGCTCAGACGTACTGCGTTTCAAGGCCAACGGCAAACCTGACCGATCGTTTGGCGTGAAGGGGCGAATCGCACTCGCACGGACAGCGGTCGCGAAGACCTCCGGAATCAGCTCGTATTACGTCGACTCTGCCGCCTTCGACGAAGAGGGTCGCCTTTACATGGGCGGCATCTACCTGGGCAGGAAACAGAGCAAGGACAACCGGCGGGACAGTTCGGTCGTTGCCGTCAGGTTCACCACCAGCGGCGGACTCGACCCGACGTTCTCAAGTGATGGAATCAACAAGTCCCCGCTCGGGGAGGCACAGACGTTTGATGACTATTACGACGATTACGGCAGTGATCGGGGCGGAAGCGGCACCGAGGCCTTCCCTGGGCCTGACGGTGAGGTGAAGATTGCCGCGACGACCCTGGTCGACGATCAGCTACAGCTGACCCTTACCGCGTTTCAGGGCGGCACCCCACCGGTCCCGGAGTGCAAAGGCACACCAGCGACGGTGATGGGCACAAAGGGCCCGGATGACATCGTGGCCGGCGACGTGACTTTCACCGGGGCCGGAAATGACCGGATCCGGAAAGCGAGCGGCATCATCTGCTCCGGCGGTGGCCGAGACACGATCAGCGGTGGTGGAACCCTGATCTATTCCGGCGCCGGAAATGACGTGATCGACGTGAAAACCTCGGGCAAGGTCCATGCCGGTGCCGGCGATGACCATGTGACCACCGAAGGATCGCCGGTGACCGTTTTTGGTGACGCCGGCGACGATCGCATCACCGCGGTCGGCGTAACCGCCAACGACACCTTTTTTGGTGGCCCCGGAAAGGACTACCTCGATGGTTCCTGGGGTCACGATCGGCTCGATGGTGGCCCTGGGCCTGACCGGATGATCGGCAGCCGGGACGACGACCGGATGTTCGGCCGTGCCGGCAACGACATCCTGAAAGGCGGCGGCGGTACCGACACCTTGATCGGTGGCCGCGGCTGGGACATGCTGGACGCTGGCCCGCGCGGGCCAAAGCAACGTTTCTACCGGGGCAAAACCCCTGATGGACCACTTTTCCTGAAGGTCCAGCGCGGCAAGTTCGTTTTCGCACGCATGCCGGTCAAGTCCACATGCACCGATGGCGACACCTACACCTACAACCACGGCTCGGTGTTCATCTACACCGACATCAAGGGCAGCAAAGGCAAGTTCGTCTATGACGGCAGCTACACCGACCCCTGGGACGGGTCCGAAAGCATCGAGGATCTCAAGGGCAGGCTCACCGCCGGGAAAGTCACCGGTCGCTACCGGGACACCTACGACCAGTTCCGAGGCCCCAAATGCTTTTCCGGCAAGGGGTACCGGAATGCCTGGATCAAGTTCCACGCCCGACGGCTGCCGGACCCGAAGCAGGTCGTCAAACAGGGCGGACGCTGACTGAACTGAAACGGCTTCCCGAGCGCAATAACCGTAAGAACCTACAACTCTGAATCGGCCATCTGGCAGGCAAACGGCCGAAAGGGTCGAAGATAGGAAAGGTAGTCCCAAAGTTTCGACCGAATCATCTGGCATTCTGCCCGGTTGAAGGTATAGAGATGACAACACGGTTCAACGTTCGCAAGAAGGTCCTTGGCAATCTGACTCCGCTCAGGCTTGCCCACAAGAACGGCCCCGCCGCCAAGTCCGGCCCCAACCCTGAAGTTTCTCCACCGACCACCATCGAACCGGTAGTGATCGATACCGACATGTTTGGCGAACCGGAGATCATGGCCGCCCATTTCCTTCCCGGCGAGAAGCCCGCCCTGGTTGACACCGGACCGGCGAACACGGCGGAAAACGTAATCGAAGCGCTCGACACGCTGGGCATCAAACGGCTTGACTCGATCGTCCTCACCCACGTGCATTTCGACCACGCGGGCGGAGCTGGCCGGCTGGCCGAACATTTTCCTGAAGCAACGGTTTATATCCATGCGGATGCCGCCGAACACCTGGTCGATCCTCATCAACTTGCGGAAACCGTCGAATCGGTATGGCATCAGGATGCCGAAGGACTGTTCGGACTTCCGGTCCCGCTACCGGAGGGACGCATCAGGACTATCGGGCACGGCGACCGGATCGACCTCGGTGACCGCCAGCTCGAAGCGATCGCTTCCCCGGGACACACCCGGGCACACATGGTTTTCCTTGATCGCGGAACCGGCGCGATGATCTGCGGCGACGCACTTGGCCTCCAGCTTCCGGGCAGCCGGGTGATCCGGCCGTCCACCCCGCCTTCCGACTATTCACATGCTGACTCGGTCGCATCGATCAACCGGATGCGCGAGTTTGATCCGACCAGCCTGCACCTGGCCCATTTCGGCCCGGCCCAGCAGGATCCGGAGGCAACTTTCGATCGGGCGATCATCGCAATCGATGACTGGCACGAATCGTTCGAGAGAAAAAGCGAGATCGCGGAGGATGAAGAAGAGCTGCTTCGCAGCGTCAATGCCTGCGTCGAAGCTACCCTCGAATCAGTGCCTCCTTCGGTGCGCCGCGGCTTCGAGTCGGTCAACCCGGCCTGGCTCAACATTGCCGGAATGGCTGGCGAACGCGACCGCCTGCGCCGCGCTGCCTGAAGCTTCCCGGCTGACACTCCGGCTGCCCGGATGTCTTTGTCTGCAACGATTGGGTGGTGAACGAGTCCGTGGCCCTGCCGTCCCCAGCTGTCAACCGCAGGGAAATATCGATCCTCTCGATCGGTCATGGGTGCGTTGATGTCTGTCAGGGCGCCGTGCCCGCCCTGTTGCCGTTCCTGATCGAGTACCGGGGCTACAGCTACGCGCAGGCAACTTCGCTGCTGCTGGTGATGACTTTCGTGTCCTCCATGCTCCAGCCTCTCTGGGGATATCTGGCCGATCGTCGGTCGCTATCCGTTCTGCTGCCCGGCGGAATCGTGATGGCAGCGATCGGCATCTTGATGATCGGACTCACCGATTCGTTTGCCCTGACCCTGACCGCCGTCGGCATATCCGGCCTTGGTGTCGGCGCCTACCATCCTGAAGGCGCAAGGTTCGCGAATTATGTTTCCGGAAAACGGCGGGCCACCGGGATGAGCCTGTATGCGGTTGGCGGAAATGCCGGCTTTGCTCTCGGCCCGATTCTGGTGACCCCGCTGGTCTTGCTGCTGGGGATACAGGGCGTGGCCTGGATAGCCATACCCCTGATCGTCGCCGCCGTGGTGCTCACGCTTGAGCTGCCGCGCCTGGCCGCATTCAGGCCCGGGGGTGAACAATCGATCGAAGAACCGGATACGACGAACCGGCCGGATCGCTGGCTGGCCTTTTCCGGCATCGCCACGGTCGCCGGTTTCCGTTCAGCCGCCTATTTCGGACTTCAGGCTTTCGTACCGCTGTACTTCATCGTCCAGCTGAACAGTTCCACGGCAGTTGGCAACGCTGCGCTTACCGGGCTGCTCGTATTTGGTGCGGTCGGCACCCTGGTCGGTGGTCGGATCGCCGACCGGATTGGCCGGAAGCCGGTGATGGTTGTTGCGCTTGGCCTGCTCACACCGATGATCCTGTTGTTCCTCATCCTCGGCGAAATTCCCGCCATCGCGATGATCGCAATCATCGGTTTCTTCATGGTCGGCACGTTCTCGATCTCGGTTGTCATGGGCCAGGAATTTCTGCCGGGCCGGATTGGTGTCGCTTCCGGCGTGACGCTCGGCGCGGCAATAGGTTTCGGAGGGGTCGTAGCTTTCCTGCTGGGCCTGCTCGCTGATCAGGTCAGCCTGACCACGGTGATGATCGTGATCGCCGTATTGCCCCTGCCCGCTTTCCTGATCAGCCTCCTCCTGCCCGGTGACACCGACGAATCCGATTCCGGTCTGACCGAACCGGTCACCCGGCCGCGACCGGCGACCTGAAAGGGTTCCCCTGTGAACTACGACCTCGATCAGCTTGACCTCGAACGCCTGCGGAAACGCAGAAGCGTCAAATGGACGTATCACGACCGCGATGTGCTGCCCGCCTGGGTGGCCGAGATGGACTTCCCGCTGGCGGACCCTGTCCGCGGTGCCCTTGCGTCCGCGCTCAACCGGGACGATTCCGGTTACGCGAACGCCGAAGCCAGCGGCCTGGCGGCTGCCTTTTCCGGCTTCATGCAACGTCGTCTCGGATGGTCTCCGGATCCCGATCAGATCACGGCCACATCGGACGTGGTCGGCGGCATCACTTCACTGCTCAGGTCTCTCACCCGGCCCGGCGACGGCGTAATGATCACGCCCCCGGTCTATCACCCTTTTTTCGACGTGATCACCGAAACTGGCTGCCGGGTGATCGAAGCTCCGATGCTGAAGGGGCGCACCCTGGATCTGGAAGCGATCGAAACGGGCTTCAGGTCCGGTGCGAAAGCCATGATCCTCTGCAGCCCGCACAACCCGGCCGGTACGGTGCCGGCCCGATCCGAACTCGAAACGATCGCCCGGATGGCCGCCGAACATGAAGCCTGGGTACTGAGCGACGAAATCCATGCGCCCCTGACCTTGAATGGAACGGATTTCGTGCCATATCTCGGTGTTTCCGATGCGGCCGCGGAATGGGGAATTGGCCTGAGTTCCGCCTCGAAAACGTTCAACCTTGCGGGCCTTTCCTGCGCTGTGTTTGCCACGGCTTCAAGCCATGCGAGACAAGTAATCCAGGAACTTCCTTTCGGCGCCACCCACCCGGGACACTTCGGTGTGATCGCGTCGCAGGCCGCTTTCGAAAGCGGAGATGACTGGCTTGATCAGGTTTTGTCCCAACTTGACAGAAACCGGCATCTGCTCAAGGAACTCCTGCGTGAACATCTCCCTGAGGTCGGTTATGTGCCACCTGAAGCGGGATACCTTGCCTGGCTCGATTGTCGCCTGCTCGACCTTGGCGACGACCCGTCGGAAGCGTTCCTCAACACCGGCCGGGTTGCGCTCAGCCCGGGCCCGCAATTCGGGGAAGGCGGAGCGGGCTTTGCCCGCCTGAACATCGGCACCTCTCCCGCCCTGATCGAGGAGGCTGTCGTGAGAATGGCAAAGGTGGCCCACTGTGCTTGAGAACGAGCAGGTTGAACTGGCAATCGCCCCCTGGCTCGAATGCCTCCAGCAGGTAACCGGGCCCCTGGATCCGTTTGACGCCCACACCCATGTAGGACAGAACGACCCGGACGGTTATCGGCAGACCACGCCAGACCTGCTCGCAGCGCTGGATCGGATCGACGCGAAAGCCGCTTGCTTCGCGATGCACGAACCGGCCGGATATCCGGTCGCGAACGACCGGGTGATTCGCGATTGCGTGGCCTCCGGTGGCCGACTGATCGCCTATGGCCGACTTGACCCGAGATCAGATCCCCTGGCCGAAGCGGAACGCTCGATCGAAGCCGGGGCCCGGGGCCTGAAACTGCACCCTCGGGCCGAGGGTTTCACCATGGCCGAACCTTCGATTGATGGCATCTTCGCTTTCGCCCACAAGCGTCAACTACCGCTGCTGATCCATGCTGGCCGTGGCATTCCCGCTCTCGGCGAACAATCGGTTGATCTTGCCCGCAAATACCCGGATGCGAAAGTGATCCTGGCCCATGCCGCGGTCAGCGACCTCGCCTGGATCTGGCGGATCCTCCCCGAAGTACCCAATGTCTTCATCGATACCTCCTGGTGGAATCCAGCTGACCTGATGGCTCTTTACACCCTGGTTCCACCCGGGCAGATTCTCTGGGCCAGTGATTCGCCGTATGGGCGTCCGTCGGGAGCCCTCGCATTTTCGTTGCGCTGTGCGGTTCAGGCGGGGCTCGCGCCTGACGCCATCGCAATGGTTGCGGGTGGGCAGCTGCGGCGGCTGGTCGACGGCCAGGAGGGACTCAACCTGGGCCCGGCCCCGGGGCCCTCTCCCCTGTCTGACCCGGCGCTTGAGCGGATTCTTTCCCACCTCTATTCGGGGTTCGGAAGGGCCGTCGAGGGCCAGGACACGGCGGAGTCGCTCGCCTTGGCCGAGCTGGCCTGCGCTGACCCATCTTCGGACAATCCGGCGATGATGCTCGCGTTGCTCGAGCTGATCTCGTTGGCACGCCAGGCGGGGACAGAATTGCTGCCGGGCCGTGCACACCCGCCTGAACTTGAGTTCATCGTGGCTGCTTTGATGGTCGCCCGGACCCCCGCGGTTCCGGTGCCGGAATTCCCTTTCTGAACACCTGAAGGAATCCTGTCACAAACGATTGAGCTTGCTTGAAATCGGGTATCGGACAATAATGCAGAGTTACCCTGTCCTTGGCTCGTCCCGAGTCTGAAACCAGCGAAATTAAGATGAATCAATGACTCGCCACAAGACGGGGATCACGCATCCCCTCGAAGGCACCGCAGAGGACTTCCGTCGATTGGTCGAGGCAGTCCCCGCGATCGTCTACAAGGCGGAAATGGGTGCATCGGGTCGCTGGCTTTTCGTCAGTCCGCAGATCGAGAGCATCCTTGGCTACACGCCTGACGAATGGATGTCAGATCCGAACCTGTGGTACCGGTCAATACACCCAGACGACGTTGAACACGCGATGTCCTTTGAGGACACGCGGCTGGTTGGCCTGGAGCTCCATCCCCCGGCTGAGTACCGGCTGAAATCAAAGAGCGGCAAGTACGTCTGGATCTGGGAGCGGGCCCGGCTGATCAGCGATGAGGATGGAACCCCGGTGTGGCATGGGGTGATGCAGGACATCACTGCCGTGAAGGCCGCAGAACGTGAAATCGAGGCGAAAGTCGCACAGCAGGTCGTGATCGCGAATCTTGGCGAGATGGCGATGCAGGGCGAGCAACCCGATCGCCTGATCGCCATCACCGCCGAATTACTCGCAAAGCAGGAAGGAGTATCTGAAGTTTCCGTCTGGGAACAGGAGAACTTCGCCTGGATCCACCTCTGCCATTCGACGGCCGATGAAACCATCAGCCCGATCGTGCCGTACGAAACCGATCGTTTCCCCGGCAACCATCTGGCGAATGGTGAGATCGTCTCGATCGTCGACTGGCAAGCGGATCCGCGGGTCGCTGGATACCTGCACCACTTGGATCCCAGTATTCGCAGCACGATGTTGATCCCGATCAACGGGTCCCGCAATCAGTTCGGTTTCCTGTCGGTCCATTCGACCGTGCCCCACCATTTCACCGAGCAGGACGGGCACTTCCTTCTTTCTGCCGCAAACGTTCTTGCCAACGCGATCGAGCGGCATCGTGCTGATGAATCCCTCCACCATCAACTTCACCACGACCCGCTGACCGACCTGCCCAACCGGCAGCTGTTCATTGAAAGACTCGGCGAAGCGATCGAGCTGGTTCGGAAGTCTCGGGGCAATTGCGCTGTGCTCTTCCTCGACATCGATCACTTCAAGCTGATCAACGACGGCATTGGCCACCATGCCGGCGACGAGATCCTCAGAGAGGTTGCACCACGACTTTCGTCAGTGCTGAGAAAGGGTGACACGGTAGCCCGCTTCGGCGGCGATGAATTCGGGATCGTCCTCCACTCGGTTGAGGGGGAAGACGATGCTCACGACATTGCCGACCGGCTGCTCGATTCGCTCAACGAACCGATCAACTTCGATGGCCTGGAGAACTTCGTTACGGCAAGCATCGGCATCGCCATTTACCGGGCCGGGATCGATGAAGGGCAAGTCGCCGAAGACCTCATTCAGGAAGCCGATGCCGCGATGTACCAGGCGAAGGAAATGGGCCGCGCCCAGGCACAGGTTTTTGGCAAGCCGATGCGCGAAAAAGCCCTGCGGCGCCTGGAGGTCGAACGGGAACTCCGGTACGCGATCGACCAGGATCAGCTGCTGGTCCACTACCAGCCGATCGTTTCCCTCAGGACCGGCAGGATCCGGGCCTTCGAAGCCCTGGTGCGCTGGCAGCATCCGGTAAATGGCCTGATTCCGCCACTCGACTTCATTCCGATTGCCGAAGAAAGCGGCCTGATCAGCCAGATCGACACCTGGGTTCTTGACGAATCGCTGCGGCAGATGTCCGAATGGCAGACGATCATCGAGCCCGACCGGACGATGATCGTTGCGGTGAACGCTTCTTCGCGTCAGATCAGGCGAACCGGCCTGACCGACCTGGTCAGCAGCCTGCTCGAGAAGCACGGCGTGGAAGCCCAGCGGCTGGCCCTGGAAATCACCGAGAGTGTGCTCGTGGTTGGCACCAGCACCGTCAAGGACGTGCTTGGCGAACTTCACGAAATGGGCGTGACCCTGGCGATCGACGATTTCGGCACGGGCTTTTCTTCACTCAGCTACCTCAACGACTTTCCTCTGGACGCGATCAAGATCGATCGGGCTTTCGTCGAGCATCTCGGCAACGGTGACCTCAAAGGTTCAGCGATCGCGGACGCGATCGTTCAGATTGGCCGTTCCCTTTCCCTGAAGGTCGTCGCCGAAGCGGTCAGCTCGGAAACTCAGCTGCAGATGGTCCGGGACCTTGGCTGCAACATGGCCCAGGGTTTCCTCCTTTCCCGTCCGGTATCCGCCGACGTCGCAACCAGGCTCCTGGAAGAGGACCGGATCTTCATTTCAGGAGTGGATCCATCTCCGCCTTGAGATCCGATTCTGACCTGACGTAGGACTGACGGGCCAGCGGAATTTCGTGGTCTGCGTCCGGTATCACCGCCACGATCTGGTGGATCGAGACATCACCCCTTTCGAAGGCACCGATGCTGGCCGTCATGTAAAGCCGCCAGATCCGTTCTCTCTCTTCACCGACCTGGGCGATCGCTTCTTCCTGATTGTCAGCAAGGTTGCTGACCCAGCGTTTCAGCGTGAGTGCATAGTGCTCACGCAGCGACTCGGCGTCCCGCATCTCCTGACCGGATGATTCGAGGGCTTCAACCACGGTTGAAACCCGATGGAGTTCGCCATCGGGAAATACGTACCGGGTAATGAACGTATTCGGCTGCTCGTTTTCATCCTGCATCCGGCAGATCCCATGGTGAAGAGCAAGCCCGCCGGGACGACCGAGCTTCGCCACTGTCTCCATGTAAGTCGGAAGCTGGCTGAGTCCGACGTGCTCATACATTCCGATCGAAGAAATCTTGTCGTACGGGCCGTCATTTACCTCACGGTAATCCTGGATCCGGACCTCGACCATGTCACTGAGACCAGCCGCCTTTACCCGCTCGCGAGCCAGTTTTGCCTGTTCCTCGGAAAGGGTCACGCCAACTGCCCGAACTCCGTAGTTGGCAGCCGCATGGATGATCAGCGAACCCCAGCCACAACCGATGTCGAGCAGGCGTTCACCCGGTTTCAGGTCGAGTTTCTGGCAGATGACATCAAGCTTTCGGGTCTGCGCAATCTCGATCGTGTCGTCCTCGGACTCGAAGTAAGCGCAGGAATAAACCATTGTCGGGCCGAGGATCAGCCGGTAAAACTCGTTCGAAACGTCGTAGTGATGGCTGATTGCCTGCCGGTCCCTTCGCAGCGAATGCAGGCCGCCAGTGACCCTGGCTTCGGTTTCGGGGGGTTTCGGGGGAGGCAGCCTGATTGCCCCGACCGACAGGGCGATCCGGGCCGCTTCAAGCTTTTCGCGTGCGGTGAAATCGAAGCCGTAAAGCTTCGAACCGGCCATCATCACCCGCTCGAGATCGCCTTCGAGTTCAATGTCGCCGGACACCCACCCGCGGGCAATGCCGACCTGGTCGGGGCGCATCACGACATAAGAAAGCCCGCGCTTGTTGCGGACCACGATCGTGTCCGTGGCTGACCCCTGTTGACCCGGCCCGATCTCGCTTCCATCCCAGAATCTGACTGCCGCCGGCAACGGCCCGCTGAGACGCGGTTCGAGCTTCGCGAGAAGCGGTGCAAAACGGTCTGCGATACCACCCGTGCTGTACATGGTTACCGATAGTAACCCAGCCGCGGGTCAGAATCGAGTCATTCGTCATGACATCGAAGCCCGTTAGCTGGTAACTTGCCGCGCGTTCGGCCGGGAGGAGAGAACCGGCGACGTTTCAGCATGGAGGAATCAATGCCGACTGGCACAGTTAAGTGGTTCAGTGATGAAAAAGGCTTCGGCTTCATCACGCCTGACGATGGATCCAAAGATGTTTTTGTCCATCACACAGCAATTCAGTCCGATGGCTTCCGGACCCTCGCCGAGGGCGCGAAAGTCAGCTTCGAATCCGAGGAAGGCCCGAAAGGACCGTCCGCGGCATCAGTCGAAGCGATCTAGCTTCGTAACTCCGAAGGCATTTCGTTCGACCTGGCCG
>JBAUOE010000198.1:0-30082 GCA_049579585.1 Solirubrobacterales bacterium | reverse complement strand
CGTGGGCATGGAGGGTGACGCCCTTCACGTGCAGAGTTGCCTCGGCGCAATACTTGTTGGTAATCGCCGGGTTCTGCTCCTCGGACACGACAACTTCAACGCGGGCCATCGGAGAGACCTGTTGGTCCATCCGTTTGAACCGCTGGGTCACCTGCTCACGCAAATCGTCAGTTACTTCGACGTTGCGACCACGAATTTCAATTCGCATGGGACCTCCTGCGGGGTTGTGTTCCTTTGGGTCACCATACCCCTCCGTCAGGACGCTGACAAGGGTCGGAGCGGATCTTTCATCTGCGTTTAGAGAAGGTCACGGCAGAAACCCGTTCTGCTCCGCCCGCTCGCAACGCGACCGCGCAGGCAGACAGGGTTGCGCCGGTCGTTGAGACGTCGTCAACCAGCAGGACGGATGCCGGCGATCGGCAGACCACACGGATTTCCGGCGGGTCTGCCAGCCGCCCTGCCCGGTTACGGCCACGTTGCCGGCCGTGGCCGATCCGTTCAATCGATCCGGTGGACCGAGCCCAGCCAAGCATGCGGGCGAGATGCCGGGAGAGGTCGTCCGCCGTATCGAATCCCCGCAGCCTGCTTCGCAGCGAAGCTGCCGGTACCGGGGTGACAGTCCGGCTCGTCAAGGGACCTTCAGCAACCACCTCGGCCATCCGGGCAGCGAGGAACTCCCCCAACCGGAACTGGCCGCGAAACTTGTAAGCGGCAAGCAAGTCCCTCCCTATGCCCTCGTGCGGGGTGACGGCAACGATCCTGTCGATCCCCGGCGGAGGATCTTCGTACAGGGGGCCGGAGGCATCCAGTTCATCCCGGCATCCGGAACAGAGGGTCGAGCGCCGATCGCAGGCATCCCGGCACACGACACATATCGGCGGAACCAGGAGGCGTGACAGACCCATCTCCCGAGCCTTCCGCGCCAGGGCTCACAGGTGGGTAACTCGATCAACTATTGGTGAACCGCGCGATGACCGGAGCGAAACCACCTCGCCCGGGAAGGTCTGGTTCCTGTGCTTCAGCCTCGCGGCAGGGCGCCAAGTGCCCCGCCGAAAGCGAAGCTGTCGGCGTTCACCTGGGTACGGTCGAGCAGGACCGCTTCCTTGATCCGGGCACCAACACCGATGGTGCAGTCGGCCCCCATCACCAGCGGGCCAGCCAGCTGGGCTCCACGGGCGATCCTGCAGCCAGGACCGATCAGGACCGGCCCGGTCACTTCGACCCCATCGAGATCCGTACCTTCCGCGACCCACAGTCCGGGCTCGATCTCGGGCTGTTCAATCGCAAGCTCCACCTTGCCGGTGAGACCATCAAAGCTGCCCTGGATGAACTCACCGATCGTTCCGACATCGTTCCAGTAGGCATCGACTTCATGCGCATAGAACGGCACGCCGGAATCCATCAAGGCCGGGAAGACGTCCATTGCCCAATCGGCAAACCCGTCCGGGTGACCGGGCGCGGCGAGCTTGCTGGTGCCGGGCGCCGGAAAGAAGTCGAAGATCTCTCGGTCAAACATGTAAATGCCACAATTGGCCAGGCTGGACAGGGCTTCCGCCGGATCGGGCTTCTCCTGGAATCCCTGGATCCGGTAATCGTCGTCGGTGATTACGACGCCAAACTCGGAGGTGTCCTCAACCTTCTTGGTGGCCAGCGTGGCGATCCCGTCGTGGGAGTTGTGGAACTCCTTCATCGCGACAAGATCAACGTCGGTCAGGGCATCACCCGAAATCACCATGAACGGCCCGTCGAAGAAATCCGACGCACCGCGAACGCCTCCGGCCGTACCGAGCAGGTCGTCCTCATAGCTGTAATTCATTTCAACCCCGAACTTCTTTCCGTCACCGAAATGCGACTGGACCACGTCGGGGAACCAATGCAGGTTCGCGATTACTTCGTTGAATCCCTGTCCGGCAAGCAGTTCGACGATGTGTTCCATCACCGGACGGTTCAGGATCGGAACCATCGGCTTCGGCACCGAATAGGTGAGCGGGCGCAGGCGTGTACCAAGTCCCGCCGCGAGCACCATCGCTTTCATTCGTCGTCGCCCAACCGCCGTTTGAAGTCCTGGATTTCATGGACCGGCAAGGGGTCAATCCCACGCCTTTCGGCAACTGCAACGGTTACGAGATCTCCAAGCATCACTGCCCAGAATAGACGTTCAGAACGGGTCTTTCCTTCCGTTTCAACCGAAAACACGGGTGCTCCTGTCCGCTCGATCGATTCGGCGGTGAGTTCCATCCGGCGACGCTCACGCGGACTTTGCCCGCAATCGTTGAGGAACACTGCGCCCAGCCCACCCTTGCCTTTGGCCCAGGCTTCCATCAGGTTGTGGTTCGCTTCCGGGATCTCGGCGAAGAAAGCGAGCTGCTTCGCGTTCTCGTTGAACTGGTTGGCCCAGCGCTTCGCGATCGGTGTGGTCAGCTCCGCCCCGTGTACGACTAGCGGGGTGTCATCGATGCCTTCGGCCAGTTCGAGCGCCAGCTCCTGAAGCTGGTCGAGCTGTGATTCCAGGAACGATGCTGCGCTCTCCAGTTCCTTCTTGAGATCAGGAGCGACTCCGGCCAGATATGCGGTGCACATCGAAACGACAGTCATGTACGCGACCGTTACCCGGGGCTGGAACATGCCTGGCAGCCCGACGATTCCGACCTGCGAAGCACGCGCCATCTCGCCGAGCTTGCCACCGGTACCGGCAGCCCAGCGGTGGGTGCCAACGTCGCCCGCGGCTTTGAAGGATGCAAGTGTTTCTTCGGTGTCTCCCGAATAGCTCGAAGCGAGCACTGCCCAGTCCTCGGTGACCCATTTGGGGAGGCGGTAGCCACGCACCACGACCAGGGGGCCGGTCAGGCGATCACCGATTGCTCCCCGGGCCAGTTCGGCACCGATCGCGGAACCACCCATGCCGCAGACCAGGAACCCTGAAGACCTGTTCGCCTTGAGCCCGGCGGAATCAATTCTCCACAGGGAGTCCCGAATGTGGTTCGGCATGTCCAGGACGTCTTCAAGCATCAACAACCTCATTCTTGGCAAGCACACGGTTACCTACATGGATTCCCGGGGCGATCCGGACGCCGGGAGAAAGGATCGAGTCGGCTACAACGGCGTTCTCGCCGATCTCGCAGTCGGAGATCAATACCGAATTGGAGATGTTCGCGCCCGCACCGACCTGGCAGCGATTGCCGATCACAGCCCTCGGGCCGATCTTCGCCCCGGTCGTGATCTCGCAATCGATGCCGAAATGCATTCCTTCGGAGTTCGTTTCGACCTCGGTCCTGACCCGCCCTTCAACGATGTCCCAGGTGGCTTCGAGGTAACGCTCGGGCGTACCGATGTCCTTCCAGTAGCCATCGAGGCGGTAACCATGGAGTCCACGGTCAATCAAGTGGGGAAAGACT
Source organism: Solirubrobacterales bacterium (assembly GCA_049579585.1). Classification (GTDB taxonomy): domain Bacteria; phylum Actinomycetota; class Thermoleophilia; order Solirubrobacterales; family 70-9; genus 67-14. The sequence goes on along the minus strand of JBAUOE010000198.1, from coordinate 26,687 downwards.
TCGCGTTCGATCGATACCTGCTGGCCGGCCGGCACGTTGGCCAGCACCGATTTCTCAAGGACATAGGTACCGGCGTTGATCAGGCCCGGACCGGCGTGGGCGGCATCAGGCTTCTCGAGAAAATCCAGAACCTTTCCGCTTTCGTCCATGTCGACCAGACCGTACCCGGTTGGATCCTCCACCGGATACAGCCCCAGCGATGCGGCGGCACCACGTTCGAGATGCGAATTCCAGAGGGCGGTCAGATCGAGGTCGGTGAGCACGTCGCCGTTCAGCGCAAAGAAACGATCGTCCAGATGTTCTTCCGCGAACTTGATCGCCCCGGCGGTGCCGAGCGGTTCGGGTTCAACCACGTAGTGGAGCTTTGGTCCGTCGGCAGTTCCCTTACCGAGGATGTTTTCGAGTTGATCCGGCAAGAATCCGCAGGCGAAGACGATTTCGTCCACTCCATGGGACGAAAGCCATTCGATCATGTAATCCAGGAAAGGCCGATCGACCAAATTCAGAATTGGCTTCGGCGTTTCAGTGGTGAGTGGCCGAAGCCGGGTACCTTTGCCCCCAACGAGTACGAGCGCTTGCAATGTGTCTACTCCGTTTCGATGCCGATCCCCGGTCGGCCTATGCCTTCATAGGCGAAACCGGACTCGTGGATCATTTCGGCGTCAAGAAAATTTCGTCCGTCTATCAACAAAGGACGCCGCATCGTTGCGGCTGCCCCGGCCCAGTCAAGTTCCTTGAACTCGGGCCACTCGGTCACGAGGACCGCCGCATCCGCATTTTCAAGTGCTTTCAGAGCCGTATCTTTCATTTCCACTCCGGGGAGCAGAGTCCTTGCATTGCTCATCGCAACCGGGTCGTATGCAACTACTTCTGCACCTTCGCCGCGTAAACGAGCTGATAACACGAGGCTTGAGGCTTCTCGCATGTCATCGGTTTCGGGTTTGAAAGCCAGCCCGAGCAGAGCTACGCGACGACCCACAAGGGATCCAAGGTGCTTGGTCAGCTTGCTTACAACCCTTCGTTTCTGCAGTTCGTTTACCTCGATAACCGAGTTCAGGAGCTGAAAATGGTAGCCAGAGTTGCCCGCGAGCAGCTTGAGCGCGTTGACGTCCTTGGGGAAACACGAGCCGCCAAACCCGATGCCGGGTCGCAGGAAATGCGGGCCGATGCGTTCGTCAAGGCCCATTCCGCGTGAAACCTCACCGACGTCAGCTCCGACTTCTTCGCAAACGTTCGCGATCTCGTTGATGAAAGAGATCCTGGTGGCCAGATACGCATTCGAGGCAAGCTTGATCATCTCGGCGCTGGAAATGTCGGTCATCACGATCTCACCACCGAGCGGTTCGTACAGGCCGGCGACAGCGTTAGCCGCCTCGGTGTCGGTGCTGTCCGCGCCGACCACTACCCGGTCCGGGTGAAGAAAGTCTTCGACCGCCGAGCCTTCCTTCAGAAACTCCGGGCAGGATACGTAGGGCATGCCGGGCAGGTCACGACGGATTGTGTCGCCGGTGCCAGCCGGAACCGTGCTTTTCATGATCAGCACGTGGTCGCTGTCAGCCGGGAGATCCGCCACTACCGACCGGACCCGGGACAGGTCAGCGTCACCGGAGTAGGTCGGAGGCGTATCTACGCATACGAACAGCAGCTGGGCACCAGCCAGTAGTTCGTCCATGTCGGTGGTGAACCGGAGCCGGTCCCGGTTCTTGAGGATCAACTCACCGAGACCGGGTTCATGGATGGTTACTTCCCCGCGGTTCAGCGATTCAACCTTGTCGCTCAGTACATCCCGGGCGATCACCTGGTGACCGAGCTCAGCAAAACAGGCGGCGGTCACAAGCCCAACCCATCCGACTCCTATGACACCAATCGGTGCCTTTTCCGGACTATTCATCTTTTCCCCAGTATCTGTTCAGCCTGGCGTGAACGCTTTGGTCGAACGGGCCATACCCAGCATCTGTTCGTTCTCCAGCGTCAGCAGGATCGAGTTTGAAATCCAATAAGTGTTGTCGCCATCGCGCCAGGAGATGATCCGGATGCGGTCACCCTCCCAGTAGACGTTGAAATCCCGGTCATCCATCGAAATAGTTTCGTGTGGAGCTTCGAGGATCGGCGGATCATTCCAGCCGCGAAGCCCCTGCACCCCGAAATAATGGATGCCATCGCTTGCTTCGAGCGCCAGCACCATGCGATAGGCCGCGTAAACGTTTTTGTCGGGATCACGCAGGTGGTAGGTGCGACTGCCCTCGGCGTAGATTGAGCCGGACGGCAGGCGCTTGGGGTAGAAGATCGGGAATTCGCGGGTGATCTGATCGTCGAGGTCACTGGCCAGATCCTGACCGCCTACCGATGCGTCGACCAGGCCGTCGTTGTTCTTGTTCGGAAGGGGCTGATCTTTCGGTTCCACAGCCTTGCTTTTACTCGGCTTGTTCTTTTGTTTCTTCTTCGACTTGTTGCTGCCGCCATCACCTTCGTCGAGCGTTCCCACCGGCCCGGCCGAGTCCTCGAAACCAAGGAACTGGTCAACCGCACCCTGGATCTCGTCCGGTGTGGCCGTGACGTAGGAAATTTCATTCTCAAAAGTGAAAGTGGACGGGAACTTGACTTCGACTACGTTCGCCCCCTTTGAATCGAGCAGCAGCTTGAGGATCTCGAATACGTCATCCGAATTGTCGATATCGGATTTGGTGTTGTCGGTGAAAGCTTCGATCAGTTCGGAGCGACGTTTGAAGACTTCGCCGAAAGAGAGCCGGTTCCGGACTTCACTGACCAGGTCCTGCTGGCGGGCCGCCCGAGCGAGATCGGTGTCGGTGTGGCGGAAACGGGCGAAGTCGAGCGCATCCGGGCCACAGAGCTTCTGGTAGCCAGCGTCGATGTCGATGGTCGCGTACTCCTCACCGCCCTGGCTGTTGTCGTTGAAGTAATCACGATCCACGTCGATGAACACACATCCGATCGCGTCGACGACTTCAGCGAAACCCTGAAAGTCGACATTGACGACATGGTTGATGTCGAGACCGGTGACCGACTTGATCGTTTTCAGGGTCAGGGCAGCTCCGCCGTAGCTGAAGGCGGCGTTGAACTTATCGGTGCCATACCCCGGGATTTCGACCTTGAGGTCTCGCGGAATCGAGAGCATCGCGATCTGGCCCGAGTCCGGATCGAGCCTCAAAAGCATCGTTGTGTCCGACCGGCCCGGATCGCCTTCGAGGGTTCCGCCCCCGGTTCTCACATCCGAACCCAGGATCGCGATTGTCTGAGGGCCTCCCGAAGCGGCCCGTACGCCGGACGGGATCTTCAGACCGCCGCTGTTTTCGGCAAGGGGGTCGGTGATGTCGTTGACCACGTTGATGATCGAAGCCGATGTCGCGGCAGCGAACGAAAAGACGATGATCAGGGTCGCGAGGCTGAACCTCCACCAGTAACGCCTGCGTTTTGCGGGTGGCTCGAAATCACCTCCCTGGGATGGTCGCCGTGGATCCCAGGGTTCCCCGGTCTTCTTGGAGGTTTCGATCGCGTGCTGGACTTCGCTTTTGGCGGCCGCGGCCAGGATCGCGGTCTGTTCAACGGTGATCTGCCCTTCCGAGGGCAGGTCCCATTCCTGGGTTCCTTCGGCGGGTAGCTCGGCTTCCGCGGAATCCGCACCGTCCCCCGCCGCTTCGGGAGAGGCTTCTTCAGATGGAGCTTCCGACTCGGCCGTGAATTCACCGGTTTCCCCGGCGTCGTGTTTCGCAGCGGTGCTCTCGGGACTCTCGAGCAAGGCCGCACGAAAGACCGGGTCCAGATCGGGCACGTCCTCACCGTCGAGCAGACGGGCTTCGAGCGCAAAGACCTCTTCCGTCGGCTGCTCCACGTACTCGCCGGATTCGTCGGGTGTCGGACCTTCGGTTTCGGATGAAGTTTCCGGTGCTGACGCCGGAGTCTCGTCCGCCGACGGTTCATCCGTCGGATCGGGTTCGGCTGGCGAATCCGATTCGGCTGCGCTTTCCGCCGGTGTATCCGCTGTCGGGGGCACTGCTTTTCTTTCCGGCAGGGGCTGAGCGTTCTCGTCGAGCGCACCGAGCAGAAACTCCTCGGTCGAGTCGCTCGGGACTTGGTCTTTGTCGTCTTCGTGCTCAGTCATTGGAATTGCCGTCGGCCAGCCTTGCAGCTGTGCCTAAATATTCCTGAAGCGTCTTGAGATATGCGTTCAGCGAAGGGATTGACACCCATTCTTCAGGACCGTGATGTCCCATGCCGATCGGGCCGAATTCCACGGCGGGAATACCGACCCGGATGAAGGATACGGCGTCGGAGGCCCCATCCCTCCCAATCGTGACCGATGTACCTTCATGATGGACACCAGCGGCGCTGATCAGGCTTTTCACCCAGGGGTTGTCACTACCGCTGTCAATCGGCGGCAGCGCGAAGATCGTCTTCATGCTCGCCGGGTTCAGGCCCGCGATTGCCTCTCGGATTACGGCCGGGTCCTGATGGGGCAGATAGCGGATGTCGACATCAATAATGCAGTGATCCGGCACCTTGTTCAGGGCATCGCCACCCCAGATCCGGCCCAGGTTGATCGACGGCCGGTCAAAGAGCTCCGAACTCTCCCTGGCAAATGGCAGCGACTCAATCCCACGGAAGAGCTCAACTGCCCTCAGGACGGCATTGTCACCGAGCCAGGGCGTGGATCCGTGTGCGGCGCGCCCGGCCACCCCAAGCCGTAAGGCCAGGACACCTTTGGCGGCCACGCCGACGTTCATGTCGGTCGGTTCTCCAGTGATCGCAAACTCACCATCGATGCCGGAATCCACCAGGTAGTCGCTGCCACGATCCTGATCCTCTTCCGTTTCTTCGTCGGAAACGATGCCGAGTACGACCCGCAGCCCTTCCGGCTCGTTACCGGGGGTCGGCATCGCCATCATCATTGCTGCCAGCGCTGCCTTCATGTCGTAGGCACCACGTCCGTAAAGACGGTCGCCATCAACCCGGGGCTGGAACTGTGATCCTTCGGCCGGCACCACATCCATGTGCCCGTGGAGGATCACCGCCGGATCCTCCGGCCTGCCCGCGGTGGCCGTGATCACCGGCAGGCCACGGCATTCATCCTGTGAAGCTTCAATTCCGCGGGCTTCCAACCAGCCCTTTATGAATCCCGCCGCCTCGTGAATGCCTTCCGGCTGCGAGGTGTCGTAGGCGATCAGTCGCTGCGCGAGGGCAAGCAGATCGGAGACGCTCAGGACTCCTGGCTGATCTTCAGGAAGACTTCGGTCCGTTCGAGGTCGCGCTTCGCGTCCTGTCGGGCCGCGTCACCCAGGTTGTCGTCGGCCAGCCGCGCTTCGGCGTCCGCTTTCTCTTCTTCGAGGGCGGGCACGTCAAGTTCTTCCGGCGGAATTGCTTCCTCCAGCAGAACCTGGGCGTGGTTGGCAAACACCTGGAGGGTGCCGTGTGACTGCGCGTAACGCCTGGTCTCGGAATCCGAGATCTTGAGCCGCAGCAGGTTCGGTGTCAGTGCCGCGAGAACCGGCACGTGACTGGCGAGCACGCCGAGCTCGCCGGTGACCGTTTTGGTCGACAGCTGAATCACCTCACCGTTGAAGACCTCACCCTCAGGGGTAAGGACTTCAACCGTGAATGTCGTCTCGCCAGCCAAGACCTACGCTGCGGCCTTGGCGGTTTCGGTTACCTGGTCGATGCTGCCCTTCATGTAGAAGGCGCTTTCCGGGTACTCGTCGAGTTCGCCGTCGAGGATCATGCGGAAGCCACGAACCGTTTCGGCAACCGGCACGTACTGGCCGGGGCTGCCGGTGAACTGCTCGGCAACGAAGAACGGCTGCGAAAGGAAACGTTCGATCTTACGGGCACGGTAGACCAGCACCTTGTCTTCGTCCGACAGTTCGTCGATGCCGAGGATGGCGATGATCTGCTGAAGCTCGCTGTAGCGCTGCAGGATCTCCTGAACGTCAGTCGCGGTCTTGTAGTGCTCCTCGCCGAGGATGTCCGGCTTGAGAATGGTCGAGGTCGAATCCAGCGGGTCGACGGCCGGGTAGATGCCTTTTTCCGAGATCGCACGGGAAAGTGCCGTGGTCGCGTTGAGATGGGCAAACACCGAGGCCGGCGCCGGGTCGGTGAAGTCGTCGGCGGGCACGTAGACGGCCTGGATCGAGGTGACCGATCCGCGTGACGTCGAGGTGATCCGCTCCTGCAGCGTTCCCATTTCGGTTTCCAGCGTCGGCTGGTAACCGACGGCGGAAGGCATACGACCGAGCAGAGCGGAAACTTCCGAACCTGCCTGGACGAAACGGAAAATGTTGTCGATGAAGAGCAACACGTCCTGGCCGCCAGCCTCACGGTAGTACTCGGCCATGGTCAAGCCGGACAGGGCGACACGAAGACGTGCTCCCGGGGGCTCGTTCATCTGGCCGAAGACCATCATCGTCTTGTCGATGACGCCGGATTCGGTCATTTCGATGTAAAGGTCGGTGCCCTCTCGGGTCCGTTCGCCGACGCCACAGAAAGCGGACAGTCCGCCATGCTCCTGGGCGATGTTGTGAATCAGTTCCTGGATCAGAACGGTTTTGCCGACTCCGGCACCACCGAACAGTCCGATCTTGCCGCCCTTGGCGTAAGGAGCGAGCAGGTCGACGACCTTGATTCCGGTTTCCAGGATTTCCTGGGTCGGGGTCAGGTCAGTCGCGTCCGGGGACGGACGATGGATCGGCCAGCGCTCAACGTCGTCGGGCAGCGGGTCGCCACCGTCGATCGGCTCGCCGAGAAGGTTGAAAATACGGCCCAGCGTGACGTCACCCACGGGAACGGTGATCGGTCCGCCGGAGTCAACCACGCGGTCGCCGCGCTGAAGTCCGTCAGTTGCGTCCATGGCGACCGTGCGGACACGGTCGTCGCCGAGGTGCTGCTGAACTTCGCAGACGACACTCATCGCTTCACGGGCATCTGACTTGTCGACTTCGATGGTCAGTGCCGAGAAGATCTCGGGCAGCTGATCGGGGAAGACGACGTCGACCACGACGCCGGTGATCTCTTCGATTCGTCCTGTGTTCTTACCGTTGTTCTCTGACATATCTCCAGTTTCCAGTTTCGAGCTTTGGCGTCCGTCTAGCCGAGCGCTTCCGCGCCACCGACGACTTCCAGAATTTCCTGCGTGATCTCCGCCTGCCTGACCCGGTTCATTTCCAGGGTGAGGTCGTCGATCATCGTTTCAGCGTTGTCTGCGGCACTGCGCATGGCGGTCATGCGGGCGCCAAGTTCGGAAGCTGCCGATTCGAGCAGCATCCGGTAGAGCGAAGTGTTGATGTAATCCGGCACGAGTCGGGCCATGAGTTCTTCCGGCTCCGGCTCGTATTCCCATGATGAACGGGAGTGCGCTTTGGCCAGATCGCCTTCGAGTTCAGCTTCCTGTTCGTCTTCTGATCCTTCACCGACAACGCCTGCTTCCTGAACCGGCAGCAGAGTCTGGACATAGACGTGCTGGGTCAGTGGTGAGACGTAACGGTTGTAAATCACTTCAACCTTGTCAATCTCTTTGTCGATGTAGGCCGCGGTCAGGGCTTCGCCGATGTCACGGGCGTTGGTGAAAGCCGGACGATCGGTGAACCCGGTCCATGAATCGACCACCGTGAGCTTCCGGAACGTCAGCGCTCCGGCACCACGACGACCAACTACGTAGAAGACGACTTCTTTGCCTTCTGCGGCTGCCTTCTCGCGCAGCTCGAGAGCTTCACGAATGATGTTGGCGTTGAAAGCGCCGGCCAGGCCACGGTCCCCTGTAACCAGGACGATCGCGAGAGTCTGGACATCTTCGCGCTGGGCGAGGATCGGCAGGTGGGTCAGGCTTCCTGCCCCTTCGGCCGCACGCTGGGTCAGGCTGCGCCGGGCCTGGGCGTAGGGCCTGAGCAAAGCAATCCGGTTCTCTGCCTTCCGCAGCCGTGCGGCAGCCACAGCCTCCATCGCCCGCGTAATCTGGCGGATGTTCTTGACGCTGGAGATCTGATTTGTGACTTCTTTACGGTTGGCCATTAGCTCTTCTGATTGAAGGTGGAAAGGTCGCGGGAACTAGGCCGCGGCCGGAGCTTCCTCTTCGCTCGCTTCAGCTTTCTCTGTCGCAGCCCCGGCAGTTTCAACTCGATCGGACTCGCCGGCTTCAATCGGCTCGCCGTCGGCGTCAAAATCGGGACCGAAATCGTCGACGTAACCGCCGATGATGTCGGCCAGCGCCTTTTCGTCTTCTTCCGGGAACAGGCCGGTCTCATTGATCCGGTCGCAAAGATCCTTGTTCTCGGTGTGAATCCGGGTCAGCAGACCGTCGAGGAATTCCTGGACACGTTCAGTGTGGATGCGGTCAAGGAAGCCACCGGTGCCGGAATAGATCGAAGCGACCTGATCGGCTACGGAGAGAGCGTTCCGTTCGTTCTGCTTGAGCAGTTCGACCAGGCGCTCGCCTCGGGCGAGGGTCTTCTGGGTGTCGGCATCGAGTTCGGAACCGAACTGGGCGAATGCGGCGAGATCGCGGTACTGGGAGAGTTCGCCCTTCATCTTGCCGGCAACCTTCTTCATGGCCTTGGTCTGGGCGTCACCACCGACTCGGGAAACCGAGATGCCAACGTTGATGGCCGGACGGATACCCGAGTTGAACAGGTCGGACTCGAGGAAGATCTGGCCGTCGGTGATCGAAATCACGTTGGTTGGAATGTAGGCCGACACGTCGTTGGCCTGGGTCTCGATGATCGGGAGCGCGGTAAGCGAACCACCACCGAGGTCGTCGCTGAGCTTGACCGACCGCTCGAGCAGACGTGAATGCAGGTAGAAGACGTCACCGGGGTACGCTTCACGACCCGGCGGACGCCGCAGCAGCAGCGACATCTGACGATATGCGTATGCGTGCTTGGTGAGGTCGTCGTAGACGCAAAGGGCGGCTTTGCCGTCGTAGAGGAAGTATTCGGCCATCGCGGTTCCGGCGTACGGAGCGATGAACTTGATCGGCGCGGCTTCGTCAGCGGGAGCGGCAACGATGATGGTGTTCTCCATCGCGCCGGCGGCCTCGAGGACTTCGCGGACCTGGACGACTGTCGCCATGCGCTGGCCAATGGCCACGTACACGGAGATGACGCCGGTGTCCTTGTTGTTGATGATCGAGTCGATGCCAACCGTGGTCTTGCCGGTCTGGCGGTCGCCAATGATCAGCTCTCGCTGGCCACGACCGACCGGGATCATTCCGTCGATCGACTTGATGCCGGTCTGCATCGGCTCGCGCACGGGCTGGCGGCTGATGACGCCGGGGGCCTTGAACTCGGCCGGACGGGTCTTGCCGGTGTTGATGTCACCCTTGCCGTCAAGCGGACGGCCGAGCGGATCGACCATGCGGCCGAGGAACTCTTCGCCAACCGGGATCGACAGAAGCTCTCCGGTGCGCTTGACCGTGTCGCCTTCCTTGATGTGTTCCCACTCACCGAACAGCACGGCACCGACGTTGTCGGCTTCGAGGTTCAGGGCAAGGCCGGTAACACCATGGGGCAACTCGAGCATCTCGAAGGACATGCAGTTGTCGAGGCCGTGGATGCGGGCGATTCCATCCGCAATAGACAGCACGGTGCCGACCTCTGAGAGGTCTGCACTTCCCGGGTCAATACCCTCGATGCGCTGCCGCAGGATGCTGGCAATCTCGTCTGGCTTGATCTGCATCTCGGTTCAAATCCTCCTTATGCCGCCCGAGCAACGCTCAGGCGGAGTTTCTCCAAGTTATTTCGAATACTGCTGTCGAGAACCATGTTCCCGACCTGAAGTACGAGTCCGCCGATGATGTCTTCATCGACGTGGCTGGTCAGTTCGACCTTCTTGCCGGTCTGACGTTCAACCTCGGCACCAACCTGTTCGGCGATAGCCGGATCCAGGGCGATGGCGCTGGTCACAGTTACTTCCAGCAGCTTGTTCTCTTCCTGCCACATCTCGTCGTACACCCGCCGGATCCTGAAAATCGCCGGCATGCGGTGCTTCTCGATCAGCAGTTCGAGAAAGTTCTGGAACTCGGGGTCGACGTCCGTAACGGCCAGATGAAGGCCATCCAGCTTCTCCTTGGAAGAAAAGGAGGGGCTGAAGAAGAAGACCTGAAGGTCACGGTCTTCATCCAGGGCAGCACTGAACTGGCCGAGTTGATCTCGAACCGTGTCCAGGGTGCCCTTCTCTTTGGCGACGCCAAAGAGGGACCCGGCATATACCCGAGCCAGTTCTTCCATTAGTTGTTCCGCTCTCCGGACAGGGCAGAGAAGTCGACCTCGCGAAGTGCGTCTTCGACGAGTGCCTTCTGATCTGCTTCTGTCAGTGACTTGCGGGTAACGCGTTCGGTGGCAAGAACGGTGAGGTTCGCGACTTCCTTGCGGATGTCTTCGAGAGCCTTGCGGGTCTCGGCCTCGATGTCCTTGCGGGCAGCATTGACCAGTTCTTCACGCTTCGCCATACCTTCGGCGGTCGCTTCGGACTTGGTCGCATCTGCCGCTTTCCGCGCACGGGCGACGATTTCGTCGGCCTGTTCACGGGCTTCGGTCAGACGCTGGCGGTAATCGGCGAGCAGCAGGTCGGATTCTTCCTTCTGCTTCTCGGCGGTCTCGATGCTCTCCCGAATCACTGTGGCGCGCTTGTCGATTGCTTCAGTGATCGCCGGGAAGGCAAACTTCTTCAGCACCCACATCGTGAAGCCGAAGACGAGCAGGGTCCAGACCATCAGGCCCAGACCTGGCGTCACCAGGAAGCTGCCACCCTCATCGGCGCCCGCTTCGGCGGCCAGAGGAAGAACAGCCAGGATATGTGACAGCACCGGCTCCATAGCGGCCTACAGGAAGAACGCGATAAGCGCGAAAATGAAGGTGTAGAAGGCGACAGCTTCGGTCAGAGCGAAACCGAGCCAACGAATCGACTGGAGTTCAGACTTGAGCTCGGGCTGGCGGGCGACCGATTCGATCTCCTTGCCGAAGATGAAACCGATGCCGATACCGGCACCAATCGAACCGAGGCCGGCACCAACGCCGAGGGCGATCGCCTTGCCGGCGGCTTCGACGCCGTCGTCAGTTACTTCGGCCAGTAGGGTCAGATCCATTGAAGAGACTCCTTTTTCAGTGACTTTCGGCGGTAGCTCCGCCGATGTAGATAGCGGTCAGGATTGAGAAGATGAAAGCCTGCAGGGTTGCCACGATGCCTACTTCGAAAACGTAGAAGGCAAAGGCCATCGGGAAGGTCAGAACTCCCAGAGAGGCGATACCGAGCAGCACGGCCAGTCCACCACCCATGAACAGAAGCAGCAGGTGGCCGGAAAGAATGTTGGCGAAAAGTCGCACGGAGAGTGAAATCAGTCGGACGAAGTGGGAGACCACTTCGATCAGGAAGATCAGACCCTTGCCGATCGGGTTCATGTCTTCCAGTCCGGCCGGCAACCAGCTGGCCAGATAAGGGAAAACGCCTTTGGCCCGAACGCCTTCGTAGTGGTATGAGAACCAGACGACCAGGGTCAGGGCCAGGGGGATCGCGATGTTCGCGGTCGCCGCATACAGGGCAAAGGATGGTATTTCGAGGCCGAAGATGCTGAAGGTCTCGTGGGTGTTGGTCGGCAGCGGCAGGTAGCCGATCATGTTGGAGAAGAAGATGAAGAAGAAAAGGGTCGCGAGGAAAGGGAACCATTTCTTCGCCAGGCGGTCGTCCGGGATGTTGCCGCCGGTGATGTCGACCTTGACGACGTCGTAAGCGACTTCGATCGCAGTCTGCAGGCGACCGGGCTTCTGCTTCATCCGGTGGGCGACGTAAAGCATGATGCCGATGGTCAGGGCCGAAGCGATGAAGAGGTACATCACGGCCTTGTTGATCGACATGTCCAGGCCACCGATGTTGAGCGGGATCCAGGCATCGAGCTTGAATTCGTTCTGCGGCTTGAATTCTTCGTTCTTGCCGCCGGTGCCGGTAATCAGGCCGAGGATGATTGCGACTGCGATGAAACCGGCAAAGCCGAGGAAGACCTTGGCTTTGGTTGAAAGCCCGCCCTTCAGGTCGTCTTCGATCTCTTTTTCGATCGCATTTTCGATGTCGTACTCGAAGTCGGTTGATTCGCTCATGAAGGCTGGTTTTCCCGGTCGGACTTGGCGAGGGCGACGGCACCGCGTGTCGCGAGGTTAAGAGTGAAGAGAACAACGAGCAGCACGGCGGCTGAGAGTCCGACCTCATTCGAGATCGCAACGCCCGCAACGAGCACGCCAATGGCCATCAGCCAGGCGCTGCCGAGTGATGTAGCGGCGATGGTTCCCATCGCCGAGTTGCGCTTGCCGGCCAGGAGATTCTCCATGGCTTTGCGCTCGGCGGTCATGTGAATCAGACGCGAAGCGATCCACAGAACTGCGGCGACCAGGTAACCAACCATTGGGAACCCGGCGGTAATAAAAATCGGGAGCGCGATCGCAAGCACGAGCAGATCCAGATTTGCAAGAAAGGTGAGGCTGCGGTTACTCATTTCCCCTTCGGGGGAGGTCTTTGCGGCAAGGGCGGACAAGGGGTCGGGACTATATCCGACCATCACCGCTTAAGCGTTGCGATATGGCAACGTGACAAGTGGCACTTTCTTCTTTCATCAAGCCAAGAACGGCTACCGGCCGGGTTCGTCCCTGGAGCGTGGCCCCTTGATGATTTCGAGTACGTAAACCAGGTACACCGTGACCCCCAGCGCGATGAGGATCATCGCCCCCATGAAGATCGTCCATGCCGGGTCGAAATTTCCGCGGTTGTCGCTGTACGGAACCAGCCTCAGGGCCAGCGCGAGCAGGGCCAGAACCAGTGTCCAGCCGTAGAAGTAGGCGAGCGTCCGTCGTTGGGAGAAGCCGAGGTTCGCCATCCGGTGGTGAAAGTGCCAGCGGTCAGCCTGATAGATCGGCTGGTGGTACTTGAGGCGCTTGGCAACCACGAAAGCTGTGTCGAAGATCGGAACGGCAAGGATCACCAGGGGAAAGGCCAGGGCCACAACAGCATTCGTCTTGAGTGCGCCCTGAATCGAAACCACGGCGATCAGGTATCCGAGCAGGTTCGATCCGCTGTCGCCCATGAAGCTCGATGCGGGAGGAAAGCCGTGGCGCAGGAATCCAAGGGCGGCTCCCGCGGTCAAGGCAGCCAGCACCCCGGCTTCGTACCGCCCCAGCGAAAGCGCGATCACGCTCATCGTCGCCGCGGCGATCACGACCACGCCTGCAGCAAGGCCGTCGATGCCGTCGATCAGATTGATGATGTTGACCACTGCGACTATTCCGAGGATGGCCAGGGGATAGGCGGTCCAGCCCAGCTCAAAGCCGCCGATGAAAGGGATCGTGAGCACATCGGGGCGCACCCCGGCCCAGACCGGTATCGCGGCCGCCGCGATCTGGCCGAGCAGCTTGACCAGGGCCGGAAGGTCGAACATGTCATCCAGGGCGCCAACCAGGCAGATCGCTACGGCTCCGAGCAGGATCCCGGTCGCTTCGGTGTTGATCGGCAGAAATACCCAGCCGGCGATCTCAACTCCGGCGAGGATGGCGATGCCCGACATGCGCGGGGTCGGAACCAGATGGGCGCTACGAGGACCGGGGGTGTCGATCGCCCCGACGCGGCGAGCCAGGATTTCCGCAACGGGAACCGTAGCCCAGGTGATCAGCGCCGCCGCCAGGAAGGCGAAGACGGCGTCGGAAGTGTCAACCATCGTCAAAGATTCTCACAGGGACCGGAGGTTTCGTTAACTGGCTTGGACCGGGCTCGCGGGGAATCCGGGCAGCTGCGGCCGGGCAGACGTAAAAAAGGGGACAGAACCTCTGGTCCCAGACTTAGCCATGGAAAGTCCCGTAGGGAGCCCCTTTTTATACGTCCACCCGACCAGCATCGCTCCTCCTTCTATGCGCAGAGCGACGTCAAGGAGGAGCATCACTGGTGTGGAGCAGCGGCAGACGGGGTGGCGGTTCATGGATCCTGGCGGGCTATGGCGAGAACCGCCACCCCGCCGGCCGCCCGACTAGCTACTCCGGAGGCTGCCAGTTGACCGGCAGAGCGCCAAGGATTCCCTGGACCAGGAAATCCGGGTCCTGGGGTTCGCGCGGTCCCGGCTCCCCGACCCGCTTGACCAGCTCCAGCTGTTCCGCGTTCTCCAGCACCAGAAGCTTGCCTTCAGCAATCAGGGCTTCGTCCACCCCACCCATTCGTCCAGCGAACGTCGTGTAAACGGGGGTGCCGAGCGCAACTGCTTCCCGGTTCATCGTGCCCCCGGCGCTCACCACCAGGTCGGCGTATGCGATGAGGCTCTGGGCATCGACCGCGCGGTCAGGAACGATCAGGTTCGAAGAATTCCGCGCGCGGGCCTTCTCGGCCTGCGAATCAGTGCGGGGAATAACCACAGCCGTAACGCCATCGGCTGAAGCGAGCCGGTCGATCACCTGCTCATAAAGAGGATTATCAGCGTGGTATTCCGAGGTTTCGGGCGGTGGACGGACCACGATCAGGACCCTTTCCCGGTCGATGCCAAGTTCGGCGATGACCGCGGGGTCCGGCTCGAAACCCGCCAGGTAGTAGTCCTCCTTGAGGCCCGGGTAACGAACGAGCTTGTCGCCTTTCGCCCCCACCTTGGCCATGCGCTCGACCGGAATCGTGTCGGGAACCAGCACCCGCTTCGCAATGCGAAAGGCCAGCTGGCGCTGAAGGCCGGCGAACTCGTAATCCTGGAGCTGGGCGGACGGGATCAGGTTGGTTCCGGCCACCAGCGCGAGGTCAACCGAGCCATGGGCCACAGCCAGATCCGGCCGGAACTTCCAGGCAACACCGCCGAGGCGCAATGAACGCCCGGCCAGGGCCCGTCCCTTGCCGAACTTCGATCCTCCGCCGTGGGCCCCGACCACCTTGTGCTCAATGCCGAGCAGTTCGAGGATGCCGACGGTCTGCCCGTATTCACGGGCAGTGACCAGCACGTCATCGCCACGCTCCTGAAAGCGGTCAATCACCGGTTTGAGCACCAGCGGATGCGCCGCAGCTGTGCAGTCGAACCAGACTTTCATCGGGACCCGGCCAGCACGATCCCCGGGTTGGTACCGGTTCGAATCAACCGAGCCCGGGATAAAGCGGGTGTTTGTCCATCAGCACGCGGCTGCGTGCCACCAGGGCGTCACGCTCAGCATCGAATCCGTCACCGAGCGCGGCGGTGATGATCGCGCCGATCTCGGTCATGTCTTCAGGCTGGAAACCGCGGGTAGTAAGCGCCGGTGTGCCGATGCGAAGTCCGGACGGATTCATCGGCGGGCGCTCATCGAAGGGGATCGCGTTGCGATTGACCGTGATGCCAACCTGGTCAAGGCGGTCCTCCGCGGTCTGTCCGTCGAGTCCGGTGGAGGTCAGGTCGACCAGCACCAGGTGGACATCGGTACCACCAGTGAGGACATCAATGCCCCCATCCATCAATCCCGCGGCCAGGGCCTGGGCATTGGCGATGGTCCGGCGCTGACGTTCGGCGAACTCGTCGGTGCCGGCAATGCCGAGGGCAACCGCCTTTGCCGCGATCACGTGCATCAGGGGTCCACCCTGCTGCCCCGGGAATACCGCCCGGTTGACGTCCGCCTTCAGTTCTTCCCTGCTGAGGATCATGCCGCTGCGCGGGCCGCCAAGGGTTTTGTGAATGGTCGTGGTCACCACGTCGGCGTACGGCACCGGGTTGGGATGCTCACCGGCCGCGACCAGACCAGCGAAGTGGGCCATGTCAACCATCAGTTTCGCCCCGACGGAATCAGCGATCTCGCGGAAAGCCGCGAAGTCGAGCTGCCGGGGATAAGCGGACCAGCCGGCGACAATCAGGTCCGGCCTGTTCTCCTTGGCCAAAGCCGCAACCTCATCCATGTCAACCCGAAGGTCATCACGGGACACGTGGTAAGGCACCACCTTGTAGAGCTTGCCGGAAACGTTCAGCTTCATGCCATGGCTGAGATGTCCTCCGTGATCGAGGGCGAGTCCCATGATCGTGTCGCCCGGATTGATCAGCGCCATGTATGCCGCGTTGTTCGCCTGCGCGCCGGAGTGGGGCTGGACATTGGCGTGACCCGCACCGAAGAGTTCCATCGCCCGGTCGATCGCCAGCTGTTCGACAATGTCGACCTGTTCGCAGCCGCCGTAATAACGGCGTCCGGGGTAACCCTCGGCGTATTTGTTGGTGAGTACCGATCCGGCCGCTTCGAGCACGGCGCGCGGAACGAAGTTCTCCGAAGCGATCATTTCGAGCGTGTCACGCTGACGAGCGAGCTCACCGTCAAGCGCGGCCGCAACCTGGGGGTCGACATCGGCCAGTGGGGCATCGAGCAACTGCTCGGAAACGGCGCTCATCGGATCTAGACAACCTTTCGGCTCTGACCAGCCGTTCGGGCTGGTTACACGCGGACAGGAACGAGTGTCCAGACTACCAACGCCGGAGATCCCGGCAGGCTCCTCCCCCACCTATTTGGTGCCACCCTCGATCCGGTCGAAGTATTCGTCGCCCTCGATATCGATCTTCGGCACCAGCCGGTCCAGCCATTTCGGGAACCACCAGTTCCAGCGCTTCATCAGCACCATCACCGCAGGCACCAGCAGGCAACGGACGATAGTTGCGTCGATCGCCACCGCGAAAGCGAGGCCCACGCCGAACTGTTTGGTGGTCGGGTCGCTGCTCAATACGAAGCTGAAGAAAACCGCGACCATTATCAGTGCCGCCGAGGTGATCACCCGGCCGGAGTTGGCCAGTCCGTCAATCACCGACTTGTTGTTGTCCCCACTGCTCATGTAGGCCTCCCTGATCTGGGTCAGGAGGAAAACCTCGTAATCCATGGAGAGGCCGAAAAGTATGGCGAACATGACCAACGGCAGGAAACTCACCACCGGAACCGGCCCGTCGAGCCCGATCAGGCTCGCCCCCCAGCCTTCCTGGAATACCGCGGTCACCAGACCGTAGGCGGCGGCGATCGACAGCAGGTTCATCACCGCGGCCTGCAACGGAATTACGATCGACCGGAAAGCGAGAACCAGGACCAGGAAAGACAGGAT
Source organism: Solirubrobacterales bacterium (assembly GCA_049579585.1). Taxonomy (GTDB): domain Bacteria; phylum Actinomycetota; class Thermoleophilia; order Solirubrobacterales; family 70-9; genus 67-14. The sequence continues at coordinate 9,644 of JBAUOE010000198.1, read as the reverse complement.
CACCACCAGGAGAATCACCCGGGGCAGCTTCTCTCCGATCTCTTCCGCGAGGTCGACGTAGCCGGCGGTGGCACCACCGACGTGGGCTTCCGAATCGGTTCCCTTCAAAGCTTTCGGGATGGTCGTGTCCCGCAGCCGGTTGATCGTGTCCTCAGTGGTGATCGATGAAGGTGAGGTGGTCGGGATCGCGTTGAATATTGCCGCGTCACCCTTGTCGTTCAGCAGTGGTGGTGTGACCCCGGCGATGCCTTTGTCGTCGGAGATCGCATTGGAGAGGTTCTGGACGCCGGTCGAACTGGTGTCATCAACCGCGATCAGCAACGGCCCGTTGTCACCGACCCCGAAGCCCTGGGTGGTGAGGTCATACGCGTGGCGGACCTCGGTTGACTTCGGCAGGGCGGCGTCGTCCTGCTGCCCGAGGTGAAGGTTGAGTACCGGCAGGGCAATCACCAGCAACAGGGCCACGCTGCCGACCGATGCCGCCACCGGATGACGGGCCACGCCTTCAGCCCAGCGGCGCCAGCCATGTGAAGAATGGCTGGCGGAAGTGTCATGGGGCAACGGAATCTTCAGGCGGTCGATGCCATGCCCAACCAGTCCGAGCAGGGCGGGCAGCAGGGTGACCGCCGCGAGCATCGCCACTACCACTGCGATCGCGGCCGAATAGCCGAGGGTCCAGACGAGCGGGATTCCGGCAAGTCCGAGGGACAGCAGGGCGATCACTACGGTGGTGCCGGCAAAAACGACAGCTCCGCCTGCGGTGGCCGCAGCGCGCGCGGCGGCTTCATCCGGCTCGTGGCCTTCATGCATTGCCGCCCGGTGACGGGTCAGGACAAAGAGCGCATAGTCGATGCCCACCCCGAGTCCGATCATCGTTGCCAGGGTTGGCGCTACCGTCGAAACCGTGGTCACATTGCTGAGCAGGGTCAGGATGCCCATGCTCGCGACCAGGCCAAAAACCGCCGTGAAAATCGGCAGGCCCATCGCGACGATCGTGCCGAAAGTGAAGAGCAGGACAACCATCGCGACCAGCAGGCCAACCGCTTCTGCGGTTTCGTTCGATTCGCTGGACACCTGGTTACCGAGCGATCCGCCGACCGCGACGTTCAGGCCGCCCGCCGATTCATGGATCTTGTCTACAAGTGCGTCGGCATCCTCATTGCTGACATCGCCCGGACCTTCAGTCAGGATCATCGAGGCGTAGGCAACCTCACCTTTTTCGCTTACCTGTCCGGCGGTCTGAGGGGTGAAAGGACTGTTGATCGAATCGACCAGGTGCTGCTTCGAGATCTCGTTGATCGAATCGGTGACCTTCTCCTGGTTATCCGCATCAGTGATCTGGCCCTGCTCGGCCTTGTAGAGCACCGGGATCGTCCCGTTTACCTGTGACGGAAACTTCTTGTCAAGCAGGTTCGTTGCTTCCTGGCTGTCCCGACCAGGGAGGCTCAGGTTGTCCGCGAACTGTTTGCCAAAGGAACTGGCAAGGATCGAGAGAGCAATTGCGGCGATCAACCAGGCCGCAACTACAAGGCGACGATGGCGGATGCAGAACGAGGCGAGGTTGTAAAGGCGACCAGTCATTTCAGAAAGCCAGCGGGCTGGCTATCCAACCGTCCCTTCTTCGACTTCACGTTCGACTTCCGTGATTTCATTCACCCGGCGCTCGTGACGTCCGCCTTCGAAATCCTCGGAGAGGAATTCATCGACGATCTTTCCGGCCTCATCAGGTTCAAGCCTTGATCCGGACAGAGTGACCACGTTGATGTTGTTGTGGCGGCGGGCCATTTCGGCTTCGGCAACGTCATGCGCGTTCACGGCACGGATCCCGTTCACCTTGTTGGCAACGATTGCGACACCGTTGCCGGAGCCACACACGATCACGCCACGTTCGGCCTCACCCTTGGCTACCAGCTCCGCGGCCTGCGCTGCAAAAGGTGGATAGTCGGTCGATTCGGCCGAATGTGTACCGACGTCGTTGACCTCGTGACCGTCGGCCTCAAGTTTGGATTTAACGGCTTCTTTCAGCTCGAATCCGGCGTGGTCGCTCCCCATTGCAATGCGCATCGGCCGAGACTACCATCGAGCCCGGGTGTTCCGTAGGCAAAGTTCCAGCAACTTGAATCGGTAACTATTTACTCGTGAAACCGGGCATTTCGAAGACCGCTTTTGGCTTGATTTCCCTCGTCGCCTGCCTTGCCGCTGCCAGCGGTGCTTCAGCTGACGGCAACGGGCCCTGCGCCAGCACCGCGAAACAGCAGGCGAGGCTGCTCTGCCCCGATTTGCGCATCGCCAAGCCTTCGCAGATGTATACCGACCGCAAGACGAAGAAAGGTCGGGTGCTGCTGCGGGCGACCAACGACATCATGAGCCGCGGGCTCGGACCGATGGAGCTCCGCGGCAGGAGAGACCGGTCTCGCTCGATGAACGTCACCCAGGCGATCGCGCGGCGTTCCGGTGGGTATGCACTTTTTCCGACCCAGGCCCGGCTGCGTTTCTTCAACGTTGGCCGTGAATACGGCGGCGCGTACTGGAAGGTCGCCCACCCCCTCCACTTTGAGCTCTGGAAGGTCAACGCGAAGCGCCGGAAGACCCGACAGGTGAGAGAGGGTCCAAAACAGTTCTATTGCTTCCGTGACCTCGAATTGACGAAACCGGGTCGGCACGCACCCGATGAAGCCGTCTATCCGGCCTGCAGCCAGAATCCAAAGGAGCGGCAGGTCACCCTTGGGACTTCCGTCGGCTGGTCGGACATCTACCCCTCGACCTATGACCAGCAATGGATCGACGTAACCGGGCTGAAGGGATGTTTCGCCTACCTGCTGCGGCTAGACCCTTTCGATTCACTGATCGAGCTCGAAAAGAAGAACAACGTTTCGCAGAAGATCGTGAGGTTGCCGTTCAGGAAAGGCCGACCCTCGAGGTGCTAACGGCCGAGTGCGGCAATCAGATCCCCGCGTGACATGCCGCCCTCCCTGAGCACCGTCCAGACTCCGTTTTCGTCGAGCTCGGTCAGGTCGACCACTGTCGATGGCAGGCCGGTCAGTTCACCTCCGTCGATCGCAAGGTCAACTTCATCCCGGACTTCGGGAACGACACCGGCGAAGGTCGCGGCGGCAGGCTCCCCGCTCAGGTTCGCACTGGTCTGGAAGATCGGGCACCGGGCACCGGACAGCGGCCCTTCGATCACACGAATCCCGAGCCTTGACGGATCTTCACGGCAGGCAAGCGGGTAGCGGTGACGCGGGTTCGGCACGACCAGCGTCACCGGACCCGGCAACAGGCGACCGGCAGCCTCGCCCACTTTCTGGCCGAGGTCGCGGATCAGTTCCCGCATCGCCAGGGGCGAGAAGTACATGACCGCTGAAGGTTTGCCGTCATCGCGTCCCTTTATCTGGTGGATGCGATCGACCGCCTTCTCGTTCAGTGGGTCGCAGGCAAGGCCGTATATCCCGTCGGACGGGAAAAGAACCACCTCGCCCTTGCTGATGCAGCTTTCGAGAGCCTGGCGGGCGGCGTCGCCCGCATTGATGTCCGTCGCAATGACTTTCACGACCAGATCATCTCAATCGGCGGACTCCGGCGAAGGTGATTCACCGACCACGACCCGTCCGATGCCGGCCAGGTCAGGCCAGAGCGTCACGTCGGTAAAGCCGGCTTTTTCGACCAGCCCGCAGATCACGTCGCCCTGACCGTGGCCGATTTCGAGACCGATCGCCCTGGTCGTGATCTCGCCTTCCGCCAGTTCGGCAAGGACAGTTTCGAAGACTTCGTATCCGGTCTTGCCACCAAATACGGCAACGTCCGGTTCCCACCCGCGAATTTCCGGGGCCAGCCCCTCGCCGTCCGCCACGTATGGGAGGTTGGCCAGGATCAGGTCGAAATCACCTTCATCCGGCAGCGAACCGACTATGAACTCAACCCGATCGTCAAGTTCGAGGTTCATCGCGTTGGCCCTGGCAACAGCGATCGCATCGGCCGAGATGTCAGTGGCGAGCACTTCGCAACCCGGGATCTCGTTGGCGACCGCAAGTCCGATTGCCCCGGACCCGGTGCCGATTTCGAGCACCGTTTCTGGTTTGCGTTCCAGCGCGAACTCAACCAGCATTTCCGATTCGGGACGCGGAACCAGGACCCGTGGATCGACGATCAGGTCGATGTAACGGAAGCCTTTCGAGCCGACGATGTAAGCGACCGGCTCGCGGCGCAGACGACGCCGGACGGCTGTCGCAAAAGAGCGTGATTCCGCCGGCGACAGGGTTGTTTCCGGGCTGGCGATCAGGTTGGATCGATCGCGACCTGTGATGCTGGAGAGCATCACTTCGGCATCGAGCCGCGGCATCTGGATTCCAGCAGCCTTGAAGGATTCGATTGCGGCGCTGAGGGCATCGCCCTGCGGAGCGCCTTCGCTTATTTTCGAGTCAGGCATGGTCAGCCGACCTGTGCCGCTTCAAGGCGCATGCGCTTCTCTTCACCGGCGAGTGCACCGGTGAATTCAGACAAGCTGCCGTTCAGCACGCCTTCGAGGTCGTGTGAGGTCAGCTTGATGCGGTGGTCGGTGACCCTGCCCTGCGGATAGTTATAGGTGCGGACCTTTTCGGCCCGTTGCCCGGTTCCGACCTGGGCCTTGCGCTCGGAAGCGATCTCTGCCTGCTGTTCGGCGAGCTGGCGTTCATAGATACGCGCCCGCAGGACCCGCATTCCTTTTTCACGATTCTGGAGCTGCGACTTTTCGTCCTGCATTGAAACCACGATTCCGGTTGGTTTGTGGGTGATTCGAACCGCGGAATCGGTGGTGTTCACCGATTGCCCACCCGGTCCCGATGAGCGGTACACATCAATCTGGAGGTCGCTCTGGTCGACCTGAATTTCGACTTCTTCTGCTTCCGGCAAGACCGCGACTGTTGCGGTTGACGTGTGGATGCGACCCTGGGATTCAGTTTCGGGCACCCGCTGAACACGATGGGTTCCACCTTCGTACTTGAATACCGAGTAGGCGGCATCTCCCTTGACCGCAAATGTGACTTCCTTGAATCCGCCCTGTTCCGCCCTTGATTCCGAAAGTGCCTCGGTCGAGAATCCACGTTCGGAGGCGTAGCGGGTGAGCATTTTGTAAAGGTCTCCGGCGAAAAGGGCAGCTTCGTCGCCACCGGTACCGGCCCGGATCTCGACCAGGACGTTCTTGTCGTCGTTGGGGTCCGGATCAACCATCGCCAGCCGGATTTCCTCTTCAAGTTCGGCCAGCCGTTTCGGGGCGTCATTGACAACGGCCTGAAGCTCATCGTCATCGCCGACCTCTTCGATCAGTTCGCGGGCTCCGGCCAGGTCATCGCTCAGGGTCCGGTGTTCGACCACGAAGGCGTGGGCTTTCGATATCTGACGGTATTCGCGGCCGACCTCGGCGTAGCGTTCCCGGTCGTTGATCACGTCCGGATCGCTCATCGCGCGTTCCAGTTCGACGAAACGCTCTTCGATCTGTTCAATGAGACGATTGATCACGTCATTGATTGTGACGACCGCGACCGGCTGCGGTGGTCAGGCAACTATTTCGATCGGTTCCAGGTCCGCGTTATCTTCAGGTCGTTCGACCTCAAGCACCGCCTGGAGCGCCGCAATCGCGACTTCCAGCTGGCTTTCGTCCGGTTCGCGAGTGGTCAGATTCTGCAGCATCAGTCCGGGCCACATGACACCGCGAACCCATTTCCGGTCACGGTTACGTCCCGCCCACTTGATCACCTCATATGAAAGCCCCGCAATCAAGGGCACCCCGAGGATTCGGGAGAGCAGCAGCCAGTACCAGGCGGGCAGGCCGATCGGGGCAAATACGAAGATCGCCAGGACCATCACGATCAGGAGGTATGCAGTGCCGCACCGTGGATGGAGCCGGGAGTAAAGCTTGGCCCTCGATGGAATCAGTTCGTCTTCGGCTTCGTAGCAGGAGATCGTTTTGTGTTCGGCTCCGTGGAACTCGAATACCCGGCGCAGGTCACGCAAGCGGCTGATCGCGAAGATGTAGGCGAAGAAGATTGCGGTGCGCAGCACACCTTCAACCAGCCAGAATAGAAACGCGGATCCGAGCTGGTCCTTGAAGATGCTGGTCAAACCGACCGGGATCACAAAAAACAGTCCGACTGCCAGCAGCAGCGAAAAGGCGATGGTCAGGCCCCAGGCGAGGCCCCCTATTTCTTCTTCCTGCTCGTCTTCGGCCAGTTGAGCGTTGGCGGAGATGCCTAATGCCTTGAATCCGATCTTCATCGATTCGGCCAGGGCAACCACTCCCCGGATGACCGGCCACCGCAGCACCGGGTGTCGTCTCGCCCAGGAGATGACTCCCTCGCGGGTGACTTCGATTTCGCCGTCAGGGGTACGTACGGCCACAGCCCAGTTGGAAACCCCTCTCATCATCACGCCTTCGAGAACCGCCTGGCCGCCGACCGGTGCGTCCCGCTTGGCGACCAGAGCTCCATCCGGCATCATGCGGCTGTCCACAGTCCGGCCGTGTGCGGCGTTTCCGTTGCTGCCGGTGCCGTTATCGGCTGAAGTTTCCACTTGCACGAAAAACGACCCTAAACAAGGGCCGTAGTCGAAGCGTTTACCGGACGGGCCTGAGGCCCGACCGGAAGCTTGTAGTGGTTATTCCTGGCCGGCGTTGGCCTTGGCACGCTTGGCGGCGCGGCGCTGGAAACGCTCGACGCGGCCACCGGTGTCAACCAACTTCTGCTTGCCGGTGTAAAAGGGATGGCAGGCAGAGCAGAGTTCAACGTGCAGGTCTGACTTCGTTGACCGTGTGTCGAAATGGTTGCCACACGAACAACGTACGCTGGCCAGGGTGTACTCGGGATGGATATCTGCCTTCATATAGTGAAGTTTAGACGACCGGTCAACTCGGCATCGGGGTGCCCTTAATGCACCCCTTCCCGGGGTCTGTGAAAAAAGTCGCGATTTGCGGCAGGTTTTCCGTCCGACGCCTAGAAGAGACTTTCCATAACCCCCGTGGTAGGAGAGGATTGCCCCTATGGCTAAAGAGGTATTCGACCAAGCTCGTCCCAAAAGTGTGAAGGCTCAGCTTTTCGCTGAGGCTTTTCGCGGAATTGATGAATGGGTTGTGCCGCCTCGCAAGGCTCGCGCGACTTCCCGGACCCTGTTTGACGCAAATGCGCCAGTCAGACTCCAGGATGTCGAGCTGGACTTTCGCGAAGCAGCCTGAACATCAACTGATAGCAGTCGCAGTCAACGGTGATTTTCGGATCGCCGTTCCTCCGGTGGTGTCGTAACGCAGGGTGAGCTTCTTGATCCGGCCGTTGATGGCATCACGATGCATCCGGCTCGAGCCTTGCTGGCGACGCCTTCGTCAGCACCACGCGAACCGGTCCCGAAACCGGGTCCACCAGACCATCGTCCAAACGAAACGCCCAGGTTGCCCGTGAAATGTCCGGGTCGACTTTGCCGCGAACCTCACGGTGAAACCGACCCGGGAGGAACATCCCTGAAACGCCCCACACGCCGGGTCTACTTTGCCGCGAACATCACGGTGAAACCGACCCGGACCTTCGGGGGTGTTTTGGGCCTGCACGGACGAAGGCCGCCTGAACAGGCGGCCTTCGTTCATAAACACAGCTCCAACCGGTCGGACTTCAGCCAGACCGATCAGATTCAGCCAGGTCGATCAGGTTTCGGTGTACAGCGGTCCGTCGCCACCCTCGGGCAGGGTGAGCCTTCCACCCTTGGCCGTGATCGCTCCGCACTGGACACAGTTCGATGCGGTTACGTTGACATCAACGATCGCCGCGTCGCTTTCGAGCTGGTCTTCCGGGATCTCGTACACCTGCGCCGGGCACATCGACACCCAGGTCTGGGCGATTTCGCGCGGCACTTCGGTCTGGATACGCACATGGTTCGGCGCGTCGTCGCGAGTCGCGTTACCGGAAAGGAATACCGACGACAGCTTGTCGAAGGTGTATTCACCATCAGGCTTCGGATAGTTGTCGGCGGCCTTGCCGATTTCCATCTTGTAGGTCGCGTCGTCGTGGTTCTTCCAGTGTCCACCCGGGAAGTGACCGCCGGTGGCGGTCATCATCGATGCCATCGCGCCACCGAAGAAGAATCCTTTGGTGAACGGCTGGCTGGCGTTCCGCGACTTGTAAAGGTCCTTCTCGATCATCGAGTTGTGGACCTTCTCGTCATAGGCGGAGAAATCGACCGAATCCTTTTCGAGAGCGTCGATGATCGCTTCGGCGGCGTACATGCCGGCGTGCATCGCGTAATGAACACCCTTGAGTTCGGCGACGTTGACCATGCCGGCGTTGTCGCCTGCCATGACCATGCCGGGAACGGCGAGGCGCTTCGGCATCGACCAGTAACCACCCATCGGGATGGTCTTGGCTCCCCAGCCGACACGCTTGCCGCCCTTGAGGATCTTCTTGACGAAAGGATGGCCCTTGAACTGCTGCAGGACATCATGGACCGAGAAAGTGGCGTCGGTGTAATCGAGGCCGGCTACGAAACCGATCGCGACCTTGTTGTCTTCCATCGGGTAGATGAAGGATCCGCCGAACTCCTTGTACTTGGCGGATTTACGGAGCGGCCAGCCCATGGTGTGAATCACCTGGTCGAGCGGCTCTTCGACTTCCCATACTTCCTTGACACCCAGCTCGAACCGCTGCGGGTCGAGACCATTGATGTCGAAGTGATCAAGCGCGGCATAGGTGAGGTGACCAACAACGCCTTCGGCCAGCACGGTTGCTTTGGCGATCAGGTCGGAGCCGGGCTCGAAGTTGCCGAGTTCCTTGCCGGTACGATCGCGGCCACGGTCGCCGGAGCGGACGCCCTTGACGATCTGGTCCTCGACCAGCAGCTTGTCGGCTGCGGTTTCGGTGAGGATGTAAGCACCCATCTCTTCGGCCTTTTCGGCGAGGAAACGTGAAAGCTTGGCAACTGAAGTGACGTAGTTGCCGTGGTTCTTGAAGTTCGGCGGCATCGGCTTGAGTGGCAGCGCCTGCTTCTCGGTAAGGAGGTAGACGGCATCCTTGGTTACCTCGCGGTACACCGGCCATTCGGAGCGGTCCATGTCGGGGAAGAGTTCTTCCATCGCCGACGGACGCATGTTGGCGCCGGACATCGCGTGGGCACCGGCGACCTTGCCTTTTTCGACAACGGCGACGGGGACTTCACCGAGCTTTTCGGCGAGCTCGGGACGATCCTCGAGCAGCTGGAGCATCTTGATTGCGGCAGCGAGACCTGCCGGTCCGGCACCGACGATTGCGGCGCCTACTTCAATGCGCTCGTCTTCGGGATCGGTCGGCTTGGTGATCACGCTTTCGGAGCTGAAAGGTGGTGGAAATTCGGAGGGCGCTACGGGGGGCATCTGGACGGTCCTTTCGGAAGGCGGACGGTGAAAAAAGCCTACTCAGCGGCCGCAGGGAGCGGTGTGACGTCCACACCGCTCCCTGGCCAGCTGATTACTGCGAGCTTCAGCCCTTCTTGGCCTTGATGGCTTCGGTGAGCTTCGGCATGATCTTGTTGAGATCGCCGATGATTCCGAGATCGGAGAACTCGAAGATCGGCGCGTTCGGATCCTTGTTGATCGCGACGATGTTCTCGGAGTTCTGCATTCCGACCTTGTGCTGGATGGCGCCGGAAACACCGAC
>JBAUOE010000197.1:0-1675 GCA_049579585.1 Solirubrobacterales bacterium | reverse complement strand
ACAGCCAGGATCACGAAGGACCAGACGAATCCGCCCCAGACACTGTTGCCGGCCGGCGCTCCTACCCAGAGGGCCCGCATCGCGTCAACGACGACCGTGAACGGGTTGATTTCGGCAAACCACTGGAGCGCACCCGGCATCGAATCAACCGGAACGAATGCTGACGAGATGAAGGTAAGGGGGAAAACCGCGATGAACCCGACCGAGTTGGCCGATTCCGGTGATGAAACAAGCAGCCCGAGCCAGGCGAACACCCAGCTGAACGCATAACCGAAGAACAGCAGCAAAACCATGCCAAGCATGATTTCCGGCAGTCCGTTGTCGAAACGGAAACCGATTATCAATCCGGTTGCCACCAGGATCACCACCGAAAGCGTGTTGGTCGCGACGTCGGCCAGGGTCCGGCCGGCAAGCACGGCGGGCCGGGCCATCGGCAGCGAACGGAAACGGTCGATCAGGCCTTTGCTCAGATCTTCGTTCAGGCCGACGGCCGTCACGAAACCACCGAACGCGATGTTCTGGACGATGATTCCGGGCAGCAGGAAGTCCTTGTAGTCGTAGCCGGGGGTGATGATCGCGCCGCCGAAGACGTAGACGAAGAGCAGCAGGAACATGATCGGCTGGACGGTGAAAGCCAGCAGCAGATCAGGCGCACGCGGCAGCCGGATCAGGTTGCGCTCGGCAATTACCATGGTGTCCGAAATCAGGCGCTTCACTTCGTGTCCTCCTGCTCGTCTTCGTCATCCGTTTCGAGAGCGTGTCCGGTCAGGTTGAGGAACACTTCGTCGAGGGTCGGGCGACGCAGGCCGATGTCATCGATTCCGATGTCGGCTTCATTCAGTTTCCGGACCGCATCGACGATCGCACCGTGGCGTTTGCGCACGGTCAGCTTGACTGATTCGCCTTCGACGGAAGGCTTTTCGTCGGACATTGGCGAGAGGATCTCGATTGCCCTGTCGTTCAGGCCCGCATCGTCGAGTTTGACCTCCAGACGTTCGCCTCCGACGCTGTCCTTGAGTTCGTCCGACGTGCCGTCAGCGACGACTTTGCCCACATCAATCACGGCGATGCGATCGGCCAGGCGGTCGGCTTCATCGAGGTACTGGGTGGTGAGCAGCACGGTGGTGCCATCGGCGACCAGGCCTTCGATCGTTTCCCAGAGCGCAAGCCGGCTACGCGGGTCAAGACCGGTTGTCGGTTCGTCAAGGAAAAGGATTGCCGGACGGGCAACCAGGGCGTCAGCCAGGTCCAGTCGGCGGCGCATGCCACCGGAATAGGTTCGGGCCGGTCGATCGGCCGCATCTTCCAGGCTGAAGCGCTCCAGGAGTTCACCCGCCCGTGCTTTGGCCTCACGACGTTTCATGCCGTAGAGACGCCCGACCATGGTCAGGTTCTCGGTTCCGGTCAGGTTCTCATCGACGGCGGCATACTGACCAGCCAGACCGATGTGGGTGCGAAGCTGCGCTGCATCCTTGACCACGTCGAGGCCGGCGACCCTGACGGTGCCCGCGTCCGGTTTGAGCAGCGTGGTGAGTACCCGGACCGCGGTCGTCTTGCCAGCCCCGTTCGGGCCGAGCAATCCAAGCACCGAGCCGGTCTTGACTTCGAGGTTCACGCCATCAAGCGCATGAACGTCGCCGAAGGTCTTGACCAGGCCTTCAACGCTGATCGCGGG
>JBAUOE010000196.1:0-12082 GCA_049579585.1 Solirubrobacterales bacterium | reverse complement strand
GTTCTTTCCTGGCCGCATTCCGGGCAGCGAAAACCGACCGGGGTCTGGATCATGCAGTCCGGGCAGATAGGTCGTCCACAACTCGAGCAGGAAACTCCGGTCTCGACCCGTGGGTGGCGGTAACAGGTAGGCAAGGAGTTGAAGCCTAATCGAAGGGGACTGCGGCGATCTTTGAGAGGCGTGACAATAGGGTCGTGGAGAGGATCGGATATACCCGCCTTTACGCCACCGCAAGCGGCGTTCTGCTCGTTCTGCTGGGCCTTTTCGGGTTCCTGTACAACGCCGAGTTTTCGGTGCCCGAAATTTCTTCGCGAATCCTTGGCGTGTACACGGTCAACGGCTGGGCCAATGCTTTCCACATTGTGATCGGCCTGGTTGCCCTGATCATGTCACGGCGGTTTTCACGTCCTTACGCCCTGCTTGCCGCGATCCTCTTCCTCGGACTGGGCTTCTGGGGAGTAGCTGCTGCTGATGGACAACAGCTGTTCTCGAAGCTGCCGGCCCAGCGCTCGGTGAACGTTCTTAACCTGCTGCTCGGCCTGGCCGCTCTGGCCTGCTTCGTCGCCGCCACCTGGAAACCGATCAGGGCCTGGTTCTCGGCCCGCATCGAGAGTCGCCGGAAGCGGACCAGCCGACGGGAGCGACGCCGACGGATGCGCCGGACTAAAAAGCGGGCAGGTTCAAAAACCGCTTCGTGACCGGGCGTCCCGGATGATGCTGTCCAGCTTTGAAGTGCGTTGACGTCCCCGGCGGCGGACCTCAAAGACGATCAGCGCGCCGGTGGCAACGCCGCCGGCCGTGACCGCGACCACCGGGCGCACCCAGTTGCGAGGGTCGCGCAGTGACTCCATCTCGGTCTCGGTCAGCTCATCGACCCAGTCGCTGAGGTCGGTCGCGGCAGCGTCGGAGATCGCCGAGAATGTTTTCTGGAGACGGCCCGAAAGCCGTTCCGGTGGTTCGACCGGCGTCAGGACGTCGGCCAGCAGGTTCTCTAGACGGATTTCATCCATGACCGGCCTCCTCCATCCTTTCCTGAAGTTGTTTGATCGCCCGGTGAAGCAGGACCTTGGTCGCCCCGTCGCTCTTGCCCATTGCCCGGGCAATTTCGCGATTGTCCATGCCAAGCGCGAAGCGCATGACCAGGGCCTCGCGCCGTTCTTCGGGCAACTCCTGAAGGTTCTCCATTACCGCTCGCAGTTCGTCGCGACCCTCGACCACTGCTTCCGTGGTGTGTTTCGCCGCTGGCGGTTCGATGTTGTCCAGCGCGACCTGTGGCTTTCGTGAGCGGTCTCGGTAATAGTTCGCCGCGAGGTTGTGGGCGATCCTGATCAGCCATGGCCTCAGTGGCCTGCCATCCGATTCCCGCCGGGCGCGAGCGTAGTGCCGGTATGCCTGAAGGAAGGTCTGTTCGGTCAGGTCCTCGGCGTCGTGATGGTTGCCTATCCGGTAGTACGCATACGAGTAGACGTCGCGCAGGTGGTCCCGGTAGAGCTGCTCGAAGCCACGGTCGATCTCCGCTTTGCTTTCGACCTCTGGTTCGGTTTGCTCCACCCCGGCACCCTACCCCGAACAGTTCACGGTGAGCGAGTGGGCAAGGCATCAGGCGACCCGTTTCGTGTGGTCGACCCTTCTCAGGGCAGCGACCCATTCATCAGATGTGATCCTGCCTGTGGCCAGGTCGGCGAGGCCCTGGAGGGCAACGGCCTGGCCCCCTGATGCGGCTACGGTCGCAGCGATTTGCGGGACCGAGTCCATCGCTTCTGAGGCCTGTCCGATCGCGTCACGAATCTGATCGGGGGCCATGCCCCGACCGAGGAGTTCGCCGGCCCGCCGGTTGCGGCTGCCTTCCGCCATGACGGTCGCAAGGAGATCGCCGACTCCGGCAAGTCCGTTGAAGGTGTTGAGGTCTGCCCCGTGGCCAACCGCATAGTCGACGCATTCGCACCAGACCGCGGCGGCAGCGATGCCGGCCGCGTTCAAACCGTGGGGTTCGGCTGCCGCTGCGGCAAGCACCGCGGCGTTCTTGGCGGCACCTGACATTTCGACGCCAACGACGTCGCGTGAACGTTCACAGACCAGCCCGGCCCGGTCGAAAACGTCTCCGAGCTGGGCCCGGAGGTCAGCGTCAGCGGTGCCAAGCACGAGGGCGGCGGAACCGGATACTGCTTCGCGGGCATGGGCCGGACCTCCGAGGCAGGAAACCCCTCGGGACTGGATTCGTTCGGCCACGTATTCGGAGGGCAGCTGGCCCTTCGGCGCAACCAGTCCTTTGGCGAGCAGCAGGATGCCGGCCCGTCGACCTACCCGGTCGGCTACGGCACCCACGGCCTGCGGATAGGAGGCGGATGGAACCGCCAGGCACAAGAGGTCGACCCCTCCCAGTTCGATCTGGCTTGATGCCCGGACTTCGATTCCGTCCGGGAGTCGCACGCCAGGCAGGTACTTTTCGTTTTCGCGGGCCAGGGAGATCTGTTCGGCCTGTTCTTCGGTTCTGGTCCCGAGCTGAACTTCGAGTCCGCCTCGGGCGAGCAGTACCGCTACCGCTGTCCCCCAGCTTCCCGCCCCGATTACCGCGGCCCGGCGCATTGGTGGCAGTCCGCCGATGTCTTCCCACTGGAGTTCGATGTTGGGCCAGATCCTGGACGTGACCGATGCGGCCAGGGCTGGCGAAGGGTTCTCGGACTGCGGGAACGACATCGGGCGACCGACCCGAAGCCGAACTTTCTTCGGCCTGATTTTCAGGCCGCGTCTTACGTCCTCGCTGCCGCTCACCGCTACTGGCAGAACAGGCGCACCGCTCCTGAGGGCAAGTCGCCCCACCCCGCGTTTGGGGGATCCGAGTGATCCGGTGCGATGCCTCGTGCCTTCCGGGAAGATGCAGATCGAACCACCCCGGTCCAGCACCCTTTCCGCGGTGCCGATCGCCAGTTCGTCAGCTTCGCCGCGCCGGATCGGAAAAGCACCTACCCGGCAGAGGAAGAATCCCTGCCAGCGCTTCTCGAAAAGTTCAACTTTCGCCACGTAGTTCATCGGTTTGCCCCATGGCAGGCAGGTGCCGATCACGAACGGGTCAAGGAAGCTGCGGTGGTTTGCCGCGACGATCGTTCCGCCCTTGAACTTGGCGTTTTCCTTGCCCTGTCTTGAAAGCCGGAAGTAGACCAGGAAGAACGGCTGAAGCAGGCACCGGGCCACGAAATAGAGCGCACGGTTTACACCGTGCTCCCTTGTGAACTCATGGTATTCGGCCAGCTGCTCTGAAGTCACAGTTTTTCTACACGGAAGTTTGACCTGCGTTACAGGTGAATGTGCAATACCTGTCCAACCTATCTGGCTTGGACGACAACCAACGATGAGCACTATGCCTCTGGTGTATACCTGCACGATCCGTTGCCGGAAGGCTGCGGAAGCCAAAGGGAAACGAATGCCTGCCACCACCGATCTACCCTTCAGACAATGCCCGGCGTGAACCCTTCGCTGACCCCGGAACCGGATCTGGATTGCGACGTGGCGATAGTGGGCAGTGGTTTCGGTGGTGCCGTGACCGCGTTGCGACTGGCCGAGAAGGGTTATGACGTGGTTGTGCTTGAGCAAGGCAGGCGTCTGGACCCGGAAGACATTCTTCGCGCAAAGACGGACATCAGGGCCCATCTCTGGGAGCCGAACCTCGGTTTCGATGGTTTCTTCTGGCAGCGGGTGTTCCGAGACGTCGGAATCATCGGGGCTTCTGGTGTCGGTGGAGGC
The DNA here is from genome assembly GCA_049579585.1 of Solirubrobacterales bacterium. Classification (GTDB taxonomy): domain Bacteria; phylum Actinomycetota; class Thermoleophilia; order Solirubrobacterales; family 70-9; genus 67-14. The sequence continues at coordinate 8,341 of JBAUOE010000196.1, read as the reverse complement.
TCGATCGTCTGGGGCGCGGTGCTGCTGGAACCACCCGACCGAATTTTCGCTGATCCGGCCTGGGGCACCGGGGAGGTCAACTGGGCTTCCGCCATGGCCCCCCATTTTTCCGAAGCGGCCCGCATGCTGGGCCGGGTCGACAATCCGTTCAGCGGCCCGATGGACGATCACCTGCGGGCGACTTCAGTCGCAATCGGCGGCGTTGACAGCTTCGGACCGGTTCCACTTGCGATCCATTTCGGGGAAGAAGGAGTCAGGGAACCTGATCCGTTCTTCGGCGGCGAAGGTCCCGACCGGACCGGATGCCGTCTCTGCGGAGGCTGCCTGAGCGGATGCCCTTACGGTTCGAAGAACACCCTGGACATGAACTACCTTCATCTCGCCGAGCGGCAAGGTGCCCGGATCCTTGCCGAACACCGGGTCAGGTCGATTGCTCCTCTGGCCAACGGCAGCTATGAACTTTCCCTCGACCGTCCGGGCCTGAAGCCCGAAAACCTGCCTCCCCTGCGGGCTGGCCAGGTGGTACTGGCGGCGGGGGTCCTCGGCACGCTTGAACTGCTCTTTCGGTGCCGCGACGAGTTCGGCAGCCTCCCCCATGTGTCGGATCGGCTTGGCCATCAAGTCCGGACGAATTCGGAGGCGGTGAGCCTGGTCCTGAGCGAAGATCCCCAGGAGGACCTGACCCGTGGCCCGGCGATCTCCACCGACTTCCACCCTGATACCAGGACCCACATCACCCAGAACCGTTACGTCGGTGGAGGCAAGTTCCTGCGTCTCCAGATGGGTCCGCTCGTGGATGGGGCGAACCCCGCGAGACGTGCGATTGAAACCGTCGCGCAGATATTGCGCCACCCGTTGCGCTGGCTGTCGTCAGTGACCGCCAGGAACTTCGAACAAAGGCTGACTGCGCTCACAGTCATGCAGGACGTTGAAAGCGAAATCAAGTTCGAACTCGGACGGTCACCTTTGCGCCCCTGGCGGAAAGTCCTGCGCTCCCGACAAGCCGCCGGCCGGCAGAAGGCCCCCAGTGACCTGCCGGTCGCCAACGAGGCTGCACGGGAATTCGCGAAATCTTCCGGTGGCACCGCGCACAACCTGCTGGTCGAGAGCGCCGGCGGCCGATCCTTCACCGCCCACATCCTTGGTGGCGCTGTGATCAGCGAAGGCCCGGAAAGCGGCGTAATCGATGCGGACCATCAGGTCCACGGACATCCCGGGCTTTACGTTGCCGATGCTTCGGCGATCCCGGTGAACCTCGGAGTCAATCCAAGCCTGACGATCACGGCGATGGCAGAGCGTTTCGCCAGTCGCTGGCCGGAGCGTCACGAGTAGAGAAGCCCACCTCCGGACTTGAACCGGAAACCTCCTGTTTACAAGACAGGTGCTCTACCAATTGAGCTAGGCGGGCGGGTGTTACTACCCCAGAATATGACGAAGCAGGAACCGGTGGCAGGCCCCTGCTTCGTCACTTCCGGATTTGAGTTGAAGCGGACCGGGATCAGACAGCGATGTCGCGCGAGTCCAGGTGACGACTCACCTTGCGCTTGACCCGCTGAAGGGCGTTATCGACAGTCTTGGTTTCGCAGCCGAGCAGCAAAGCGACCTCTTCGTAGGAACGATCCTCGAGGTAGTAGCCGAGCACACTGCTTTCCATGTCGGAAAGCGAAGCCTTCAGACAAGTGACCAGGCTGCCCAGCTCTTCCGACGAGATCGCCTGATTGACCGGATCGAAAGCGGTCGGACCGGGAAGGATCTCCTCCATGGTGGTTTCCGACTCGCCGTTAGCCGCGGGCGACTGCCCGAAAGAGACGTACTGGTTGAGCGGTGCGTGTTTGTTACGGGTGGCGGTTTTAACCGCGGTGATGATCTGGCGGGTGATGCAGAGTTCAGCAAAATTGCGAAAGCTCGACTCACGGTCGGTGCGGTAATCGCGGATCGCTTTGTAAAGGCCGAGCAATCCTTCCTGAATCAGGTCGTCCGAGTCGCCGCCGACCAGGAAATACGAGGATGCCTTGAGCCGAACGAAACCGTGGTACCGCTTGATCAGCTGGTCAGTCGCGTCCTTCTCACCACGCTTCGAGAGTGAAACCAGATAGTGATCATCAGGTTGTACTCGAGCTTTAGGGTTAGCCGGGCCGTTCCTGCGAACCCGGGATGAAACTCCTGCTATTGCCACATTTGAGGTTGGGGTAGCCACCGAACATTCTCCTTTGGAAGAGTCCTGTGGCGCCACTTACCTCCCCTGGACGCCAATACACATGTGGGTGACCTCACACTCAAGCTGAGGTTCACCCTTTATCTTGAGGTTAGTTTACGGCTTCGCAGAGTTCTGTCAACCCCTCGCCACGAATCGGTGCAACGGACCTTGCAGAAACAGGGTCGGAAAAGAACCGGAATCGGCCGGTCTCAGGCTCCCGCGATGCCGAAAATCAGGCTTTGGCGGAGCGCTGACGCACCGCTTCGAAAAGCAGCACCGAGGCTGCCACCGAAACGTTCAGCGAATCGATCCGGCCGTTCTGCGGGATCGCGATCAGGCCATCACAGCTCTCGGCAACCCGGGGACGCAGGCCTTTGCCTTCGGTTCCCATGACGATCAGGGTTGAACCAGTCAGGTCGGTCTGCCACGGCGTCGCTTTTGCTTCGCCGTCTGCCCCCCACACCCAGAATTCCGATTTCTTGGCGTCACTGATGAAATCGGAAATGTTCCGGACCCTTGCGATCTCAAGATGTTCAACCGCACCGGCCGACGCTTTGCATGTGGCGGCAGTAACCGATGCTGCTCGACGGTCCGGAATCACCACGCCGTCAGCTCCAGCCACTTCGGCTGAACGACAGACAGCACCCAGGTTCCTCGGATCCTGGATCTGGTCCAGCACCACGATCAGGGCATCCTTCTTGCGCAGCAGCTGCTCTCCGCCCACGTACGGATACGGATCGACTTCGGCGACCACACCCTGATGGTCCTCGCTGCCGGCCATCTCGCTCAGCTTCCCGGGCGCCGTCTCCGGCGTGCGCCAGACCCGATGGACCTTGCGACGGCCCCTTTCGGCTTCAGCGACCGGCTGGCGGCCGTAGATCAGCTCATTCATGATCCGGAGCGCGGAACCAGGGTGGCCCCGGTGGACCCGTCACGCACATCCCAGCCCAGGGCCGCGAGTTCGTCCCGGATCTGGTCGGCCCGGGCGAAGTCGCGTTCGGCCCGGGCGGCTTCACGCTGTTCGAGCAGACCTGTCGCTTCCGCAGACGGGGCCGCGTTCAGTTCCGTCCCAAGAGACTCAAGCCCGACCAGGGAAAGCATTTCCAGGACGGCCGCACCGGCCCCCGGGACGTCTTCCTGATTCGCAAGGCGGACCAGGTCAAAGACTTCGACCATCGCCCGTGGGGTGTTGAAATCGTCAGCCAGGGCATCCCGGAAGTTCGTGACGGCCACCGAGGCAGCTTCGCCGGGCTCGCCGCCCGGTTCCGCCAGCCGAAGGAAATTACGCAACCGGTCGACCCGGGCAACGGCTTCTTCCAGCGGGCCTTCACCAAAAGCCAGTGGCTGCCGGTAGTGGCCGGAAATCAGGTAGGAGACAACGGCTTCCGCCCCGTAAACATCGATCGCTTCGGACAACTGAAAAATGTTGCCATCCGACTTCGACATCTTCGCCGAGTCAGTCTCGATCATCCCGTTATGCATCCAGACCTTCGCCAACGGCTTGCCACGAGCGGCTTCCGACTGGGCGATCTCGTTTTCGTGATGGGGAAAGACCAGATCCGAGCCGCCACCATGGATCGCAAAAGGCAGCTCGCCCAATTCGGCTTCCGCCATTGCCGAGCACTCGATGTGCCAGCCGGGCCGCCCCGGGCCCCAGGGGGAATCCCAGAAAGTGTCTTCCGCTTCTTTATGGGCCTTCCAGAGTGCGAAATCGAGCTGGTCACGCTTGAGTGATCCGGCATCATCGCCCTCCCCCTGCTCCATGTCATCGAGCGAACGGTGGGAAAGCGTGCCGTAACCATCGAAATCACGAACCGAGAAGTAAACGTCCCCTCCTGACTCGTAAGCATGACCGTCCTCGACCAGGGTCTCGATCAGATCAACTATCGGCTTCACCATTTCGGTGGCCAGCGGCTCCGCGTCTGGCCGGCCAAGGCCAAGCCTCCCGGTGTCGTCGAGGTAGGCGGCGGTCATCTCGGCGGCGAGGTCGGTTGAAGTGATCCCGCGTCCGGCCGCGGCCGTGTAGATCTTGTCGTTGATGTCGGTGACGTTGATCGCCAGCCTCGTTTCATACCCCTCGCTCCTGAGGAAACGGGAGAGCAACGAAAAGATGACAAAAGGCCTGGCGTTACCGATATGTATGCGGCTGTAAACCGTCGGGCCACAGGCATAGATCCCGACCTCGGAGCCGGGATCGATCACACGGCGTTCGCCGCTCATCGTGTCGCGAATGCTCACCTCACGCATCTGAAACTCCGCAGGCGAACGTTAGAAAGTTCGATAGCCACCGGCACCGGGTCCACCCCGGCGACGGCGTGGGACCGGACCTGATTCATCATCATCTTCTCGCGCCGAATCACTGCGCTCCCATTCGGGTGCGGTGCTCGTCGCAGCAGAAAGCGCTTCCTGCCGGGCACGGTCGGCGGCGGCAGCAACTTCGTCATCGGCTGACTTCTTGGCGAGGTCGGCCCGGCGCTCCGCTTCGCGCTGGATCCGGTCATCTTCGTCGCGCAAACGCTGTTCGGCCAGTTGACGGGCTTCTTCTTCGCGCTCACGGCCAAAACGATCGACCAGGGCATCAACCCTTTCCGCGGCTTCACGACGTACCTGCTCGGTGCCTTCCATGACCCGGCGGTCGATATCTGCCTCAATCTCGGTGATTCGCTGGCGGGCAAGCTGCTCGAACTCATTGGCGTGGGCCTCTGCCTGGGCCGCGCGGTCCTGCGCCTTCTGGGCACGGCCATCAGCGGCCTCAATTCGATTCGCGGCTTCACGCTCGGCGGCCTGCCGGGCTTCCTTGGCCAGCCGTTCCGCTGTTTCTTCAAGATGTTTGGTCCGGGCAGCCAGTCGCTCTTCGCCTTCGGCGGCCACTTTGGCCATCGCTTCTTCGCGGGTGGCCCGTTCTTCTTTCAACGTTCCTTCAACCCGCTGGAGATCAGCCTCGACCTTCGCCTGGGCATCACGATGATCGGCCTCTTTCCTGGCCAGCTCTTCCATCTGCTCCTCGGCGGCCTGGCGTGCGGCCTGGGCTGATTCGATCTTTTCGCGAGCCTCAGCGCTGAGTTTGCGCAGGGTCTCCCGGGCCTTGGCCTTGATCTCTTCACGGGCCTCTGCGGTATCGCGGGCAGCAGCGGTTTTGGCGGCCTCCACCCTCTTGTCCGCAGTTGCAGCTTCGGCGCGGGCCTTTTCGGCATCAGCAGCCGAGGCTTTCGCCTGACTTACCGCGTCACGCGCGAGCGCGAGGGCCTTCAGTTCGGAATCGCGGGCAGCCATTTCGGCTTCACGGGCCTTCGATTCGCTTTCGTTTAGCTCCTTCGCGAAGGACTCGATCCGGGCGTTCATACGCGTCGCGGATTCACCCACCTGGCTCAATTCAGCCGGCAGACCGTTCGACTTTCCCGTCTCGTCCTTCGACGGAGCTGGAGTTTGATCGCTCATCGTCAGAGAAAACTTACTACGCCAGAGAGCGCTTGAGGATCTTGCCGGTGGCATTTCTCGGCAACTCGTCCATGAAGATGATCTCTTTGGGTGCTTTGAACGACGCCAGATTCGACTTCACGTAGGTCCGTAGCTCACTGACCGTGAGCGATTCAGAGCCGCGAACCACCACATACGCATGGAGAACCTGACCGAAATCGTCGTCGGCAACACCGATCACCGCGACTTCAACTATCCGGCCATGGCTCGCCAGCAGTTCCTCTACTTCGCCCGGGAAGATGTTCTCCCCGCCGGAAACGATCATCTCGTCGTCACGTCCATCGATGAAGAGCAGACCACGGTCGTCGAAATGACCGACATCGCCGCTGGAGATGTAGTCATCCAGGCTGTCTTTGCCACCACCACCGGTGTACCCCTCAAAGGTCATTTCGTTATTGACGAAAATGCGACCGGTCTCACCCGGGGCCACATCCAGGTTGTTCTCATCGACCAGACGAATCGAAGTTCCGTTCGGCGGACGGCCCGCGGTAGCGGCATCCACCCGCAGTTCGTCGGGTGTCGCGATCGACGCAAATGCCACTTCGGTCGAGCCGTAAAGGTTGTAGACGTTGTCACCGAAGCGGTCCATCCAGGCGGTTGCCAGTCCACCCGGCAGGGCCGAACCGGAAAGGGTGACGATGCTCAGCTTCTCCGCCTTCAGATGATCCTTCTTCTCCGGGGGAAGTTCGAGGATGCGCTGCAGCATCACCGGAACCGCGACCAGGACCTCGGCCGAGTATTGATCGACCCGTTCCATGGTCACGGCCGGATCGAAGCGGCGATCAAGGATGATCGTGGCGCCGAGGGTCAGGGCAAACACAGAATTGATGAAACCCCATGAGTGGAACAGCGGCGCTGCGATAACCATCTTTTCACCGCTGCGGTGAGGGATCTTGTCGAGCAGGCCGACCAGTCCGGAGAGGCCTTTGGGACTGTTGCGCTGAGCGCCTTTCGGAGTTCCAGTGGTTCCGGAGGTGAGAATGATGAACTTCGACTGGACCGTCGGCAATGGCAATTCGGTCGAATCGGCCGAATCGATCAGACCCTCCAGGGTTAGCTGTCCTTTTTCCCCGTCTCCCCAGGCGGTGATGCGGATGATGTCATCCGGCACGTCTTCGAGCAGTCCTTCGAACTCCTCGTCATAAACCAGAACTTTCGGGGCCTCGCGTTCCACCACTTCGGCCAGCTGCGGGCCGGAGAACATCGTGTTCAGGAAGAGTGCGGTTGCGCCCAGTTTGCTCGCCCCGAGGTTGGCTTCAATGAAGCCGCGGTGGTTGCGGCACATGATTCCGACCCCGTCCTCCTCGCGCACGCCGAGCCGGGCGAGAGCACGGGCAAGGGAAGTCGTCCGGTCGTGAACCTCTTTGAACGAAAGGCTGCCCTTCTCATCGATGATGAAGGTCGTATCCGGATGCTTGATCGCGGCGATCCGGATCGCGGTCGCCGGGGTGGTCCCGCCCTTGATCAGGGTCGAAACGACCTTCGCCGTGCGATCAGGACGCATCGCCGAAAGGATGCCGGTTTCGACCAGCACCTTGAGCTGGAATCCGGCGTCCTGGACCTTGGAGGCAATGCTTCCGACTGGCATCACCCAAGACTATTGATGAATACGAGTTTTCGGCTACTCGCCAACGATTGAGGCGACCGCCATGCAGGCAATCCCTTCGCCACGGCCGATCCAGCCCATGCCCTCGTTGGTAGTTGCTTTCAGGTTGACCCTGGCGGATGTGAGGTCGCTGAGCAAACGTACGATCTCGGCACGATGCGGACCAAGCTTCGGTTCTTCACAGATCACGGTGATGTCAACGTTGTCAACCTTGCCGCGAACCATGCCGACCACGGTACGCAACAACTCGATCGAGTCGGCGTCCTTCCAGGCGGGATCGGTGTCGGGAAAGATCGAACCGATGTCTTCCAGCCCGGCGGCCCCGAGGATGGCGTCGATCACGGCGTGGGTGACGACGTCCGCATCGGAATGGCCGATCAGTCCACGTTCGTACGGAATCTGAACGCCGCCGAGGATCAGCGGGCGGCCTTCCCCGAAACGGTGGCTGTCATATCCAAGTCCAACGCTCATCAGGAACCTAGTTTCTCATCGATCGGTACCAACTGCCGCTGGCGCCCCTCGAATACGGCCAGTTCAGTCACTCCGTGACCGGCGAGGAACTCAAGGGCCTGGTCGTATTCGAATCCGATCTGGTCGGCCTGATGGGCGTCCGAGGAGAGCGCGAAAGTCGCTCCGGCGTCCACACACATCGCCATGAAACCCGGTGAGGGATAGATCTCCCCCGCCCCTTTTCGCAGGCCGGCCGTGGAAACCTCGACCGTGATGCCGGTATCGGCGATCGCCTGGATCGCCGGTTCGTAAAAGAACTCGAGTTCCCGCGACGGCTGCCGCTGTGCCCGTCCCCAGACCTTGACCAGGTCAGGGTGGGCAAGGATGTCGAAAAGCCCCGATCGGGCTGCGTGGGCCAGGGTTTCGAAGTAGCGCCGCCAGATTTCGTCGGGGTCACTGCGATCGTCCCACACCGTGTATTCCTCGGTGTCCATGGATTTCTCACCGATGAAATGGACTGACCCGATGATGTATTCAAAAGGTCGTGGCGAAAGCATGTTGTCGAGCCTGTCTTCCGCTCCCAGCACGTAGTCGGCTTCGATGCCCAGCTT
>JBAUOE010000195.1:0-4692 GCA_049579585.1 Solirubrobacterales bacterium | reverse complement strand
GAAACAGGATCGCGAACCAACACTTTGGGCTCTCAGCCAGGATTACGCCGCTCCCGATGGCAGCCGGCGCACCCGAAACAGCATCATTGCCCGGGTTCGTGTCACCGATTACGGGCCCGGCCGGATCCGCCCCCACGAACGCACCCAGCCCGGCCCCAAACAGGACCGGCTCGACCTGACCCGGGCCACCAGATACAACCTTTCGCCGATCTTCTCGCTGACCAGTCGTGATGCCTGGCCTCAGGTTGCTGCTTCTGTCGAAAGTGAACCGTGGGGCGAGGTCACCGACGAGGACGGAACCACCCATCGTCTCTGGCCGGTTACGGACCCGGAGGTCCACGCCGCCGTTGCCGAAGTCCTGAACGACGCCGAACTACTGATCGCCGATGGACACCACCGTTACGAAACCGCCCGCACCTACGCGGCCGAAGTTCCCGGCGAAGGCGCCCAGTGCTTCACGCTGATGGCCCTGACCGGCCTTGACGATCCCGGGCTGACTGTGTTCCCCACCCACCGGCTGATTTCCGGCCTGGCGGGCAACCCGGACATCCGCGATCACCTGAACAACGGCATCGCGGCCGCTTTCGACATGGAACCAACTGACCTGGACGGACTCGATCCGGCCGGGATGGAAGGCATCGGCTGTTTCGGCTACGCCGATCAGGCAACCGGCCGCTACTACCGGCTGCGACTCAGGGATCCCCTGACCCTCGATTCCCTGATGGAAGGAAAATCGGAGGCATACCGTCATCTCGACGCGGCCATTCTTGAAAAAGTGGTGCTTTCCGGCCTGCTCGGAATGTCGGAGGAGGACGTCGAAGCCAAACGTGGCATCGGGTACGCAAAAACGATCGGCAACGCGATCACCAGCCTCGATGGTGGTGAGTTCCAGGCCGCGTTCATCCTGCGGGGGACCCCGATCGACCAGGTTCGCGCGGTAGCGGCAGCAGGCGAAACCATGCCGCCGAAATCAACCTACTTCTTCCCGAAACTGCTTTCCGGAATGGTCTTCAATCCGCTGAGCTGACCGACCGGGGGTGCGCTTTAGGCGTCAGCGATGGCACAAGCCTTCGGGCGTATTCGATCGCTTCCGGGGTCTCGGGAAAGATGCGACCGTTCTGTCGCAGGTGGTCGGCAACACCAAGGGACTTCAGGATGTCGTCGTGGTCGGGAGAGATGCCCGAGACCAGCACCACGATGCCGCGCCGCTCTATCCGGGTGATCGCATCGCCAAGTATCCGCCCTCCCGTTGCGTCCATTGTGGTGACCCGGGACATCCGCAGGATTACCACCTTCACGTCAGCGACATTCGTGAGTTCAAGCAGGAATCGATGTGAAGCCCCGAAGAAGAGCGGTCCGTCCAACCGGTAAGCCACGATGTGTTCGCTGAGCAACTCGTGTTCTTCATCGGTATGAGAGCCGCGCTCAAGCGGGACCCGGTCAACCCTGACGCTCTTGGCTACCGACCGCAGGGCGATGATTATCGCCACGCCAAGCCCAACCACGACCGCAGCGACCAGATCAAAAGCCACCGTGATCGAGAACGTCAGAAAGAGGACGAAAGCGTCGCCACGTGAGGCCCGGGCCAGCGCCCGCACCGAACTGGTGTCAATCATCTGCACGGTTGTCGCAACCAGTACGCCAGCCAGGGCCGCCAGCGGGATCTCGGAAACGAGCGGTGCCGCGACCAGAACTACCGCGAGCAGGAACATCGAGTGCGACAGGGCTGCCAGTTTCGAACTCGCTCCCGCCCTGACGTTCACAGCCGTCCGGGCGATCGCTGCCGTAGCCGGAATGCCACCGAAAACAGGTGCGGCCAGGTTCGCGAGTCCCTGCCCCATCAGTTCCCGGTCGGGATCGTGCCGTTCATCGACGCTCATGCCGTCGGCAACCGTTGCCGAGAGCAGACTTTCGAGGGCCGCCAGGGCCGCCACCGCAATCACCGCCGGAAGCAGTGAACCGATCGCACCAAGGTCGATGAATCCAAGCGACGGCGACGGCAGCCCGGCCGGCAGCGCACCCAGGCTCGTGAGCCCGAGCGGCAGCAGGGTCGCGGCCAGGGTGGCAGCGATGACTCCCAGAATCGAAAACGGGATGCCGGGGCGCCACCTCGCACCGGCAAGCATCACGGCCGCCACCATCGCCGTGACAGCGAGTGGCGCCAGATGGGGTTCCGCGACGAATTCCGAGACGGCCGAAGCGGCTACCGCCCACACTCTTTCCTGATCGCCCGGAACTACGCCGAGGGCCGACGGGACTTGCTGGAGTGCGATCACGACGGCAATCCCGGCCGTGAATCCTTCAATCACCGGCAAGGGCAGGAACTTCACGTACTGGCCCAAGCCGGCAAAAGCCATGGCGATCAGCACCAGACCAGCCAGCAGGCCAACGAACAGCACGCCTCCGGCCCCGAACTGGTGGACGACAGGCACCAGGACGACGGTCATCGCCCCGGTTGGCCCGGAAACCTGAAGGTTTGAACCACCGAATACCGCGGCGACGGCACCGGCGATGACAGCGGTCGCGATGCCTGCCTGGGCGCCGAGTCCGGAGGTCACTCCGAACGCAAGGGCGAGCGGCAGGGCAACTATCGCGACCGTGGCTCCGGCCAGGAGGTCTTTCTGAGGGGACCGGCCCGCTGCCTGAAGATCCGCCCGATCAGGCAGTAGCGCCCTCAGGCGAGCAAAAGAACTTTCAACCAAGGCTGTAGCTCTCAGAGCTGCAGCTGATTCATTGTGCTGCGGAGGAGCTGCGGAGCTCCGCGAGCAGATCCTCGCGGTCGCTGAGGACCGTGGTGAGGACGTTGCGGGCCGCGTCCATCAAGGCCGCAACTTCAGGAGCACTCAACGTGTAAACCACTTTTGCCCCATCGCGGGATGAGCTGACGAGGCCCATTCGACGCAGCACGGAAAGCTGCTGCGAAAGGCTCGAAGCCTCGATCTGGATCTCGTCCAGAAGTTCGTGAACAGGCTGCGGCCCGGCCAGAAGAAGCTCAAGTACCCGGACTCTGACCGGGTGACCGAGCGTGCGAAACAGGTCCGCTTTCGCTTCGTGCAGATAGGTCAGCAACGGGTGTTTTCGGAACGCATCAATGAATTCATGCAACCATCATTACACAAATTGACAAATTCTTCATGTTCTAAACCGCCCGCTAGTACCTCAGCTGCGACTTCGGTACTGGGCGCGCTGAGCTAAGAGGCGGTGGCTGTGGCAGCCGTCGAGCTGGCTGCCGCGTCTTCTTCGGCGATTCCTTCGGCCCGGGCTTTAGCCAGGTCCCCACTGATTCCAACGATTGCTGAAACCACCGGCGCCGCAAGGATCAGTCCCATCGCACCGAAGAGCGCGCCGCCAGCGATGGTCACGACAAGCACCACCAACGGGTGTATTCCGAGCGCGGTGCCCATGGCGAAAGGCTGCACGAACTGCTGAAGGATGCCGTTGGCGAGGATCTGTACCACGACCATTGCCATCGCAGCCGATGCCCCGTCGCTGCCGAGCGCGAGAGCCACCGTGAACGCCCCAGCGCCCCAGGCGCCGAGATACGGGATGTACCCCGCGATGAATGTCACACCAACGATTGCGGCTATGTAAGGCACTCCGATAATCAGCGACCCGATGCCGACAACAACAGCACTGAAAACGGCAACGATTGTGGTTCCGAGGAAGTAACCCCGCAGCGATCCGATCGACCGCTGGCTGACGATTCTCGTAACCGGCGCCGGCAGGCCGGAATGGCTCTCGGCCCAGTTCCGCATCGTCCGCCCGTCCTTGAGCAGGAAGAAAGTGGACAGTGCCGCCATGGCGAAGAAGAAAACCAGCGAGGACAGATCCTTGATTCCGGATGTGACCCCGTGAAGCAGGACATTCACCGTTTGCTTTGAGCCCGATCCGAGCGAATCCTTGGTGTCATTCGCCTGCGAGGAACTTACCCCGAGGCTGTGCAGCCAACTACCGATCTCGTCCTTGGCAGAGGTGAGCTCCTTACCGATATTGCTGGCTTCCCCGGCAATGCCAGCGACGATCGCGAAGCCCATGCCGACAGCGATCAGGACGATTCCCAGCATCACGGCGAGAGCTCCGATGCCTCGCGGCACATGGTGACGCTCAAGCCGGTTGACCAGCGGGATCGCGACCGTGGCCACGATCGATGCGACCAGCAGCGGGATCACGATCACCTGGGTAAGCGACGCCAGCCAGACCATGGCCCCAAGCAGGAGAAAAATTCCCAACACCAGCCAGGCCATCAAACCGATGTCGCGCAACCAGTCGGGCACCTTGAAGATGCCGCTCAGTTCCGCCGGATCGATTTCGACCTGTTGTGACTGTTCGGGCTCGCCCGCAGCCTGCTCTTCTCGTTTGAGGTGCCCCCTGATCATCGGCGGCATCCTATCCGTCCAGGGAGCTGGCTCATCGCTCGGCTAGGATCGACCCAATGAAGATTTATACGAAAAAGGGTGACGACGGCACAACCGGGCTCTGGTATGGCGGACGGGTCGAGAAATCGGGAAACCGGACCGACGCTTACGGCACGCTCGACGAAGCCTGTTCCGCCCTCGGCCTCGCCCGCGCCCTTTGCGGTTCCGACCAGGACGAGCTCGCCTCCGACATCCTCGCCCTCCAGAACGAACTTTTCGTCGCCGGCGCGGAACTGGCGACAGCCCCGGAAGCAGCCGAACGACTCGAAGATGGCAT
>JBAUOE010000194.1:0-4631 GCA_049579585.1 Solirubrobacterales bacterium | reverse complement strand
CTTCAAACGAACCGGGTTCCGGGCATAGCTGCGGTAGTAACTGGTCATTGCCGACCAGGAATAAAAGTACGGTCCGGCTTTCGACTTCAGCTTCGGTTTGGCATCGACCTTCTCAACCACGGTCGCGTCGATACCGGCCCCGCAGGAAAAGACGAAATACCGGTCGTTGACCAGGCCCAGGTCGATCTTTCGCGGCTGAAAGTCGTCGGCCAGGGTCAACAGATGCTCGGTGGCATCAACCACGTCGTTGGGAATACCAAGGGTTCGGCAGACAACGTTGGTATTGCCCCCGGGGAGGAAAGTAACCGGGATGTCAGTGCCGGCAAGGCCGTTCACGACTTCGTTGACGGTGCCGTCCCCGCCAAAAGCGACCACCAGGTCGTATCCGCCATCAACCGCGTCTCGACCGATCTCGGTCGCGTGATCCTGGCTTTCCGTCGCTTCGACTTCGACCTCGAAACGACCCTGAAGTGCGTAAATCACCAGGTTCTTGAGCCGGTCCGAAACCGTGGTTGCGTACGGATTCACGATTACCAACATCTTCTTTTTCGCGCCGTTGTTCATCCGGTCACCTCGTAGATCAGATGATCCCCTTCTTCGTGTTCGGCCACCCGACCGGAATCCATCAGTATGTCGAGATGGCCGATCACTTCCGAAAGGGTGAGGAAAGCCTGGGTTACGGCCACGTTGCCCCAGATCGCTTCGGCTACCGCATGGGCTGTACGTGGTTTCTCCGCCAGAATCCCGTGGATTTTCTCCAGGCGGCGTTCCTGGGACACCAGTCGTTTGTCGATCAGACCGGCATGGTCGATGATCGGATCGCCGTGTCCTGACAGCATCAGGTCGATCGGCATCTTCTGGGTTTCGAGCAGTGACGCCGTGTAATCGATCAGTGCCCTGGTGCGTCCGGGGCTGCCATCAAGCGGCCGGGAAATCAGCGGATTCGACGAGATATGTGAAAGCAGATGGTCGCCGCCGAAAGCCATGCGGCGATCTTCGTCCCAGAAAACCGTGTCCGAAGGGCTGTGTCCGGGACGGTGAAGGACCTTGAGTTTGCGGTCGCCCAGAACCAGGTCAGACCCTTCGGCGAGTGGCATCGTGACCTCGACTTTGTCACCCCAGTGCCGGTAGCCCTCGGAAAGGTTACGCAGCGCATTCGCGATGTCCTCGGCGACGCCGTGGCGGAGCATCAAGGTGACGGCCAGGTCATCTTCGGCGTCGGAGCTGTCACTGAACGTCGCGAGACGGTTGGCCGCGATGTCCAGGGCCGCGACTTCGGCGCCGGAGCGGTCAGCAACGGATTTGATCAGCCCGATGTGATCGATGTGCTGATGGGTGGCGACGATCAGTTCCACATCTTCGACCCGGTGGCCGGCGTCGTTGATGTGGATGTCGAGTTCGGCCAGGGACTGTTCGGACTTGGGACCGGCATCGATCAGCGTGAGTGGACTGCCTTCGATCAGGTAACAGTTGATGCGGCCCACGGCAAAAGGCGTTGGTACCGGCATCGTGTGGATGCCGTCTTCCCGCGCTTTGGCGAGCACAGCATCAGGGTCGAATTCACTCACCGCGTATCACCGCGAGCATCCGGTCACGCTTGGACTCCATGTCCTCACGTGAAATCAAAGACTCGAGGTTGAGCCGCAGCAGGGGCTCGGTGTTGGACGGACGAACGTTGAAGTGCCAGTCCGGATAATCGATCGAGACCCCGTCGAGATGGGTGATTTCGGCATCGGGGAACATCGCTTCGATCTCATCCATCTTGCCCTGCTGGTCATCGACCTCGGAGTTGATTTCGCCGGAAATGAAGTACTTGGCGTGGAATTCCTCCATGAGCTGGCTGAGGCTCTTGCCTTCGGTGGCGAGCAGCTGCAGGATGGTCAGGGCGGGGATCGTGCCGGAATCGGCACAGTAGAAATCACGGAAGTAGTAGTGGCCCGAGACTTCCCCGCCGAACACGGCGTTTTCTTTCCGCATCCGGGCTTTGAAGAAGGCATGCCCGACCCTGGAAAGGCTGGTTTTGCCACCGGCAGCGGCAACGATGTCCGGTACGGCCCGGCTGGAACGCGGGTCGTACAGAATCAGGCCACCGGGCTCGGATTCGAGTGCGGCGCGGGCGAGCAGGGCGCAGATGAAGTCGCCATCACAGAACCGGCCATCGCCATCAATGAAGAAACAGCGGTCGGAGTCCCCATCCCAGGCGATCCCGAGGTCGGCATTTCCATCCTTTACCGCTTTGATGATCAACTGGCGGTTCTCTTCGAGCAGGGGATTGGGTTCGTGGTCGGGAAACTCGCCATCCGGTTCGAAATAGAGCTCGACCAGGTCCATCCCCAGCTTCTTCAAGATCGGGCCCACCATTGGCCCGGCCATGCCGTTGCCGCCGTCAACCACGACTTTCAGTGGTTTGATCTTGTCCGGATCAACGAACTTGACGACCTCGGCGTGGAATTCGTCCCAGAGGTCGATGCTCTCTTCGCTGCCGCCACCCGGGGCGGTACCGAGGCCGGCTTCGACCAGTCTTTCGATGTCGCCGATGCCAGCATCTCCGGACAGGGGCAGGGCCCCTTCCCGGACCAGCTTTACACCGGTGTAAGCCTTCGGGTTGTGGGAAGCGGTGCACATCGCGCCGCCATCAAGTCCACGGCTGCCAACCAGGTAATAAAGCATCTCGGTGGCGACCTGCCCGGCATCGATCACGTGGGCGCCTTCGGCAACCATTCCCGCTTTGTAGGCGGCTGCCATCGCCGGTGCGGTCAGGCGCATGTCCCGGCCAAGCCCGACCCTGAGGTCGGTCGCTTCTTTGCCGCTGAGGTCAGCCAGGGTGAGCACGAATGCCCGACCGATCTGTTCGGCGGTGTTCTCGTCCATCTGGTCTCCGTAGAGACCGCGGATGTCATAAGCCTTGAAGATGGACACGGTTCCTGCTCCTTATTCTGATTCTGTGACTGGGTTGGTAGCTCCGGCGTCATATGCCCCGCGCAATGCGGCGTAGCTGTCTTCCAGGGATTGCGGCATCACCCGGTGATCGGCGATGACCGGCATGAAGTTCGTGTCACCGCTCCAGCGCGGCACGATGTGCATGTGAATGTGGTGTTCCACGCCAGCACCGGCGGCTTTACCTTGATTGAAACCGACGTTGAAGCCATGCGGGCGGTAGACGTCTTCCAGCCTGGTCATCGCTTTCTTGCCGAGTTCGAGCATCTCGGTCGTGGTTTCTTCAGGGATGTCCTGAATCCGTCCGATGTGTTCGAAAGGGGCAACCATCAGGTGGCCGTTGGTGTACGGATAGAGGTTGAGAATCACGAAACAGTTCTCGCCCCGGTGGACGATCAGGGCAGTTTCGTCGTCGTCGATCGCCGGTTTGGCACAAAAGACGCAGGCGTCTTCGTTGTCCTTGTCGGCGTCTTTGACGTATTTGAGGCGCCATGGCGCCCAGATCCGGTTCTCAGTCATTCAGGAAGCAGGCTATAGCCAGCGCCGCTTGCGGAAGTAGCTGACCATGCCGATGAGGATCACCAGCATCACGCCGACGATCACATAGAAGTGCGCATCGCCCGATTCCTGGGGGTCGCCGCCGCCGGGAAGTCCCACGTTCATGCCGAATATCGATGCGATAAGGGTGAGGGGGAGGACGATGACGCTGATCGCGGTCAGTACCCGCAGGACGTCGTTCACCCGGTGGCTGAGGAAGGACTCGTTGGTCTCTTCAAGGCCGACAACTACCTCTTTGTAGTTCTCGAGCATGTCCCAGATGCGCTCGTGGGCGTCGACGATGTCATCGAAGTAGATCTCGAGGTCGAGGTCGCTGGCGAGGTAACGGGTCTTGACTTTCTCCAGGTCACGCAGGACGGGTCGCTGGGGACGAATCACTTTGCGGAAGTTGATGATTTCCTGTTTGGTGTTCGAGATGTCACGGACGACGTCTTCCGAATGTCCGTCGAAGATCTCGTCTTCGAGGGCATCCAGTTTGTTGCCGATCTTCCGCAACATCGGGAAGCAGTAGTCAAAGCTGTCATCGACCAGCCTGTACATCAGGTATCCGGCTCCGCGGGAGAAAAGCTTTTCGCGCAGCTTCTCGTCGTCCTGGCAGCGCGAGAACAGATACTCGACCGGGGGTACCGGCTGGTTGGGCAGGGTCACGACGAAATCCGGGCCAACGAAAATGTCGATTTCCCCGGCTCCAAGGCGGCCGGCTTTACGGTCGAAGACGGGTACGTGAAGGATCAGGAAGAGGTAGTCCGGGTATTCATCGATCTTCGGACGCTGATTCCGGGAAAGCACGTCCTCGATGTCCAGCGGATGGAAATCGAAGTTTTCTTCCAGCCAGCCACGTTCGGGCCCGCCGGGATGCTCGATGTTGAACCAGCGCAGGCCGCCGGCATCGATTTCTTCTACGCGGGGACCGGTGACTTCAGGATCGACCTTTTTGCCCGGTGAACCCAGCGGTTCACGAGGCCGTCTGAGACGAGGGAGGTTCGGCATCGCCGCCTCCTGACATGTCGGCTCGTTTCAAAGGCATTGGCACAAGGTTATGACACAGGACAAAAGCCTGTGTGACCGAAAAGCAAATGAAAGCCACCAACCAGCCAAAACCCCCGGACTGGCAATGAATTGACGCTATATAAGCG
>JBAUOE010000193.1:0-1851 GCA_049579585.1 Solirubrobacterales bacterium | reverse complement strand
CTGCTCCTTCAACCGCAGCGAAAGCGTCAAGCAGGACATCGACCCCTTTGTAGGGGCGAAGCAGGCCGAAGAAAAGTACGACCGGACCGGTCGCGCCCTCC
Source organism: Solirubrobacterales bacterium (assembly GCA_049579585.1). Classification (GTDB taxonomy): domain Bacteria; phylum Actinomycetota; class Thermoleophilia; order Solirubrobacterales; family 70-9; genus 67-14. Next base: position 1,750 of record JBAUOE010000193.1, on the reverse strand, counting down.
AGCTCCGCCGGCAGGGGATCCTCGGCGGGAAGCTCAGTCAGGTAGTCGAAGGACCCGTGGGGAATCACGTGGATCTTCTCCGGGGAGATCCCCACTACGTCCTCCATCCGGCGGGCACCGGTCTGCGAATGGACTATCAACGCATCCATTGAGTCGAAGGCCTTGAATGCCGACCTGACCTGGCGGGAAGTTGGTTCCGGTGGGGCCACGTAATGCGCGGTCATCACCCTCGGTGGGCCTGTTGGTATCAGTCGATGGTCCAGTGACGGCACGGTCAGCCATTGGTAGTGGGTGACGTCGCCTTCGATCATGCCGCGCAGCCTTTTCATGTCGGCCAGATGCTCCGCAAACTTGAACGGAACCCGTCCGCGGGCATTCAACCCGCGGGCGGCCGACCGGCGGTAGAAGACATTTCTGGCCTCATAGCCGACCGGTTCCGGCACCGGCCCGTAAAGGAACTTTGAGGTGAGCAGTTCGACCTCAGCGCCTTCCGCAGCCAGCGCCCGGGCGAGAGCACGGTCGTAGGGCGGGGTGAAGGCGGAAGGGTCGATCAGCTGAATGCGCACGCCCTGATTATCGTAGGCGGCAGTGGTTACCGACCTTTCCTATTGCGTGGTCAACAACGATGGCCGTGAATACCTACTCGAATGCCTCGCCGCAATCGAGCGCAACGGCATGCCCGGAATCAGCTCCGAAACGATAGTTCTGGACAACGCTTCGACCGATGGTTCAGTCGAAGCGGTTCTCGAACGCTTCCCGGAAGTGGAAATCATCCGGCTGATCGAAAAGGAAGGCAAAGCCGCCAACGACACCACCCTGATGAAGAAGGCCGGCGGCCGGTACTGCCTGCTGCTGAACGAAGACACCGAACTGAAACCGGGGTCGGTCGAGGCGCTTTACGAATCGATGGAATCTGATCCCGCTGCCGGGGCTGCCGGGGCCCAGCTTTTCGACGGTGAGGACCAGCCTTACGCCTGCGCCTGGAAGTTTCCGGGCGTGGAAACCGCGATCGTCGGGGCGATGTTCCTGCATGGTCGCCTGACTGTCCAGAGTCAGGGTCTTTTGACCAGTCAGGTCGACTGGGTTCAGTCGAGCGCCCTGATGGTGCGTCGTGAAGCGGCTGAACAGGTCGGCTGGATGGACCCGCAGTTCTTCGTCTATTACGACGAATGTGACTTTGCGAAAAGACTCGCTGACGCAGGCTGGCACAGCCTCTATGTGCCGTCAGCGGAAGCGATCCACCACAATCAGCTCTCGACCGATCTCAGCTCGGGGCTGCCCCGGATCGTGGAGTTCCACCGGAACCGGGATCTCTACATGCGAAAGCACCACAACCGGGCCTCCGCCCTGGCGGTGCGGCTGCTCACCGCCTGGACCTATGGCCTGCGCACGCTCGCGTCACTGGTGATGCCGGCGGCGCCAACGAAGGTCTACGCAGCCCACACAAAACAGGCCCTCTTCCCCTACAAGGGAAAAGGCCTGAAGGACAAAAACAAGGCCTGAGCCGGTCCTTTTCTCCGCTACCCTCCAGCGCACCAAACACGGATTTCCCAGTTAAGGAAATCCGTGCCTTGTGCGATCCGGGCCTAATTCCTGAGGTCCTCGTTCATCTGTTCAACTTCGTAGACCTCGGACAGTCCCTGATCCCGGGTTTTGGGATCGCTGGCTTCGGCCGCCCTCGCAGCCTTGATCTTCTCGATCAGCAACGAAGGCTGCCTGAGCATCGCGAGATACCGTTTTTCTTCCCGGG
>JBAUOE010000192.1:0-41747 GCA_049579585.1 Solirubrobacterales bacterium | reverse complement strand
ACCCGGAGTGGGGGCTGAAGCTGGTTGGATCGTTCCGGGTCGACTTTGCCGCTCACCTCACGGTGAAACCGACCCGGAGCGGGGGCTAAACCTGGTTGGATCGGTCCGGGTCGGTTTTGCCGCTCACCTCACGGTGAAACCGACCCGGAGTGGTTGGCTTGCCTGGGGCGCCGATTGGTTCTGGCTCGATTATTTGCGTCATCTCCGAAATATCCGTTCCAGAACGGGGGCTTCTGTACAGCTGGGGCTTCTGTACAGCTGGGGCTTCTGCTGAGCTGGGGTTTCTGCTCGGCTGGGGATTCTGCTCAGTTGGTGCTTCGGCGGCTGGTGCTCGCCTTTGACTTGCTGCGATCACCGCCCGGTCCGATCTCCCGGAGCTGCGTATCGCTGAACATCGCCAGCGCCGACCCGGCCAGGACCAGGATCATGCCGCCGGTCAGCTCCAGCCAGAGGCCAGCCGCGGCCTTGCCTTCGACATCGATGTTGCCGGCCTGCTCGGTGTTGAACATGCCGGTGTCGCCGATGTCAGGAACATCCACCAGCAGGAAAACGAGGACCACGGCAAGGCCCATGCCAATCACGAAGATCGCTGCCAGCCGATTACCGGTGGCTACAGCGAACACCACGGCCAGCGCCGCCAGGAGCCCGAAAATCGCGGTGATCGCACCGTGCTTGCTGAGCAACGTGACCGTATCGACTGTTTCACGAAGTTCGTTCTGCAACGAATAAGCGGTCACAACCTGCGAAAGGATCACGATCAGCGCACCCAGCAGGGCGGTGATCGCGGTCAGTCGGGCGATGTCCGGCGAAACCTGGTTCATGCGCTGCTCCCGGCAACCCGCGAGCTGGCCCGGCGCGGCTCACGGACAGAAGAAGGATTGCGGTCCCGGGCAAGAATGAAAGCCAGACCCGAAACCAGCAGCACGGTGCCCGCCGCGAGTTCGAGCCAGAAACCGGCAAGCAGGATTGCTTTCACCCCGGAATAGGCGAGCTGCGCATCGGCGACATCCAGAGCGACCGGCAGGTCCACAGCGATGCCGGTGATCAAAACCACGGCGCCGCAGGAAGTCAGGACCAGACCCGCAATGCGGCGCCGGCCCAGCAAAGTCGCGGCCACAGCACCCAACGCCAGGATGCCGATCCCGACAAGGAAAAGGGAGTGGGTGTCAATCGGGGTTTTCACCTCGGTCCGGGGGGCCCGGGTTATGTCCTGAACCTGCACATAGCCCGGCTGGCCGATTTCGATTGCGCGGAAATCCATGAACTGCGATGTGATCAGCAAGCCGGCCGCGACCAGCGCGATCACCGTGAAAGCACGCCTGGTTGTGACCACACGATCGAGGGCCAGCAGCAGACGGCCAAGCCCGGAGAAACCACGGGCGATGAGACCGGCGAAAAGGACCAGCCAGCCGACCACAAGCTGGACGAAAGAGCGGGCGGCGGGAGCGATAACGCTGAAAGCCGGCTTGATCGCATCGACGCCGGACACGACGCTGCGGCCAAGGAACAAAGCGGTCCGCTGCGCCTCGAAAGCCACAGCTCGCAAGCCGCGGGAGATCAGGTTGCCGGTAACCGGACGACGTTTCCTGGACTGGCGCTGACGCCGGGCTTCGATCCGCTGCTTCTCGGTAAGGGCAACCTTGCCCGATTCGGCGGCCTTCTTCTTCTGCTCCTGAAGACGCTGCGAAGCCTGTCCGGGCTCCGGCTTGCCCTCCTCTTTTTTCCCGGAGATCAGCGCGTCGACCCGCTTCTCGGCGGGTGACACTTCCTTCTTCTTTTTCGAATCAGGTTTTTCTGGATCCATCGATACCTCTCCTAAGGCAAACGGAAACGCAGGTTACCCCTTGTGATCGGCTGAAATGCATCCGCTTCTTTGTTATAGTCACCGGTCGCTCGGGCAGGCCTCGCACGCTGCGGGCCTTTTTTTTGGTCTGGAACCGATCCGGGCCCCGAACCTTCTAAAGAAACTTCGAGAAACAAAGAGAAAAATGGCTCGCGACTTCACACTGGATAAGACCCGCAACATCGGGATCATGGCTCACATCGACGCCGGCAAGACGACGACGACCGAGCGCATCCTCTACTACACCGGCCGTACCCACAAGATCGGTGAAGTTCACGAAGGCGCCGCCACGATGGACTGGATGGAGCAGGAGCAGGAGCGTGGAATCACGATCACCTCCGCCGCCACCGCCTGCGAGTGGCTCGACCACCGCATCAACATCATTGACACGCCCGGCCACGTCGACTTCACGGTTGAAGTCGAACGTTCGCTTCGCGTACTCGACGGTGCCGTCGCCGTCTTCGACTCCGTCGCCGGAGTTGAGCCGCAGTCCGAGACCGTCTGGCGCCAGGCCGACAAGTACTCGGTACCGCGTATCGCTTACATCAACAAGATGGACCGCACCGGTGCCGACTTCTACATGTCGGTCCGCACGATCAAGGAACGCCTCGGCGCTAACGCCGTGCCGATCCAGCTGCCGATCGGTGCCGAAGGTGACTTCCTCGGAATCATCGACCTGGTCACCATGAAGGCCACCGTCTACAAGGACGACCTTGGCGCGGAAGTCGACATCGTCGACATCCCGGAAGACATGCAGGAGCAGGCCGAGGAATACCGGGCCGCGATGGTAGAAGCGTGCGCTGACCAGGACGATGAGCTGATGGAGCTCTACCTTGCGGAAGAGGAAATCTCTGAAGAGAAGATCATGGCCGCACTCAAGGCCGCGACCCTGGCGATCACCGTCACCCCGGTCCTCTGTGGCTCATCCTTCAAGAACAAAGGCGTGCAGCCGCTGCTCGACACGATCGTCGCCCTGCTGCCCTCGCCGCTCGAAGTTCCGGCCGTCGAAGGCATGCTGCCGCTGAAGAAGGGCGAAGAGGAACGCGAAGAAGGAAACCGTCCGGCTGACGACTCCGGTCCGTTCGCCGCCCTGGCCTTCAAAGTCATGTCCGACCCCTACGTCGGCAAACTCACATACTTCCGGGTTTACTCCGGCACCCTCGAAGCTGGCGGACGCGTACTGAACGTCACCACCGGCAAGACCGAGCGCATCGGCCGTCTGCTGATGATGCACGCCAACTCGCGTGAAGAGATCGACCGGGTTTACTCCGGCGACATCTGCGCCGGCGTCGGACTCAAGAACACCGGTACCGGCGACACCCTGTCGGCTCCGGATGCCCCGATCGAACTCGAATCAATGGACTTCCCGGACACCGTGATCGCCGTGGCGATCGAGCCGAAGACCAAATCGGATCAGGAGAAGATGGGCACCGCCCTCCAGCGCCTGTCCGAAGAGGACCCGACTTTCAAGATCGAATCCGATGAAGAAACCGGACAGACCCTGATTCACGGAATGGGCGAGCTGCACCTCGAGGTGCTGGTCGACCGCATGATCCGCGAATTCAACGTCGCCGCCAACGTCGGCAAGCCGCAGGTTGCTTACCGCGAGACGATTCGCAAGCGCGTCGAGAAGGTCAACGCCAAGTTTGCCCGCCAGACCGGTGGCCGTGGCCAGTACGGACACGCCGTCATCAACATCGAGCCGGCCCCGGGCGAAGGTTTCATTTTCGAAAGCAAGATCAAGGGTGGCGTCATCCCGACCGAGTACATCCCCGCTGTCAAGCAGGGGATCACCGAGGCTCTGGAGAACGGCGTCAAGGCCGGCTACCCGCTGGTCGACCTCAAGGTCGAATTGATCGATGGTTCTTACCACGACGTCGACTCGTCGGAAATGGCTTTCAAGATCGCCGGTTCACTGGCGCTTCAGGAAGGTGCTCGCAAAGCGAACCCCGCCCTGCTCGAACCAGTGATGAAGGTTGAAGTGACCACCCCCGAGGATTACCTCGGTGACGTCATCGGTGACCTTTCACGTCGACGCGGCAAAGTCCAGGGCCAGGAGCAGCGCGGCACCGGACTGATCGTGGATGCCTTTGTTCCGCTCAGTGAAATGTTCGGATACTCAACCGACCTGCGTTCAGCAACACAGGGCAGGGCGAGCTACTCGATGCAGTTCGAGCGGTACGAAGAGGTCCCGCAGAGCATTGCCGAAGAGATCGCGGAAAGCCGTTCAGGCGGCAATTCAGGGTCCGGATCGTAGACCGCATTACCCCGAGCTGGCCAAGCAGCTATTCTTCTCAAGTTCGCCCGGAGCCGGGCGCACGCCGCACGCCAGCCAACAAGCTTTAGCAGTTCAATCAGACGTAAAAGCAAAATAGACTCAGAACAGATTCAGAGAAAGGTTTAGGAAAGCGATGTCCAAGGAGAAGTTCGAACGCGATAAGCCGCATGTAAACGTTGGCACCATCGGTCATGTCGACCATGGCAAGACAACCCTTACGGCTGCGATCACCACAACGCTTTCCGGCGAGGGCGAGACCGAAGCCAAGAGCTTCGCCGAGATCGACAACGCTCCGGAAGAGAAGGAACGCGGCATCACGATCGCGACCTCTCACGTCGAGTACGAGACGCCGGCGCGTCATTACGCCCACGTCGACTGCCCCGGCCACGCCGATTACGTCAAGAACATGATCACCGGTGCCGCCCAGATGGACGGCGCGATCCTGGTTGTCTCCGCAGCTGACGGCGTCATGCCCCAGACCCGCGAGCACATCCTGCTCGCCCGTCAGGTCAACGTGCCGCACGTCGTGGTCTTCCTGAACAAGGTCGACCAGGTTGATGACGACGAACTGATCGAGCTCGTCGAAGAAGAGGTCCGCGACCTCCTCAACGAATACGACTTCGATGGCGACAACACGCCGATCGTCAAGGGTTCAGCAACCATGGCCCTCGAAGGTGACGAAGAGATGAAGGCCCGCATCATCGAACTCGGTGAAGCGCTGGACAGCTACATCCCCGAGCCCGTCCGCGAGCTCGACAAGCCGTTCCTCATGCCTGTCGAAGACATTTTCTCGATCACCGGACGCGGCACCGTCGCAACCGGCCGTATCGAGCAGGGCATCGTCAACACGGGTGACACGATCGAGATCGTCGGTATTCACGAGAAGACCGAGACCACGACCGTCACCGGCGTCGAGATGTTCCGCAAGATCCTCGACGAGGGTCGTGCCGGCGACAACGTTGGTTGTCTCCTCCGAGGCACCAAGCGTGAAGACATCGAACGCGGGCAGGTTCTCTGCAAGCCCGGATCGATCACTCCGCACACCAAGTACAAGGCTGAGGTTTACTGCCTGAAGAAGGAAGAAGGCGGCCGTCACACTCCGTTCTTCTCGGGCTACCGCCCGCAGTTCTACTTCCGGACCACCGATGTGACCGGCGTCGCCAACCTGCCCGAGGGCACGGAAATGGTAATGCCCGGCGACAACATCGAAATGACAATCGAGCTGATTCAGCCGATCGCCATGGAGCCGGGACTTCGTTTCGCCATCCGCGAGGGTGGACGTACCGTCGGTTCCGGTGTTGTCTCGGAAGTCATCGAGTAACGATTTGATTTCAGGGGCGGGTTCCGAAACCAACCGTTTCGGGCCCGCCCCGGGTTTCACCCCTTACCGGGTGATCGCAGCACCAGATTTGTTTCAAGCAGGATCGCAGCAAGGTTTCACCGCAGGAAAGATTCACCAGCAGCACAGATAAGAACTTAGAAGTACCCCAGGTAGTCGGACCACTCCGCACCCCCATCACCACGTGATGGGAACGGAGCAGGCGGCGGGGGACCTTGACATCAGCGTGTCACTGGCGCAAGCCTGGTCACGCCCACAGAACGAGAAAGTCAGAAAAAGCCGAAGTGGCCGCAATTGCAGCACAAAAAATTAGGATCAGGCTCAAAGCCTACGATCATGACGCCATCGACCGCGCAGCGCGCGAAATCGTTGATACGGCTGAGCGCACAGGCGCCACCGTCTCCGGTCCCGTGCCCCTGCCAACGGAACGCAACATCTATTGCGTGATCCGTTCACCCTTTAAGGACAAGGACTCTCGTGAGCATTTCGAGATCCGGACCCACAAGCGGTTGATCGACATCAAACAGCCGACCCCGAAGACCGTTGACTCGCTTCAGCGCCTGGACTCGCTCCCGGCCGGCGTCGACATCGAGATTCGACTCTAGGACGCCATGTCTGCGATTCTCGGCAAGAAACTAGGCATGACCCAGATCTTCAGGGAGGACGGCGAAGTCGTGCCGGTCACCGTGGTTGAAGCTGGACCGTGCCCGGTCACAGGTATCCGCAAGCCCGAACGGGATGGCTACTCAGCCATCCAGCTCGCCTTCGACGAAGTCAAGAAAGGCAAGCTCAGCAAAGCTGAAGAAGGCCATCTGGCTAAAGCCGACGCCGCTCCGATGCGGATCGTCGTTGAATTCCGCGACGCGGAAATCGGTGGTCAGGAAGAGGAAGTAACCCTCGGCCAGCAGGTCACCGTCGAAAGCTTTGAAGCCGGCCAGAAAGTCAAAGTCGCTGGTATCACCATCGGCAAGGGCTTCCAGGGAACGGTCAAGCGCCACAACTTCAGCCGCGGCCCCGTGTCGCACGGCTCGCACAACGTTCGTGCCCCGGGCTCGATCGGTGCTTCGGCATATCCGGCCCGTGTGTTCAAGGGCATGCGCCTCCCCGGCCAGATGGGCAACAAGCGCGCGACCCAGAAGGGTCTCGAGATTGCTGACATCGACGCCGAGCGCAACCTGCTTCTGATCAAAGGCTCGATTCCGGGCCATCGCAACTCAATAGTGGAGATCCGCACTGATGGCTGAAGCTAAAGCCCCCAAAGTCCCCGTACTGGGCAAGACCACCAAGGCTGACGTTCCGGCTGACCTCTTCACCGAGGACTTCCACCAGTCGCTGGTTCATGAAACGGCCCGTGCCGACGCCAACGCGCGTCGCCGTGGTACCGCCTCGACCCTGACCCGCGGTGAGGTCTCGATGACCACCGCCAAGGCCTGGCGCCAGAAAGGCACCGGTCGTGCCCGTGTTGGCGCCCTGAGCGTTCCGAACCGTTACGGCGGCGGTGCCGCTTTCGGTCCGAAGCCGCGCCACTACACGGTCAAGGTGAACCGCAAGGCCCGCCGCAAGGCGATGCGTTCCGCGCTTTCGGTTCACGCCGAACGTGGCAGCGTTGCCGTGGTCGCAGCCAAAGATTTCGATACGCCTTCAACCAAGGCGGCCTCCGAAGCTCTGACCAAGTGGGGCGCCAAGCGTTCCACCCTGGTTGTGATCCTCGGTGACGAAACCGGCCTCCTGAGGTCTTTCCGCAACATTGAGCGGATCGAAGTCATGGAAGTCGGAGCTGTCGGAGTCGTCGACGTGATCGGCGCCGCTTCGATTGTGATTTCCGAAGGTGCGCTCGAAGTTCTGGCTGATCGAGCCGGAACCGAGATCAAGAACGGCACCAACAACACCGAGAAGGACGGCGAGTAATGGATCCCCGCAGCATCATCATCCGACCCGTCATTTCGGAGAAGACCTATGCCCTGATCGCGGCCGGCAAGTACACCTTCCGGGTCGACGACCGGGCGAACAAATTCGAGATCAAGGACGCAGTCGAGAAAGCGTTCGGCGTTGAAGTGGTGAAGGTACGGACCTCCAAGGTCAATTCCAAGCCGAAGCGTCGTGGACTGCACTCCGGCCGCAGCCGCTCCTGGAAGAAAGCAGTGATCGAACTCGCCTCTGGCGACACGATCGATCTGTTCGAAGGCGCAGCGGTAGAGGGCTAAGAAAGAGACTTATGGCAATACGCAAGACAAAACCGACCAGCCCGGGACGCCGCTTCGCGACGTACCCGATGCGCGAGCAGGTCACCACCGGCAACGAGCCTGAGCGCTCGCTGGTCGAGGGCATCAAGAAGTCCGGCGGCCGCAACAACAACGGTCGCATCACTTCCCGCCATCGCGGCGGCGGTGCCAAGCGCCGTTACCGGCTCATCGACTTCAAGCGTCGCAAGGACGGTGTTCCGGCCAAGGTCGCGACCATCGAGTACGACCCCAACCGGTCGTCCTACATCGCGCTGCTCCATTACGCCGACGGCGTGAAGAGCTACATCCTGGCGCCCGCGGCGTCCAAGGTTGGCGACAAGGTCCAGTCCGGTCCCGGTTCTGACATTCGTCCCGGCAACTGCCTGGAACTGAAAGACATGCCGGTCGGCACGCTCGTCCACAACGTCGAGATGAAAGCCGGCCAGGGCGGAAAGATCGGTCGGTCCGCCGGCACATCGATCCAGCTGGCCGCGAAGGAAGGCGACATGGTCACCCTGCGTCTGCCGTCCTCCGAAATGCGCATGGTCCGCGGTGAATGCCGGGCCACCATCGGCACGCTTTCCAACTCTGAACACAACAACGTCACGATCGGCAAGGCGGGACGTAACCGGCACAAGGGCAAGCGCCCGCAGAGCCGTGGTATCGCCATGAACCCGGTCGACCATCCGCACGGCGGAGGCGAAGCACACAAGACCCCGGGCGGCCATCCGGTCACCCCGTGGGGCAAGCCGACGCTTGGCTACCGCACCCGTAAAAAGGGCAAGCCGTCAGACCGCTACATCGTGCGCGGCCGACGTCGCGGAAAGAAGAAGGGCAGATAGACCATGGGTAGATCAACTAAAAAGGGCCCGTTCGTTGAAGAACGGCTCATGAGCCGGATCAACGGCATGAACGACGCCGGCAACAAGACCATGGTCAAGACCTGGTCGCGCCGCTCCACCGTCTTCCCGGAGATGGTCGGACATACGATCGCCGTTCACGACGGTCGTAAGCACGTGCCGGTTTTCATCTCCGAGTCGATGGTCGGTCACAAGCTGGGCGAGTTCGCTCCGACCCGCACCTTCCGTTCACACACGGGCGGCAAGGACTGAGCATGTCTCTCCCGAAGAAGAATTCCCCGAAAAAGGTGGAGGACCCCGTTTTGGTCCGCGCCACCGCCAAGTACGTGCGTGTCTCGCCGCGCAAGGTCCGGCTGATTGCCGACCAGATCCGTGGCAAGCACATCGACGACGCACGTTCGCTGCTCCAGTTTTCACCCCGTTCCGCTGCCGGTGACATCGCCAAGGTGCTCGAATCGGCCGCCGCGAACGCTGAAGCGAACCACGATTTGATCGGTGACGAGATGGTCGTCCACACGATTCGCGTTGACGAAGGCCCCACCCTGAAGCGGTTCCGGCCCCGCGCGATGGGACGGGCGACACCGATCCACAAGAGAACGAGCCACATCACCGTGGCGCTGACACCGGAAGACGAGGACTAGAAAGAGCTATGGGACAGAAGATCCATCCCGAAGGCTTCCGAGTCGGCTACATCCATGATTGGAAGTCGAATTGGTTCGCCGAAAAAGAGTTTGCCGACCTGCTGATGCAGGATCTGGCAATCCGCGACCACATCGAGACGAAGCTGGCCCACGCAGGCCTGTCTGACATCACGATCCAGCGTCGCGGCGAAGTCGCTGTGGACATCCACACCGCCCGTCCCGGCATCGTTATCGGCAAGTCCGGTTCCGAAGTCGACGCGCTGCGCAAGGACCTCCACAAGATCACCGGCCAGCCGGTGAAGGTGAACATCCGCGAAGTCAAACGCCCCGAACTGGACGCCAAGCTGGTTGCCCAGTCGATCGCCGAGCAGCTTCAGAACCGCGTTGCTTTCCGCCGCGCCATGAAGCGTGCGCTCACTTCCGCCATGCGCTCCGGCGCCAAGGGCGTGAAGGTCCAGATTTCCGGACGCCTGGGTGGTGCCGAAATGGCCCGCACCGAGGGTTACTCCGATGGCCGCGTGCCGCTTCATACCCTGCGCGCCGACATCGATTACGGATTTGTCGAAGCCAAGACCGGCACCGGACGCATTGGCGTCAAGTGCTGGATCAACAAGGGTGAAGTCATGCCCGAAGGTTTCGAGTCGGCCCGCATGTCAGAGCCAGAACCGCAGCAGGACAACCGTGGCCGTGGCCGCGGTGGTGATGACCGCGGTCGTGGAGGTCGTCGCTAATGCTGATGCCCAAGCGGGTCAAGCACCGCAAGGTCATGAGGGGTCGCCGTCGAGGCAACTCCAAAGGCGGAACCCAGGTTACTTTCGGCGAGTACGGCCTCAAGTCCCTCGATCGCGGATGGGTCACCAACCGTCAGATCGAAGCGGCTCGTGTTGCCATGACCCGAAAGATCAAGCGTGGCGGCAAGGTCTGGATCAACATTTACCCGGACAAGCCGATCACCAAGAAGCCGGCCGAAACCCGCATGGGTTCCGGTAAGGGCAACCCTGAAGCATGGGTCGCCGTGGTCAAGCCCGGACGCGTCATGTTCGAGCTTTCCGGTGTTGATGAAGAACTGGCACGTGACGCGATGCGCGTTGCGGGACACAAACTTCCTCTCAGGACAAAATTTGTAACGCGCGAAGGAGTGGGCGAGTGAAGGCTGCAGAGATCCACGCCATGCAGGACATCGAGCTCGTTGAGGCTCTCAAGGATGCAAGGCAGGACGCGTTCAATCTGCGTCTGCGTCACGCAACCGGAGAACTCGAGAACTCGTCCAGCCTGAGGAGCGCCAAGCGTGAAGTCGCACGACTTCTCACTATCGCCCGCCAGCGCAACATCGACCTTGAGCGCGAACAGGGCTCCAAGTAAGTAGGCAGAACTGATGTCAGAAGAAGAAAAGAACGTAGAAGAAGCGACTCCCGAGGCTGAAGCCCCGGAAGAGACTCCGGCTGCCGAGGAAACTCCGGCCGAAGAAACTCCCGTGGAAGAAGCACCGGCAGCTGCCGAGCCCGAGCCTGAACCGGCCGAGCCCGATCCCCTGGACGACCTTCCCCGGAAGGAACGCCTCCGTATCCTCAAGTCACGTGAATCCGGTGAAGCCGGACCGCAGCTGACCGGTGAGGAACGCGACGCGCGTCGTCTTGCTGCCCGCAAGCAGAAGGCCGGCCAGCGTCGCAAGCGCCGTGCCGATGCGAAAGCGGAAGCACCGAAGGGTTCCGGCGTCGGCTCGCCCGTCGCGGAGAAGACCCGTACCGGCAAGCCCAAGGAGCGTCAGGGCCTGGTCACCTCGAACAAAACCGACAAGACCATCACGGTCCAGATCGACAGCGCCCGCCGTCATCCGGTTTACGAGAAGATCGTCCGTCAGCGTCACAAGATTCACGTCCACGACGAGAAGAACGAAGCCAGCGAAGGCGATCTCGTGCGCGTGATCGAAACCCGCAAGCTTTCCAAGACCAAGCATTGGCGCTTGCTCGAAGTCGTCGAGAAGGCCAGGTAAGCAATGATTCAGCAGGAATCCAGACTCCGCGTCGCCGATAACTCCGGCGCCCGCGAAATCCTCTGCATCCGCGTCAAGGGTGGCTCGCACCGCAACTACGGTTCGATCGGTGACGTAATCACCGCGACCGTGAAGCAGGCAAGCCCCCAGGGCAACGTGCGTAAGGGCGAGGTCGTCAAGGCCGTAATCGTCCGTACCAAGAAAGAACTCGGTCGTTCGGATGGCACTTACATCCAGTTCGACGAGAACGCCGCCGTCCTGATCGACGATTCGAACAACCCCAGGGGAACCCGGATCTTCGGTCCGGTAGCCCGTGAACTCCGCGATCGTGACTTCATGAAGATCATCTCGCTCGCGCCGGAGGTGCTGTAGCCATGAAGATTCGCACAGACGACACAGTCCAGATCATGGCCGGCAAGGACTCCGGCAAGCAGGGCAAGGTCACCCGGACAGATCCCGGGAAAGAAAGGGTGTACGTTGAGGGCGTCAACATGATCAAGCGCCATCAGCGTGCCCAGCCGTCCCCATCAGGACAGGGGCCCGGCGTAGAGGGCGGGATCATCGAGAAGGAAGGGCCGATTCACGTTTCCAACGTGATGCTGCTCGATCCCACAGACAACAAGCCGACCCGCGTCGGTATCCGTACCACCGACGACGGCAAACGCCAGCGCTTCTCCAAGCGCACCGGCGAAGCAATTTAGGAATCATCATGGAAGCAGCTACAACCACAACTGAACAGGCCATCCCGCCGCCGCGTCTGCGCGACACCTACAACAATGAGGTGTTGCCTCTCCTGGTGGAGAAGTTCGGGTACACGACTCCGATGCGCGCCCCGCGCCTCACGAAGATCACCCTGAACATGGGACTCGGTTCCCACATGGACACCAAGCAGCGCGAGAAGGCAACGGGAGAGCTGGCGCTGATCGCCGGTCAATTCCCGAACGCCCGCATGGCGAAGAAGTCAGTCGCCCAGTTCAAGGTCCGCGAAGGCATGCAGGTCGGTGCCTCGGTGACCCTGCGCGGTGCCCGCATGTGGGAGTTCCTCGATCGACTCGTTTCGATCGCGATCCCGCGTATCCGTGACTTCCGTGGCCTCAAGGCCACTTCCTTTGACGGCCGGGGTAACTACTCCATGGGCGTCAAGGAACAGCTGATGTTCCCCGAGATCGACTACGACACGGTTGACGTGACTTACGGTCTCGATATCACCATGACTACTACTGCCCCGACGGACGCCGAGGCCTTCGAGCTTCTGCTTGCCCTGGGTATGCCTTTCGCTAAGGAAGGCCGCCCGGTAGCAGAAGGCGCCGAAGCAGCCAACGACGAAGAGCAGGAGGGCTAGGCCCAGATGGCCAAGACATCCCAGAAGGTGCGCCAGGCGCGCCCCGCGAAGTTCAAGACACGTGAATACAACCGGTGCCGTCGTTGTGGACGCCCCCGCGCTTATTACCGCAAGTTCGGCATCTGCCGGATCTGCCTGCGCGAGGCTGCTCATGAGGGCTACATCCCCGGCATGACGAAATCGAGCTGGTAGAACCATGCTTACTGACCCCATCGCCGATTACCTGACCCGTGTACGCAACGGCCTCAGCTCCGGACTCGCAACTGTCGAGGTTCCGAGCTCAAAGCTGAAGCTTGAGGTTTCCCGCATCCTTACCGAGCAGGGCTACATTGCCGGCTTCGAGAAGGAACCCGCTGAAGTGGGCGAGAAGATCAAGGTTCGCCTGAAGTACACCAAGGACCATCAGCCGGTAATCACCGGCATTGAACGTGTTTCACGTCCCGGACGTCGTCGTTACGTTCGCAACACCGGCGTTCCCCGTGTATTCGGTGGAACCGGTACCGCGATCATCTCGACTTCGCACGGCGTCATGACCGGACACGAAGCCAAGAAGGAAGGCGTCGGCGGAGAAGTCGTCGCCTACGTCTGGTGAGAAAGAACTATGAGTCGAATCGGTAAAAAACCCATCCCGTTCCCGAGCAATGTCGAAATTGACATCAAGCCGGGACAGATCACGGTCAAGGGCCCCAAGGGGGAACTTGTCCAGGAGATCTCGACCGACATGAAGGTCGAAACTGCCGACGGTGAAGTCACCGTTACCCGGCCGACGGACCGTGGACCGCATCGTGCGCTCCATGGCCTGACGCGCAGCTTGATTGCCAACCAGATCGAAGGCGTGACCAACGGTTTCGAGAAGCGCCTGGACATCCAGGGCGTTGGTTACCGTGCGACCGCCAAGGGCAAGGGCCTCGAGCTCGCCCTCGGTTACTCGCATCCGGTTTCGATCGCAGCGACGGACGGCATCGAATTTGAAGTACCCCAGCCGACGGAAGTAATCGTCCGCGGGATTGACAAGCAGAAGGTCGGCCAGATCGCGGCAAACATCCGCGAAAGCCGTCCGCCGGAGCCCTACAAGGGCAAGGGCATTCGTTATCGCGACGAGCACGTCGCCAGGAAGGTCGGTAAGCGCGTATGACCGTCACCACCAATCGCCAGCGCCTCCAGCGCCGGCGCCATCGTGTGCGGGCCAAGATCACCGGTACCGCCGAGCGGCCCCGGCTCTCGGTCTACCGTTCGAATCGCGGCATTTTCGCGCAGCTCATCGACGATGTCGATGGCAAGACGCTTGCTGCGGCCAACTGGACCGAAGCCGAGCTTCGTAAGCTCGGAAGAACTGAACAGGCGAAGAAAGCCGGCGAACTGCTGGCCGAACGCGCAAAGAAGGCAGGAGTCGGCACTTGTGTGTTCGACCGAAGCGGTTACCGCTACCACGGCAGGGTCAAAGCACTCGCCGAGGGCGCGAGAGAGGGTGGGCTGGAGTTCTGATGCCGTTTGGCATTCGAACTTTCGCTACGGTGAACAGCTGATATGAAAGGCATGGATACAGCCCGCGTCGAGATGGTCAGCCCCAAGGGGCTTGATCTCCAGGAACGTGTGATCGAAATCAACCGTGTGGCCAAAGTGGTCAAGGGTGGACGTCGGTTCTCGTTTACTGCACTCGTCGCTGTCGGAGATGAAGATTCAGTAGTTGGCATCGGTTACGGAAAGGCCCGGGAAGTCCCGCTGGCCATCCAGAAAGCCGTTGAAAACGCTCGTAAGAACCTGATTCGCATCCCGAAGCACAACGACACGATCACCCACAAAATCATCGGACGTTTCGGTGCAGGACACGTTGTCCTGCGTCCGGCCAGCGCCGGTACCGGCGTTATCGCCGGTGGTGGAGTTCGCGCCGTACTCGAGCTCGGAGGGATCAAAGACATCCTTACGAAGAGCATCGGTACGCAGAACCCGATCAACCTGGTCAAGGCGACCATGGACGGCATCGTCCGTCTGCGCCGGCCGGAAGAAGTCGCTGAGCTCCGCGGATTGACGATTTCGGAAGTGCTCGGCATTTACCCCGAGGACAAGGTCGAGGAAGATGGTGGTTCCGAGGACGAGGCCAGCACGGCAGCCGTCGAGGAAGCCGCTGATGCAGCAGCCGAGACCGCCGCTGAAACCCCGGCCGATATCGCCGGGCTTGAAGCCAAGGCCGAAGAAGACACGACCGATGGGGCTGTTGCAGCCGATCCGTCAACTGTCGCTTCGTCCGAGGTTGAAGCCGAGGTCGCTGCCGAAGAGCAGCTCGACGCCGGTGAAGTTGAAGCCGCCGAAGAGGTTCAGGTTGAGGAAGAGTCAGCGGAAGACGCCGAGAAGGCAGCCACCGCTGACGCCAAGGAGGAGAAATCCTGATGGCGAAGCTCGAAATCACCCAGATCCGCTCCAACATTCATAACAATCCCCATCAGAAGGGAACGCTTCAGGCTCTTGGCCTGGGCAAGATCGGCAAGAAGGTCGAGCGCGAGGATTCTCCGCAGCTCCAGGGCCAGCTCAAGGTCGTTACCCATCTGGTTGAGGTCGAGGAGGCCTGATGGCTGAGAACCAGGAAAGCCGCGAAGAAGAAATTGGTCTTCACAACCTGAGCCCGAAGTCAGGTTCACGCCGTCCGCGCAAGCGGATCGGTCGTGGCCAGGGCTCCGGCACGGGGAAGACGTCCGGCCGTGGACACGGCGGACAGGGACAGCGCTCCGGTAACCGGAAGAACGCTGCCCACGAAGGTGGTCAGAACCCGATTCAGATGCGGATGCGCAAACTGCGCGGCCCGCACATGAAGAAGTCGATGCCTTTCGAGAACTTCCGTACATTCACCCAGCCGGTAAACCTGTCCGACCTCGAAGATCGTTTCGAAGCCGGATCAGACGTTACCCCTGAAACACTCAAGCTGGTCGGCCTGGCCAAGCGTTCACATAACGTGAAGGTCCTGGCCAAGGGCGACATCACCAAAGCCCTGAATGTTCGTGCACACGGTTTCAGCGCAGCAGCCAAAGAGAAGATCGAGGCGGCCGGCGGAAGCTGTGAGTTGATCGAGGACTGATGCTCGCAACGGTTGCGAAAGCCTTTTCCGTTCCGGATATTCGCCGGAAGCTACTGTTCGTTGCGGGCATTCTTGCCCTGTACCGACTGGGAGCCTATGTTCCGGTGCCCGGCATCAATATCGATGCCGTCAAGGAACTGGAGAGCCAGCTCTCCGGGTCGAACATCCTTGGATTCCTGAACCTGTTTTCAGGCGGAAGCCTTTCGCGGCTTTCATTGTTTGCGCTGGGCATCATGCCTTACATCACCGCCTCGATCATCCTGCAGTTGATGACCGTGGTGGTACCGGCGCTTGAGCGTCTTCAGAAGGAAGGCGAAGTCGGACAGCAGAAGATCACCCAGTACACCCGTTACCTCACGGTTGCCCTGGCCGCGATGCAGTCTTTCGCTTACGTCTTCCTTTTCGATTCATTGACCCCGGGCGGTTCGGAAAGCGTGATCAAGAGCCTTGATCCGCCGACCGTCTTCCTGATCGTTGTCTGTCTGACCTCAGCTACCACCCTGCTTATGTGGATGGGTGAGTTGATCACCCAGCGCGGCATCGGTAACGGCATCTCGCTGTTGATCATGGCTTCAATCGTCGCCGGCGTCCTGCCGGGTATCTCGTCCTGGTGGAACAACCCGGATCAGGTCTTCGTTGTCCTGCTTCCGTTCATCTGCCTCGCCGTGGTGCTGGCGGTCGTTTTCGTCCAGGAAGGTCAGCGCCGGATTCCGGTCCAGTACGCCAAGCGTGTGGTTGGTCGGAAGATGACTTCCGGCGGATCGACCTACCTGCCGTTGCGAGTCAACATGGCTGGTGTCATCCCGGTGATTTTCGCCGCCTCGATCATGGCGATGCCGCCGACGATCGGACAGCTGATCAACACGCCGGCAGCGCTCGACTTCGCGGCATTCCTGTCGCCAAGCGGCTGGCCGTACATCATCGGTGAAGTGTTCTTCATCGTGGTCTTTACCTACTTCTACACAGCGGTTACCTTCAACCCGGTCGATCAGGCCGACAATCTGAAGAAATACGGCGGGTTCATTCCGGGCGTTCGTCCGGGAAGGCCGACGGCCGAGTATCTCGACCGGGTGCTTTCCCGACTGACCTTCCCCGGCGCGCTCTACCTGGGTGCGGTTGCGGCTTTGCCGACGATCCTGTTCAACCAGATCGGTGGCGGGTTCTTCTTCGGCGGAATCTCGGTCCTGATCGTGGTCGGTGTGGCGTTGGATACGGTCAAGCAGCTGGAAGCTCAGTTGATGATGCGTAACTATGAGGGCTTTCTCAAATAGAGAGCCATCTGAATGCCTAATCTCAATCTCATTCTGCTCGGACCACCCGGTAGTGGCAAAGGAACCCAGGGGGAGCGCCTCCAGGAGGATCTCGAACTGCCCTATTACGCCACCGGTGACATCCTGCGGGCAGCTGTCAAGGAACAGACCGAAGTCGGAATCGAAGCCAAGACCTTCATGGATCGTGGCGACCTGGTCCCGGACGAGGTTCTGATCGGCATCATCGCCGAGCGGCTCGAGAGTGGCGAAGCCGACCATGGCTTCATCCTCGACGGGTTTCCCCGCACCGTGCCCCAGGCCGAAGCGCTTGACGCGAAACTTCACGCGCTCGGCCGGTCGCTCAGCGCGGCGATCCTGATCGATGCCAGTGACGAAGAAATCGTCCACCGGATCTCGGGACGTCGGGTCAGTGTCAAGGACGGTCACGTCTATCACGTCGATTTCAATCCGCCGAAGGTGGAGGGTGTCTGCGACATCGACGGTTCGGAACTGATCGTCCGTGATGATGACAAGCCTGAGGTCGTCCGTCACCGGCTCACGCAGTACCACGAGAAGACCGCACCCCTGGTCAGCTATTACAAGAAGCAGGGGCTGCTGAACCGGATCGACGGTGCCCAGGATCCCGACATCGTCGGTGAGTCAATCCAGAATCTTGTTTCAACTCTCAGTCTCGAAGAGGGCGCATGATGCGCCGTCTTACCGCCAGCGCTGCATGATCACCCGCAAGACCGACGAGCAGCTTGACCAGATGGCTGCTGCCGGCGCTGTGCATGCACGCTGCATGCAGATGCTTCACAAGAACGTGCGGCCTGGTGTGACCACGGGGGAGCTCGACACGATCGCCGAGAAGTTCATCCGGTCGCAGGGCGGCGTACCCACCTTCAAGGGTTTCCGCGGTTTCCCCGGCTCGATCTGTGCCTCTCCGAACTCGATGGTGGTTCATGGCATTCCGGGTCCGTACAGTCTCGAAAAGGGCGACATCCTCTCGATCGACATCGGGGTAACCCTCGATGGCTGGGTGGCCGATGGCGCCAGCACGATCGCGGTCGGCGAAATCGATGAGACCACGCAGAAACTGCTTACTGTCACCAAGGAATCGCTTGACCTGGCGGCCGCACAGATGGTTCCCGGCAACCGGGTCGGCGACATCTCGAATGCGGTCCAGACCCACGTTGAAAAGAACGGTTTTTCGGTGATCAAGACGCTGGTTGGACACGGGATCGGCGAGGACATGCATGAGGACCCTCAGATCCCGAATTTTGGTCCGGCTGGACGAGGCCCCGAAATCGAGGCCGGAATGGTGTTCGCGATCGAACCGATGGTCAACGTCGGCGGACCGGGCATCTACCAGGACGACGACGGCTGGTCGATTTATTCCGAAGACGACTCGATGGCAGCCCACTTCGAATATACGGTCGCAGCCACCGCTGACGGACCACGAATCCTTACTCCCTGGGACAACAAGTGAGAATACTTGCTATTGTTCCTTTTCGGCCTTTTAGGCCATTTTTTCACGCCCGTAACCCGTCTACTGGGGTCATCGGGACACCTCTTCAAAAAGGACCAGGCCGATGAAAGTCCGCGCCTCAGTAAAACCGATGTGTGAGAAGTGCAAGATTATTCGCCGACGCGGACGCGTTCTGGTGATTTGTGAGAACCCGCGACACAAACAGAGGCAGGGTTAAGTAAATGGCGCGTATCGCCGGGGTAAACATCCCCCTGAACAAAAGGGCCGAGATCGGTCTGACGTATGTCTTCGGAATCGGCCAGGCTACGGCCCAGAAGCTTCTGGACCAGGTCGGCATCGACCGGAACACCCAGGTCAAGGACCTCACCGAAGAAGAAATCATCAAGCTGCGTGAGGCGATCGAAGATCTCGACGTCGAAGGTGATCTGCGCCGTGAACGTTCGCAGAACATCAAGCGTCTGATGGAAATCGGCGCCTACCGCGGACTCCGTCACCGCCGTGGACTTCCGGTTCGCGGTCAGCGGACCAAGACCAACGCCCGTGGCCGCAAGGGCCCGCGTCGCATGAGCATCGCCGCGAAGCGCAAAGTCTAAGACCGAAAGCAAGGACGTAGAGACCTCTCATGGCCGCCAAGAAACCCGCCAAGACCCGTACGCGCCGTCGTGTTCGCAAGAACATCGCCGTCGGTCAGGCACACATCAAGACCTCTTTCAACAACACGATCGTGACTCTCACGGATCTCGAAGGCAACGTCATTGCCTGGGAGTCCGCCGGCAGTGCCGGATTCAAGGGATCACGCAAGTCGACCCCGTTCGCCGCACAGGTGACCGCTGACGCCGCCGCCAAGAAGGGCATGGAGCACGGTCTTCAGAAGGTCGAAGTTTTCGCCAAGGGCGCCGGATCGGGTAAGGACACCGCGGTTCGTTCACTTCAGGCCGCAGGGCTTGACGTGACCAGCGTCAAGGACGTAACACCTCAGGCACACAACGGCTGCCGCCCGCGCAAACGCCGTCGCGTATAGGCCTCCTGTTTTCGGCCCAGTTTTAACCCTTCACGAATAACCAAGGAACTAATGAGCACAGACTTCCAGGTACCGAGCATCAGCTCCGAGCAAATTGACGAGAACAAGGGTGTCTTCACCATTGAACCCCTCGACAAGGGATTCGGCTACACCTTCGGATCCAGCCTTCGTCGCGTACTTCTCTCGTCGCTGAGCGGTGCCGCCATCACCAGCGTCCGGATCGAAGGCGTTTCCCACGAATTCTCGAACATCGCCGGTGTGAAGGAGGATGTCACCGACATCGTCCTGAACCTCAAGGACCTTGTGGTGCGCATGCACACCGAAGCTGATGCCGTCGAAGCTCCGATCGTCGTGACCGGCCCCGGTGACGTCACCGCAGCCGACATCGACCTGCCGGCTGGCGTTGAGATCCTCAACCCCGACGCGCCGATTGCCACGCTCGAAAAGAAGACCCGCCTCGAGATGTACATCACCATCGGCCGCGGCCGTGGTTACCGTCCGGCTGAAGAGAACAAGGACGACGACCAGCCGATTGGCGTCATTCCGATCGACTCGATCTTCTCACCTATCGGTCGTGCCTCTTACGTCGTGGAAGCTGCCCGTGTCGGTCAGCGCACCGACTTCGACAAGCTGACCCTGGAACTCGAAACAGACGGTTCGATCGAGCCCAACACGGCGCTCCGTGAAGCGTCCGAGATCCTGATCAAGAGCCTGGCGATGTTCAGTGACCCGGACCGGGTCGAAGAGCTGACCGCTCGTGAGCCGGTGGCCGTTGAAGCTGCCGTCGAATCCACCGGTGCTGCTGCTGCCGGCCCGGACAACGACATCCTGATCGACGAACTTGAACTTAGTGTCCGTTCGTTCAACTGCCTGAAGCGTGCCGGTGTTGAAACCATCGGCCAGCTGCTTCAGAAGTCCGAATCCGAACTGGGTGCCATCCCGAACTTCGGCCAGAAGTCAATCGAAGAGGTCATCGAAAACCTGCAGAACCGCGGTTACGACCTCCGCGCGGACTGAGTCCAGCGAGAACTTAGGAGAAAACGATGCGCCACGCCAAAAAAAGAAACAAACTGGGCCGCGATTCGGCCCACCGCAAGTCGCTGATGGCAAATCTCTCCAAGGAGCTGATTGACCACGAGCGCATCAAGACCAGCCAGGCGAAAGCCAAGGCGGCGAAACCCGAGATCGAGAAGCTGATCACCCTCGCCAAGCGCGGAGACCTCCACGCCCGGCGTCAGGCCCTCGCTTTCCTGCGGAACGACAAGTTCGCGACGCACAAGCTGTTCGAGGAGATCGCCCCCCGGTACGCGGAACGCCCCGGTGGTTACCTGCGGATCATCAAGCTCGGCCCGCGCAAGTCAGACTCGACGGAGATGGTTTTCCTCGAGCTCGTCTAGCCGACCGGCTTGTACAGAGTTTCGAAAAGGCGCCCGTCGGGCGCCTTTTCTTTTGCAGCTTTGCGGCTGGCCTCCAGCGTTCCGGGTCGCGACCGCGCCTTTCCCACGGATCGGGTGTTCATAAACCGGACTGTGCTGTGTCTGTTATTTTTGTGTCTGGATTTCGAAACCTGAAACAGGGAGATGCTTTGTCCGCAGGCGGGACGATGACTTCTAAGGTTTTGAAAGCGTTCGGTGTCGCTGCCGTAGCTTCGCTTTGCATTTTCTGCCTCACGTCCCCGGCTCGATCCGAGGCGGCATGGCCCACAGCAGTTGTCAACCCATCCCAGGTGGGTACCGACAGCTCTGGCCGGGTTTACGTTGCCGCCTCGGGTCCAAGCCAAATCGTCAAGTACAGCCCGTCCGGATCGGTGGTCCAGACCATCGGTTCATTCGGTAGCGGGGCCGGCCAGTTCAAACATCCGCAGGGTGTTGCGGTGGATGACAGCGGCAACATCTTCGTGGCAGACACCGGCAACGACCGGATCTTCCGGCTATTCCCCTCCGGCAACGCGCAGTCCGAGTGGGGTTCGACCGGATCATCCCTCGGATATTTCCAGGGTCCGACCCAGATCGCGACTGACGGCTCGAACGTCTACATCGCTGACACCGGTAACGACCGGATCGTGAAATGCAACGGATATGGCTTCTGCGGCTCCGAATTCCTTTTCGCCGGGATCGGCGGCATCCAGTACCCGACCGGCATCGCGGCTGATAGCAGCGGCAAGGTCTACGTGGCGGACACCGGTGGCAACCGGATTATCAAGAGTGACGCGGCCGGCAACGTTCAGGCCGTCTGGGGCACCAGTGGCTCAGGCGACGGTCAGTTCAACGGACCCGGGGGCCTCGACGTCGACGGATCCGGGAACCTTTACGTCGCCGACATCGGCAACAACCGGGTCCAGAAACTGAGTTCGGCTGGCAGCTTCGTCCAGAAATGGACCGGCCCCGGAACCGGAAGCTTCTCCGGACCGCAGGGTGTAGCGGTCGACAGTTCCGGAACGCTCTTCGTTGGCGACACCGCCAATGGCAAAGTTGAACGAATCGGTGGGGCGCTTCCGCCGGTCACCCCGACCGGCGGCGGTGGAGCCACCGGCCCCACTGGTCCGATCGGCCCGACCGGCCCGACCGGACCCTCCAGTGGCGGTGGTGACGATGACGGTGGCAACGAAGGTGGCAACGACGGCGGCGACAGCGGCGCCAAGATCCAGGACAAGAAGCCGAACATCACCAAAGTTGAACTGATCCCCGGCAAGTACGGCTGGATCTACGCCGACGGATACCTCAACATGCAGGTTGCGGTCACCAACAAAGGCAAACTTGCCGCGAAAATGGTCGAAGTGACTTTCGGCAGCTCGCAGAAGAAGAGGGTCAAGCCGAAGCCGGAGAAGATCCTGATCAAGAAGATCAAACCGGGCTGGACGGTGACCAAGAGCTTCAAGGTCACCGCGAAACGCAAAGCCCGTGGCAAAGTCGACATTTATGCCTACGCCGGCGGCAAGAAAGACCGCTCGCGCCTCAAGCTGATCCGTCCTTACTGGTAGCAGCGCGTAATCTGGGCGACTTGCCCACCTACCGACTCGACATCGAATATGACGGCTCGGCCTTCAGCGGCTGGGCTGAACAGGAAGGGACCCATACGGTCCAGGGCGTGGTCGAACGTGCCCTGTCGATCTCGCTGAGGGTGCCGGAAGGGATCCGGCTGACCGTCGCCGGCCGGACCGATGCCGGGGTTCACGCGTTCAGCCAGGTGGCGAGCTTCGATTACGACGGGGAAGTCCCGAAAACGATAATCCGCAGCCTCAACGGACTCACCCCGGAGGAAGTGGCGATCCGCGCTGTGACCCTGGTCGAAACCGGCTTTGATGCCCGCCGTGACGCTGTTTCGCGGACCTACTGTTACCGGCTGCTCAACCGCAAGCCGGGCAGCCCTTTCGCGCCGGAACGCGCCTGGTGGATCTCGCGTCCGCTCGACCGTGAAGCGCTCGATGCCTGCGCGGCCGCAATCATCGGCAAGCACAACTTCACCGCGTTCACCCCGACCGATACCTACCACACGAGATTTGAACGGGTGGTCCATTCAGCCGTATGGATCGACGAGCCCGGGCTGGAAGATCCGGCCACCGGCCAGACCCTCAGGAACGACACCCTTCAGTTCTGGATAACCGGTGACAACTTCATGCGCAGCATGGTCCGGGTGCTGGTAGGCACGATCGTCGAAGTGGCCGATGGCAGCCGCAGCCTCGACAGTTTCATTTCGTTGCTCAGTGGTGACAGCCGGCCGGCGGCCGGTGTCACCGCCCCGGCGGAAGGCCTCTACCTGGTCAGGGTCGACTATCCGGAGCCACCACCGAAGGCAATCCTTCCCTGAGCCGGTCAGGGGTCTGCGGCCGTCACCTATCCTTGAGGGGTGCGAATCCTCCTCACCAACGACGACGGCATCGGTGCCACTGGCCTTCAGGTCCTGCGCCGCCACCTGCGACAGATCGAAGGGGTGACCCTGGACGTGATCGCGCCCGACTCCAACCGCAGCGCTTCGGCCCGCAGCATCACGACCCGTTCCCCGCTTTCGGTTGAGGAAATCCGTTTCGAAGACGGCGACCTCGGCCACGCCACCGACGGCACCCCGGTCGACTGTGTGCGATTTGCCGATGTCGGCCTGGTCGGCGACCGGCCCGACCTGATCGTTTCCGGGATCAACCACGGCCTCAACCTGGGGGATGACGTCACCTATTCGGGCACGGTTGCGGCCGCTTTCGAAGGCATCATCCTCGGATTGCCCGCGATCGCCGTTTCACAACAGTCGAACGGACGTGAAATGGGATACACGCCACAAAAACATTACGATTTCGAACTCGCCGCCCGGTTTACCGCGGACACGGTCCGGGAAATTGTTGACCATCCGATGCCGCCAGGAACCCTGCTCAACATCAACGTCCCCGGGGTCGAGCCCGAAGGAGTCGACGTGACCCGTCTCGGCAAACGCCTGTACCGGGACGAGCTGCGCAAGGTCGAAAAAGAAGTCGAAGACGGTCGCGCCCATTACCGGATTTACGGTTACGAACCGGAGATGGGGGACGAAGAAGGAACCGACATCGGCACGATCGCCAGGAGCCGGATCTCGGTGACCCCGCTACACCTCGACCTGACCGACCACGGCGGCCTTGACGGCCTCAGGCAGCGCGACTTCGAGCGGGTGCTCGGAGCCGCACGGAAATAGGCGGAGATGGCTCCAGCCGCGGAGAAACGGATCGCGGAACTCCGTGAAGAACTGAACCGCCACATCCGCCTGTACCACCAGGAGGACAACCCGGAGATTTCCGACGAGAAGTACGACACCCTTTACGCCGAGCTGAAGAAGCTCGAGGATGAAAATCCGTCACTGGTCACCAGCGACTCACCGACCCAGCAGGTCGGAGCAACGCCAGCGGTCGGTTTTGCGCCGGTTGAGCACGCGATTCCGATGCTGTCCCTGGCCAACGCCCGCACCGAAGAGGAGCTGGTTGCCTGGGAAAAGAGAATTCGCAACCACCTCGCAAAACGTGACGTCGATACCACCGGGCTCAGTTTTGTCACCGAACCGAAAATCGATGGCCTGGCGATCTCCCTGACCTATGAGGACGGCAAGTTCGTTCGCGGCGCGACCCGCGGGAATGGCCGGGTCGGGGAAGACGTCACCCACAACATCGAGACGATCGAGGAGCTGCCAAAGCGGATCAAGGACGCGCCGGCGCTGGTCGAAGTTCGCGGTGAGGTTTACATGCCACTTGCCGCTTTTGCCGAGCTCAACCAGAAACGGGTAGATGCCGGACAGCCGGCATTCGCCAATCCACGGAATTCCGCGGCCGGGTCGATCCGCCAGGTCGATCCGAAAGCCACCGCTGAACGACCGCTGTCGATCTGGTCCTACGCCCTCGGCACCACCGACGGGATCCGGCAGCTCGACACCCATTGGGATGAGGTTCGCTGGCTGGCCGAACATGGTTTCAAGACCAACCCCGACACTGCCTCCCACGACACGATCGAGGAGGTGCTGGAACGTTGCCTCTGGTGGCTCGAGAATCGTGACCGGCTCGACTTCGACATCGACGGCGTCGTGATCAAGGTCGACCAGCTTGACCTCTGGAAAGAACTCGGATCGGCCGGACGTGAACCGCGCTGGGCGATCGCCTGGAAGTTCCCTCCGACCACGGCGACCACCCGGTTGCTGGAGATCGACTGGAACGTCGGTCGCACCGGCCACATAATTCCGTGGGCAATGCTGGAACCGGTCCGGGTCGGAGGAGTAACGGTTTCCAACGCAACCCTCCATAACGAAGAGGACCTGGCCCGCAAGGACGTTCGTGCCGGGGACGAAGTAGTGGTCCTGCGGGCCGGCGACGTGATTCCACAGGTGATTTCGGCTTTGCCGCAGAAACGTCCCGACGATGCGGTGAAACCGGTCCCGCCGACCCATTGCCCGGCTTGCGGAACGGCGATCGTCAAGCCGGAGGACTCGGTCTTCTCGATCTGCCCGAACCGTTCCGGATGCCCCGGCCAGATTTTCCAGCACATCAAACATTTCGTTTCGCGGGGTGCGATGGACATCGAAGGGCTGGGGGAGAAGCAGGTCCATCGTTTTCTGGAAGAAGGCCTGATCAGCGATGTGGCCGACATCTATGAACTGAAGCACGAACAGTTGGCGGAACTGAGTGGCATGGGTGACACCTCGGCTGGCAAATTGATCGCCGAAATCGACAAATCACGTCAGGTGCCATTCGCCAGGGTTCTTTTCGCGCTCGGGCTGCCGGGGGTGGGGTCGGTCACCGGTGAAAGCCTGGCCGAGCAGTTCGGTTCGATCGAGAAGCTCCACCGGGCCGATTCCGAGACCGTCGAGCGGACCGAAGGGGTAGGGCCCATCCTGGCCAATCAGATCACGGAGGCGCTGGCTGACGAACGCACATGGCAGATGGTTGAGCGCCTGCGTGACGCCGGTCTCCGGATGGAGGTCGACGAAAGCGAAAGGCGTCCTGAAGGAGGGCCGCTGGAGGGGAAGTCGGTGGTGCTGACCGGCACCCTGCCCGACCTGACCCGCGACGAAGCCGGGGCCATGGTGAAGCGGGCCGGCGGGCGGATCGTCGGTTCAGTTTCCAAAAAGACCGATTACGTGGTCGCCGGCGAGAGCGCCGGGTCAAAACTGGAAAAAGCGGAAAAGCTCGGCATCCCGGTACTTGATCGCGACGCTTTCGACCGGCTGCTCGCCGGTGAAATCGATACCTAAAGCCGGGCGATCGCGGCAGCGATTCGATCCTGTCCGAGATGGGCCGAATACAGGTCCCTGACGTTATTCATCAGGATCGAAAAAGCAAACTTCCGGCCCGATGAATTGAAGCAGTAGCCGGAAAGGGAACTCACCCCGGTCAAAGTGCCGGTTTTGGCGTGGCAGTTGCCGACAGCGGCAGTTCCACCCATGCGGTTGGCGAGCGTGCCATCCACCCCTGCGGTCGGCAACGACTGCAGGAAGGACTCACTGAACGGCTTGTTCCTCACACGGGAAAGGAACTTGACGACATCGGCCGGTGAGGCGGCGTTGCCGCGGGTGAGCCCGGAGCCATCGATGTTGTCGAGGTCGGCTCCGAGCGAAGCTGCGTAGCGGCGGGCGACGATCGCGCCCGAGCGGGTGGTGCCGGATTTACGGACCACAGCGCCAAGATCCTTGAGCAGGGTCTCGGCGTAGAAGTTGTTCGAAAGGAGGTTGGTCAGCCTGGCCATCCAGACCATGTCCTGCGAACGGACCCTGCTGATCAGGTTCTTCCGGGCGGAAGCCGGGGTCTTTCTCATGGCGATCTCTTCCCGGATCTGGATACCTCGTTTGCGCAACTCGCGGGCCAGCGTGCTGGTTGCGAGCTTTTCCGGACTCGAACTGAAGCGGCTGAAACTGGAGCCGGTGTATCCGGCATTGAAAGCAAGTCCGGAAAGCGGCCCGATGTACGGGCTGGTGCCGAAACCGGAATCAGCCACCCCGCGGGTGCTGTCGAAGACGCTGGCGTCGCCAAACAGGCGGCCCGTAACTTTCGTGATCCCGGCGGCCTTGACCTGATTCGCGACCTTCTCGATGTCGGTCCCCTGACCGGCCAGGTAGGCCTTGTTGAACGCCTTGGTTCCGAGGCTCGGGTCGCCCGCACCTTTCAGGTAGAGGCTGCCTTTGAGCACGCCGTTCTGGTTGATCTCGCTGGAGGCGAACACTTTGGTCTTGAAGCGATGCTTCTCGCCGAGCCTTGCCAGGGCGGCTGCGGTGGTGAAAATCTTGGTGTTCGATGCGAGGGAGCGTTTGCGGGCGGCGTTGAGGCCGCAGATCGTTTTGCCGCTCTTGAGGTTCCGGACCCGCAGGCCGGGGCCGCTGTTGCCCATGCGGGCGTATCGCTTCAGGGTTGAACAGATCTGGTTGGCACTGACCGTCGCGCCAGCTTCGTTTTCGCTGATTTGTGGAGTTTTCGCGGGCTGGTCAGGATTCGGCAGCGGCATCGGGGCCGCGGCCTGGGCCGATCCGGTCAGGAAAAAGGCGATGAGCAGTGTAAATGCGGCGATTGGCTTCATTTTCATCACTGGTTGCAACAACCTGGAGCGTCAAGGATGCGGCCCACAGGGTTTCGAGAATCGACGGTGGATTCCCTTTATTGACATACTGGCAACTCGTATGGGCAAAGTCGTAAACATCGAGGATTCCTCGAAACGACGGAAATCAGCTGGACGGAAGCGGCCGACCAAGACCGCACTTGTCCTCGGCGGCGGCGGGTTTACCGGCGGCGTTTACGAGATCGGTGCCCTGCGCGCACTCGACCTCCTGGCCGTCAACAGCACGGTCAATGATTTCGACATGTACGTCGGCACCAGTGCCGGTTCGTTCATCGGAACCATGCTCGCTTCCGGGGTTACCCCGGAAGAAATGATGAGGGTCCTGACCGACGAAGACGAAGCGCCAATCGAGCGTCTCAGCCAGGACGTCATGCTCCACCCGAACTTCGGCGAATTCGTGAAGAAAGCAGTCGGCCTGCCCTGGCACGTTGCCGGAATGGTCAAAAGCCTGTTGCCGCGCATCGGCGACGTTTCCGCAATCGACTTCGCTTATGGCCTCGCCGAGAATCTGCCAAAAGGCCTTTACAACAACGCCGGCATCGGTCGTTACGTAAAAGAAGCCCTGGCAACGCAGGGCCTGACCGACACCTTCGACGCCCTGCAGCGGGAGCTCTACCTCACTGCCACGGACCTCGACAACGGCGAGCGCGTGATCCTCGGCGATCCGAAAGGTGACTGGAAAGGCGTTCCCGTTTCGAAAGCGGTCGAATGTTCGACCGCGCTGCCCCTGGTTTACGAACCGGTCGAAGTCAATGGCCGCACCCTCGTCGACGGCGGCATCTATTCGACCACCAACGTTGATGTCGCAGTTGAACGCGGAGCCACCTTCATCGTGGTGGTCAATCCGCTCGTGCCGTTCGTGAACGATCGCAACAGCGGCCTCAGCACCGTCTCTGGTGGCAGCAAGCGCCGCATCGCCGACATGGGCGTACCGGCGATCGCCAATCAGGCCTTCCGCCTTTTGCTTCATAACCGGCTTCATCTGGCAGTCGAGTCGTGGAAAGAACGTTTCCCGGGGGTCGACATTTTGCTGTTCGAACCGGAAATGGACGATGAGCTGATGTTCGGAACCTCGATCATGGATTACTCGAGGCGTCTCGAGATCGCCAAGCACGGATTCGAGACGGTCACTTCCAAACTGGCTGAGGACTACGGAATGTACGCCGAGGCTGCCGATCGGCATGGCATCGAGATTTCCGCCACCCGGCTGAAACGGGTGTTGCGCAAAGTTGAAGAGCAGGAATCTTCGGATGATTCCTTCTGGCGCCGGGTTTTCGACCAGACCACC
This sequence comes from Solirubrobacterales bacterium, assembly GCA_049579585.1. Lineage (GTDB taxonomy): Bacteria > Actinomycetota > Thermoleophilia > Solirubrobacterales > 70-9 > 67-14. Next base: position 13,060 of record JBAUOE010000192.1, on the reverse strand, counting down.
GGCAACCTGCTCCGCCAGACCGGCAACTGAATTTACTGCACCCTGTTAAGTTAATTGGAAGCGAGTCGACTGGATCGCCGGTTGACATTTCAGGGGGCTTCACATTTTCAGTGCGACGCATTTTCAACGTCTGGGCCTGCTGGCCCTGACGGTTTTTTCCGGCTTTTTCCTCTTCGGCACGCAGGCGTCTGCCGCAACCGGAGACCTGCAACAGAAAGCCGGTCTTGCCGGATGCGTCTCCGAAGATGGCACCGGAGGTTCCTGCGCCGACGGGATCGGCATCGATGACGCATTTTCGGTCACCGTCTCCCCCGATGGCAAGAACGCATACGCAGCCTCTTCCGACGACAGCACGGTCACGATCTTTGATCGCGATTCTGGCACCGGGGAACTCACCCAGAAGCCCGGCGCCGCCGGCTGCATCGCCGACGACAACACTGCCCCCGATCGAAGCTCCTGCGCCGACGGGGTAGCGCTCGATCGTCCGCGATCGATCAGCATCTCCCCGGACGGCAAGCAGGCCTATGTCGCATCCAACTTCGACAGCGCCCTCGCCATCTTTGACCGGGATACTGCGACCGGAAACCTGACCCAGAAGGCCGGAAGTGCTGGCTGCATCGCCGACGACAATACGGGCGATCTCGTGACCTGCGCTGGTGCGGTCGGCATGCGATACCCCCGGTCGGTCACCGTCTCCGCGGATGGCAAGAACGTTTACGTCGCTTCGTTGATCACCGATGGCATCGCGAGTTTCGATCGGGATGCGAGCACCGGTGAACTGACCCAGAAGGCTGGTCTCGATGCCTGCATCTCCGAGACAGGCGGTTCGTTCGGCGTCCCGGGGGTGTGCACCGATGGCACCGCCCTTGACAGCGTGGTTTCGATCACCATTTCTCCGGACGGCAAGAACGCCTATTCGGCTTCCAGCTCCAACGGTGGTGGCCTTGCGATTTTCGATCGCGATCTCACTACCGGGATCCTCACCCAGAAGGCCGGTCTTGAAGGTTGCATTACCGAGTCCGGGAGCGCCGGCGCCCCGCTGGAACCTGGTGTATGCAGCGAAGGCAATGGGATTCTCAGCCTGAACGATGTCACGATCTCTCCCGATGGAAAAAATGCCTATGGGGCCGCATCCAGCAGCCCCGGGGTCTCGATTTTCGACCGCGATCAGGCCACCGGGGAACTCACTCAGAAACCCGGAATCACCGGGTGTTTCACCGTCAGCGGAAACGGTGGCGACTGCACGGTCGGCACGGGGCTCGCCAGTGCCAGCTCGGTCACCATTTCCCCTGACGGCCAGAGCGCATACGTCACCGCGCTCTCTGACCATGCTGTCGCCATCTTCGATCGCGACAGCAGCACCGGAGATCTCGTCCAGAAGACAGGTACCGACGGCTGCGTTTCCGAAACAGGCAGCACCGCGGCAGGCAGCCCCGGGGACTGTGCCGACGGAGTAGCCCTTGAGTCCCCGAGGTCGGTTTCGTTTTCGCCAGACGGAAATAATGCCTACGTCGCGGCGTCAGGAACCGGCGCAATTGCGATCTTTGATCGCGCCGACGGAACCTCGCCGGTTATCACGATCGATTCGGTACCACCGACACCAGGAAACGACCCCACACCGACTTTCAGTTTCTCCGCTGACGAACAGGTCAGCTTCGAATGCCGGGTTTACGAACAGGGAGCAGTTGCTCCCGCGTTCACCGCCTGCTCCGGTCCGGACGGAAGCCATACGCCGAACGCCGCCCTCATCGATGGCATCTGGACCTTTGAGGTGCGTGCGACCGACGGAGGAGGAAATTCCGGACTCGCGACCTTCGACTTCAACCTGGATACGACCGCTCCCGTGATCACGTTCGCCTCGCCGGCTAACGGTGCGAAGCTCGAACTCGATTCGGTCAGCGTGACTTTCACCGCCGACGGACCGGTGACCGGCTTCGAATGCAGGCTGGACACGGGGCCGTTCGCGGCTTGCGGTTCGCCCGCGCAATTCACCGATCTCGCGGCCGGGGTGAGGACGGTCGAGGTCAGGGCCAGCGACAGCGTTGGTAACACCGGCACCGCGACCCTCAGTTTCACGGTTGACCTCGCTCAGTCACCGACCTGCCTGGCGGCGAAGGCCGACCTCAAAAAAGCCAACTCGAAACTCGGCAACGCCAAGAAGCAGCTCAAGCAGGCCCGCAAAAAAGTCAACAAAGCGAGCAAGGCGCTGAAGCGGGCAAAGAAGTCGGGCAAAGCGGCCAAGGTCAGGAAATCGAAGAAGAAGCTGACCAGGTTGCGTAAGAAAGTGAAGACCGCGAAGAAGAAGGTCAGCAAGAAGAAGCAGGTCAGGAACAAAACGAAGGCCGCTGTTTCGGCGGCCTGCACCTGACCCGAGCCCGCCAGGGGCTCAGGTCAGAGGGTCCTTCAGCCGGTTCCGCGGGCTGCCGCGGAACCGGGGCTCAGGCGCTGTACAGGTCGTCGATCGCGCCGGAGTACTTCGAAGCGACAACCGGACGCTTGATCTTCAGGGTGGGGGTGAGTTCGCCACCTTCCTGACTCAGGTCGGCCGGCAGGACCTTGAACCGTTTCACCTGCTCGACCGGGGCGAAATGGGTGTTGACCTCCTCGATGTGTTTCTCGAGTTCAGCCCGCACGACCGGGCTGTTGACCATGGCACCCGGCTCATCCAGGGTTCCCTGCTCGGCAGCGAAACGGGTGAGGGCTTCCTGGTCCAGGGTGATCAAAGCGATCAGGTAAGGACGACGGTCGCCGATGACTACGCACTGCGACACCAACGGATGGCGTTTCACCAGCGACTCGATGTTCACCGGGGTGATGTTCTTGCCACCTGAAGTGATGATGATTTCCTTCTTGCGGCCAATGATCGTGACAAAACCGTCGTCGTCGATCGACGCCAGGTCACCGGTGTGGAGCCAACCATCGACAACAGTGTCTTTCGTCGCCTCTTCGTTGTTGTAATAACGCTGGAAGATGTTCGGGCCCTTGACCAGCAGCTCGCCTTCTTCGGTCAGCTTCAACTCGATTCCGGGCAGGGCGCGTCCCACCGTCCCGATCTTGAAAGCATCCGGCGTGTTGACGGCGCCACCGGTTGACGTTTCCGTCATGCCCCACGCCTCGAAAATCGGTACGCCGGCGGCATGGAAGAAATGGAGGATCTCCGGATCGATCGGGGCGGCACCGGTGATCGCCATTTTCAGGTTTCCACCAAAGATCGCCCGGATCTTGCTGAGCACCATCTTGTCGGCGATCCTGTGCTTCCTGGCAAGCAGGAAGCCCGGTTCCTTGCCGGCGGCTTTCGCCTCGTTGACCTTCCGGCCAACCTTGATTGCCCATTTGAAGATCGCTGCCTTGGCGCCGCCTTCCGCCGTAGCTGAAGCGATCGCGGTGTCATGAACCTTCTCGAAGATCCGGGGCACCGACGGGAAATGCTCAGGTTTGATCTCGGAAAGGCTGGGCACGATGCGCAACTGGTCACGTTCCCAGTACGCGATTCGACCACCGACATCAAGCACTCCGTACTGGATCAGGAGAGCGAAAACATGGGCCAGCGGGAGGAAAAGGAAAGTCGTTTCTCCGGCACCGAGAATGTTGACTTTGTCCGACATGTCGAGCATGGCGCGATAGTTGCCATGGGAAAGGACACAGCCCTTTGGCGGGCCGGTAGTGCCCGACGTGTAAACGATCTTGCAGGCGTCATCGGGAGAAACCGCTTCGTAACGCTTGCGGAAAACCGATGAGTCACCACGGGCTCCACGCTCCCTGACTTCGGCCATCGAGATCGAATCTTCGGTCTCTCCGACCATCATGATCACCTGTTCGAGCTTCGGCAGCTGGTCACGCACCTCACGGATCTTCTCCAGCTGCGCTTCGTCTTCGACGATCAGGAACCGGGCACCACAATGATTGAGCACGTATTCGCACTCTTCGGCCGAGTTGGTCTGGTAGATCGGAACCACGGTCGCGCCGGCGGTCATTGCCGCGAAATCGAACAGAGTCCATTCCGGGCGGGTGTTGCCGAGGATCGAAACCATGTCACCGGGGATAACCCCGAGATCGATCAGTCCGAGCGAGAGGTTCTCGACCTGCGCCAGGACCTGGTTGTAGGTCGTGGTTTCCCAGGTGTCATCTTCATTCTTGAAGAGGAAAGCGCCGCTGTTTCCCTGGGCCTCTGCTGCGTTGGGCAGCAGGTCTGCCAGCGTTCTGGAACGGCTGCTTGACGGATCACTCTCAGGCAAGTTGATGGTCCTCTCCTTCATGTCGATAAATCTGTCGCAAAATCCTCGCAGATCAGATTGGGTTAGGTATGTCGATGAATCGGTGTTCGATTCCGAATCGTTCTGAAATCAGGTTGCCGAGGGCGATCACCCCGACCGTCTCGGTTGCGTAGTGACCGGCGGCAATGAAATGAATCCCGCCTTCGCGGGCATCAGCCATCACGTGCTCTGATGGTTCGCCGGTGATAAAAGCATCAAGGCCCAGGCTGATCGCCTGATGGATGTCAGACGCGCCCGCGCCGGTGATCACGCCGATCGAATGAATTCGGGCGGGTCCTTCAGCGAATACGAGTGGTTCACGACCGAGTTCGCGTTCGATCAGGGAGAAGAAATCACCGGCGGCGATTCCTTCGGCTGAACGGGCGACAACACCGATGTTTCGCCCCTTGACCTCGCCGATGGCTTCCTCGACCGGGTCGAAGCCGAGCTTGCGGGCAATCAGGTGGTTGTTGCCGATCCCGGGGTGGGCGTCGAGTGGCAGGTGGTAGCCGGCAACTGAAAGGTCAGCCGCGAAAGCTGCCTTCAGGCGGGCGGTCATCGCCGGCGAAAGGGCCCGTGGATGGAAGTCCCAGAACAGGCCATGGTGGGTAACCAGGAGGTCGGCGCCGAGATCGGCGGCAGCGGTAATCGAATCGAGGTGGGCCGATACGGCGGTGGCCACAAGGCCGACCTCGTCGGAGCCCGGAACCTGAAGTCCGTTCGGACCGTAGTCGCCGAAAGACCCGATCTCCAGCAGGTCATCACAAAAGGCGATCACTTCATTCCGGTCGGCCACAAAGCCACCATATAGTGGCTCCCCCATAACATGGTCGTCGTGGCTGAACCAGAGCAAACCCCTCAAGGCATGACTGACAGCGATTCGTTCATCGAGTCGCTGATGGATACCGACCTTTACTCCATGGGTGCCTATTTCTCCGACCGCAATCCGGAACTGGTAGATGACGTGATCGAACGCAGCGTGGCAATCGAAGAACAGGGACTGCGTCAGTATTCGGAGGTCGAAGCTATCGACATCGAAGAAGCTTTCCGCATGCTCTGGACCGGCCTCGCGGTCCGCTATTACAAATCAGTGGCCGGATGAGCCCGGTTCAGCCGAAGACTCTGCCGGACGGAAGGCGTTCGGGCCGGATCTGGGTGATCCTGCTGCTGCTCGCCGGGATCCTCGGACTGGCGGTCGGAATCTTCGGGATCTCCACCCGGGAGCCCAGCCAGGAATTCAAGGACGTCAATGGGGTCGGTGACATGCAGCGGATCTTCGGTGGCGTACGCCAGTTCGAAGACCGGCTCGGGGTGGCCGACGCTCCGGTTCAGGTCCAGTACTTCGTTGACGTGCAGAGTTCCACCTACGCCGACCAGTTCCTCGAGACGATCCCGCCGATCGTGACCACACAGGTGCGGAACGGTGATGTCCAGTTGCTGCTCAGGAATCGTTCGTTGACCGTCAACGCGACCGAAAGAAGCTTCTACGGGATCCAGGCTGCGGCGGAACAGGGGTATGGCTGGCAATACGCCTACCTGATGGTTCGCAACCAGGAGGCGGCCAAAGAAGCGCGCCTCGATGATGAATTCCTCGAAACGATCGCCGGTGGAATCCGTTACCTGGACATCTTCCAGTGGAAAGAGGATTTCGACGAAGGGGTCAAGCCCGACAGCGAGATGACCCGTGGCCTCGAAGACGACGACAAGCAGGCGATCGACCTTAAAATCACCGACGCACCGGCCTTCCTCGTGTCCGGACCGGCCGGCACCGAGATGCTCATGGAAGCCCCTGACCTCCAAGCCCTAGAGCAAGCGATAGACAAGGTTCGGTAGGCTCGTTTTTCTCGGGGCGTGGCGCAGCCTGGTAGCGCGCACCGTTCGGGTCGGTGAGGCCCCCGGTTCGAATCCGGGCGCCCCGATGTTGATGGAGCCTTTCGGCTCCGCAGTTACGCAGGAAAGGCCGCCTCCAGGGCGGCCTTTCCTGTTGCAGGACTGGCCGGCGGACGGTGAATGGCCGAGGGTTGGGGCGATCGGTGGGAGGTAAGGCAATTAAGGGACACCTGCGGTCCCTTTCTTGCGCCACCTCCAATTGGAAACTTCCGGCTTCTCCCGGGTTATCTAGTCTGTAGCACCTTCGGAATGCTGTTCGAATAGGGAGATTCACTTGACTTGCTTGGGGAAACGATTTTCCGGCCTGTTTCTGGCAGTTTCGCTTTTCTTGATTGCTGGCTCAACCGGGCCCGGTCCGGCTTCGGCCCTGACCCCGCCTCCCTTGCCCGAGAAGGCATCGGTCGTTTTCTCAAATGCCGGCCGGATCGTTTCGATGCGGGCCGATGGCACGGAACGTCAGGTGCTGGCCGCAAGATTCGCGAAAGTGGAGGCGACTGACCTCGGCTACGCCGAACCCGCGGTCTCCCCGGACGGTCAGGCGATCGTGTTCATGAACCGGCGTTCGGGTGACAGCTACACCAGCTATATGGCCGATGTAATGACTGCCAACGTTGATGGCAGCGGTGTCGAAACGATCCTGGCCAGCGACCGGAACAATCGGTACTCATCGCCGAGCTGGACCCCCGATGGTGAGCGGCTGATTGCGGCGTACTACCGGACCCGAGGTAATAAGCAGACCGGGACGATCATCTCGGTCAAGCCCGACGGCAGCGACCGCAGGATCATCTTCAAACTCAAGACCCGCACTGTCAAGAAGCGTTGGCAGTCCGCGCAGGCAGTCTCTGTACCAGAACTCTCGCCAGACGGATCCAGGGTCCTGTTCGTACGGGCAGATGATTCCACCTTTCTCCGCGATGGTCGGTTGGAAATCGCCGAGCTCGCAACGGGAAAGACCACCCTGGTGAACAAATCGTCGCTGGGCGGAGACTGGTCGCCTGACGGAACGAAAATTGTCTACAGCGAACGCAACACCGGCGACGACGAAGTCTGCGGCACCTTCGGCTGCGAGACATCGGGCCAATTGATTGTCGCCGACGCCGACGGCACCAGCCCCAGGAAGCTGCTGAAAAGCAATGGCCGCGCGATCGCTCCTGAATGGTCCGCCGACGGATCCCGGATCGTTTTCGCGAGCAATCGCAACATGCCGACGTCGGTCAATGCTTACGAGATCTACACGGTTGAGCCGGACGGGCAATGTCTGACCTGGCTGACCAACGGCACCCCGGAAAGCACGATGCCGACCTGGAACGAAACGACCGGACCGGCGACATCTCCGGGCGGCTGTGGCGACCGGGAACGCCCGGTCCTCCAGGAGGTTTCGATTCCTGCGAAGTACTACGGGAAGGTGACCGGACTCTGGCTCGGGGACGAGTTCAATGGCCAGCTATATGCCGGCACGGCGGGCCCCTACCCTGATCAGCCGTTCGCTGACCGGTTTTACACGGATTGCGCCTTTTACCAGCCTAGGAAATGCGGTCCGGGATTCGAAACTTTGGAGTTCTCGATCTGTCGTGTCCGCAACCTCGGCTCCCTCGTCGGGGAAAAGATGGGCAAGGCTCGCGGGGTTCCGTACTTTTCCAGCAAGGGCGACGGTTATTCCTACACCGGTGTGATTTCAGGATCGAACTATTTTCTGGTTCTTCGTGATTCCCGCGATGGCTTTTTCTCCAACCGGCAGATCCTGCAGGGAATTCGGTCCTACGGAGAGGAACCCAGTTCCGGCAAATTGCCGCCGGCGCGATTCCCGGCCACGGCAATCAAGCTGATGAAACGAGTGAAACGCGTTCACAGACGAACCGGGTCGGTGGCCCGTACGGCGAAGGTGGTGGGGATAAGGAAAAAATCGGTCAAGGCGAATCTGAAACTCCCCGCTGTATTGCGACGCTACGGCCCGATCAAGGCCGCGAAATGCAAGTCGTCGAAGAAAACCGGTGAGCGGCTCCTGCCAGTCACTCGCTGAGACAAAAGTGTCTCATCTAGTACACTTCTGTTTCAGATGGAACAGGATCGAGAACAGCTCTTCAGGAACGTCGCCAACGCTCTGACCGCCAACCACGGCGCGTCCACCGGTGAAATCGCCGCGGCCGCCGGGATCAGCCGGGCGACGCTCCACCGGGTCTTCGGCAGCCGCGACGAAATGCTCGAAGCCGTCTACGGCTGGCTGCTGGCTCAGGTCAACACCGTATTCGACCAGGTTGGAATCGATCAAGGCCCGGTTTTGCCTGCCTTCGATCAGCTGATCGAGGATTCCTATCCGCTGGCCCAGTCCTACTGGTTGCTGATCGCGACACCGCAACTGGAAAAGGTGCCCGAGCTGAATGCAGGCATCGAGGCCCAGGACGTTCGCCTCGAGGGTTTCTTCTCCCGCGGTCAGGACCAGGGGGAATTCCGACCGGACCTGCCGGCCCGCTGGCTCGCGTATTCGCTCGGATCACAGGTCATGTCCGCCTGGTACATGGTCGATGAAGGATTCTCCGGTGCGCGCGACGTGCCGCGCCTCGTCCGCACATCGTTCCTCGATGGAGTCTGCGCCCGGCCCCAGGGGTAACCATGGTTGAGTCCAAGCTTTCACATCCCAACCGCTGGGCAATCCTGGCGGTCCTCTGCTCGGCCCTGCTCGTGGTGGTCATCGACTTCACCGTGCTGCACGTCGCCGCGCCGGCGATTTCCAACGACCTCGACCCGACCGCCCTCCAGCTGCTCTGGATCATCGACGTCTACCCGCTGGTCGCGGCACCGCTCCTGCTCGCATCCGGCGTGGCCGGTGACCGACTCGGGCGCAAATCAATGCTGCTGGCCGGCTTTGCGGTATTCGGCGTGGCCTCAATCGCGGCCGCCTTTGCGCCCACGGCCGAGGCCTTGATCGCCGCCCGGGCCCTGCTCGGTGTCGGCGGCGCAATGATCATGCCGCCGACCATGGCGATCATCCGTGACGTCTTTCGTGACCGTGATGAAAGAATCCGGGCTGTAGGAATCTGGAGTGCAACCAGTGCCAGCGGAGCCGCGATCGGTCCGTTGATCGGCGGTTTCCTGGTCGAACACTGGTGGTGGGGTTCGGTTTTCCTGATCAACGTGCCGATCCTGATCCTGGTCACCCCGTTCGCGATCCGGCTGCTGCCCGAAAGCCGGGCGGAAAACCCGCCGCCCTGGAGCACGGCCGCAGTGGTGATCGCCGCGATCGGCATCCTCGGGATCGCCTTTGGCTTCAAGGAAGGAGCGCGCTACGGCTTCGACAACCCCAAGGCCGTGATCGCGGTTGTAGTCGGCGCTTTCGCGCTGTGGCGGTTCACGCGCAGCCAGCTGGCCGCTGAAAGGCCGCTGCTCAACGTGCGCCTTTTCGCCTCGAGGGAATTCTCGGTGGCGGTCGGCTGCGTCTTTCTGTCGATGTTCGGGCTGGTCGGAATCGAGTTCTTCGGGGCGCAGTACCTGCAGCTGGTGCTCGGACTCGAACCGCTGGCCGCGGCAGTCCGGCTGCTGCCACTGATGGGAGCGACCATCGTCGGCGGCCTCCTGGCCGCGAAAGTCCTTTCGCGGCTAGGCACCCGCTGGACGATCACCCTGGGCCTGGGGAGCACCACCCTCGGGCTCCTGCCGATGCTCGCCCTCGGACTCGAAGACCAGTACTGGCTGCTCTGGCCGTCGTTCATGCTGATCGGCTTCGCCCTGGAAGTCGCGCTGGTCGCCGCGAACGACGTAATCATCTCGTCGGTGCCGGCCGACGAAGCCGGTGGCGCTTCCGCGATCGAAGAGACCGCCTATGACCTCGGCAGCGGCTTCGGAGTCGCTGTTCTCGGTTCGATTCTCGCGATCGCCTACAGCTCGAACGTCGGGCCAATCCAGGGAGTCAGTTCGGTCGGGATCGATACCGCCCGGGAATCGCTCAGCCGGGCGATCGACATCGCCCAGAAGATGCCGACAACCATGGCTGAACCACTGATAGAAGGTGCGCGACTGGCCTTCATGAGTGGCTACCACACGATGATCCTGTTCAGCCTGGGGATCATCGGGGCCAGTGCCCTGATCTCCGGACTGGTCCTCCGGAAACGCCCCTGAGCGGGAACCGGACCGGAGCGGCGGCAACCCGCATGCCGACGGCGCGCAGATTGCCTCTACCCGTGGCTTGCCGGGACCGGCGGATCGTTAGGCTAGGTGCAGATATCCAGTCAATGACCAAGGAGTGCCAAATGGCTTACGAAGTACCTGATCTTCCTTACGACTACAACGCCCTCGAACCGCACATCGACGAAGCGACAATGCGGGTCCACCACGACAAACATCACCAGGCATACGTCGACAAGGCCAACGCCGCCCTCGAAGGCACTGAATGGGCCGACAAGGACATCGAAGACGTCCTCAAGAACCTTGACTCACTGCCCGCCGACAAGCAGGGTCCGGTCCGCAACAACGCCGGTGGCCACTACAACCACTCGCTCTTCTGGCAGATGCTCAGCCCGAACGGTGGCGGTGCCCCGACCGGCGACCTGGCCGGACAGATCGACTCCGCCTTTGGCTCGTTCGACGACTTCAAGGAGAAGTTCAAGGCTGGCGGCGTCGGACAGTTCGGATCCGGATGGGTCTGGCTCGTTTCCGACGGCAGCGCCATTTCGATCGTCTCCACCCCGAACCAGGACACGCCGCTCGCTGACGGCCTGACCCCGCTTCTCGGTGCCGACGTCTGGGAGCACGCCTATTACCTGAAGTACCAGAACAAGCGTCCGGATTACCTCGAAGCGTTCTTCAACGTGGTCAACTGGGACTACGTCGCCGAGCGTCTCGCCGCAGCCCAGGGCTGACGGCACTCCCGGCCTGCCGGGACTTGAGTTCGAAAGGGCGGTCCCATCGGGGCCGCCCTTTTATGTTTCATGAAACCCGCTGCGGTAGCCTCAGCCTTCGATGAATTTGACCTCGAGAAAATTTCCGCTGCTCGTTATTGCTGTATCCGGCCTGCTCGCCCTTGGCGCGACCGCCTGTGGCGGCAGCTCCGAAGGTGACGAGACTGCCCGGCCCGCCCCGACCGCTGCGGAGTTCCCGTCGGCCGAAGGCCTGACGATCGAGGAGTTCTACAACGAGCAGACCCCCAGCGACCTGGTTGTATCGCCGGCGGCGTCCGCTTTCGAAGTCGGCAAGAACCGTTACCCCTTCGGAGTGTTCGAAGTTGATGGAGAACAGGTCGACGATGCCGAGGTCGCCCTCTATTTCGCCAAGTCGGCGAACTCACCGGTTGAAGGTCCAATCCCCGCCCGGGTCGATTCCCTTGAGACAAAGCCCGCCTTTCGTTCGAAGGGCGTAACCGGCCCCGGCGAGGCCACCACCGTCTACGTGGCTGACGACGTGAACTTCAACCGCAATGGTCCCTGGCTGGCGATGGCAGTGATCGAAGGCGAGGACGGTTCCGAAGCGAGCCGGCTTCCCAGCCCGACAGTGGGCCAGTTCCCGAACGTCGCGGCGGTCAAGGACAAAGCACCGGTGATCAGCACGCCGACCGCGGCAAGCGTCGGTGGTGACCTGGCCAGCATCGACACCCGCCAGCCCCCATCCAGCATGCATGACGCGGACTTCAAGGATGTTGTCGGCGAGGAACCGATCGTGTTGACCTTCGCCACACCGGCGCTGTGTCAGTCCCGGGTCTGCGGTCCGGTCACCGACGTCAACGAACAGGTCAAAGCCGAAGTCGGCGACGGCGTCCAGTTCCTTCACATGGAGATCTACAACGACAACGACCCGAGCAAAGGCTTGCGTCCCCAGCTCGGACCGTACGGCCTCCAGACCGAGCCCTGGACTTTCCTGATCGGCAAGGACGGCAAGATCCAGCAGCGGATTGAAGGCGCCTACGGGGTGGAAGAACTCACCGCCGCGGTTGAGAACCTGAAGAAGCAGTCCGGCGTCAGCTGACGCCGGGTCTCATTCGATACTCGTCCAGGTGTCGGCCGTCTCGGAGACGGCCGGTGCTTCGACCGGCTTTTCGCTGCCGGCGACCCTCGCACCACGGGCTTCGACCGGCAGGTCGAGCGGCTCACTGACTCCATCGGCCAGCGGGACCTTGCTCATCGCACGTTCGGTCATCGCGGTTATGGTCAGGCTTGGGTTCACCCCGGGGTTGGCCGGCACGGCAGCGCCGTCGCAGACCATCAGGTTCTCGTAACCGAAGACGCGGTTATCGGCATCAACCACACCGTTTTCGGGGCTGCCACCGACCACGGCACCACCGAGGATGTGCGCAGTAGTGGGGATGTTCAAGGTCGATTCGGCAATCGAGCTCTGGGGGATGCCACCGGTCTTTTTCGCGAACCATTTGGTCACGTCTTCGGCCGCCTGGATGAAAGTCGGGTTGGGGCGTTCCGGGTCCTGCTCGGTCTGGAGCCTCACGCCCTTGCCGAACTTCTTCTTCACGGGCTTCAGGCGCATCGCCGAATCCAGTGACTGCATGACCAGGAGGATCACGGTGCGCTGCGACCAGTAACGCGGGCTGAAAAACAGCTTTGCTGTCTGGCCGGGATGTTTGAGCATCGCGCCGACCCATTTGACCGGCCGGGTCAGGTTCGAACCGTTCGCGGTCATGATCGTGAACATGCGGCTCATGATGTCGCCGGCCTTGCCGTAAGTCACGACTTCGATGTGGGTATCGGGATCGGGGTAGATGCTCGAGGTGATTGCCACCGACCGCGAGAAATCACGGCTGTCGTCCGGAGCGGTGACCGCCTGGATCGATTCCGAGTTGGTCCGGACCACCTGGCCGACCCGTTCCGAGAGGCGCGGCAACGCCCCGGAATCCACACAGTTGGCCAGCAGGCTGTTGGTGCCGAGCGCACCGGCCGAAACGATCACGCCACGGGCGGTGAGTTCCTTCGGGTTCTTGC
>JBAUOE010000191.1:0-2503 GCA_049579585.1 Solirubrobacterales bacterium | reverse complement strand
CTCTGAGGCGAACGAGCGAGAAGCTCGAAGCCTTCGAAACCGGTCGCAATCACGGTGACCCGCACCTCATCCACCATCGACTGATCAACGACCGAGCCGAAGATGATGTTGGCGTTGGGATCTGCCTCTTCCTGAATCAACTGGGCCGCTTCATTGACTTCGAACAGGCCGAGTTCTTCCGGACCTGTGATGTTCAGCAGCATTCCGGTGGCGCCCTTGATCGACTCTTCGATCAGGGGTGAAGTGATCGCTGCCTTGGCGGCGTCGATCGCCCGGTTTTCGCCCTGACCGGATCCGACTCCCATGAGGGCCGAACCGGCGTCGCGCATGATCGTGCGCACGTCGGCGAAGTCGAGGTTGATCAGCCCGGGAATGGTGATCAGGTCGGTAATGCCCTGAACTCCCTGCCTGAGGATGTCATCGGCCATCTTGAATGCGTCGAGCACGCTGGTGCGTCGCTCGACAGCCTGGAGCAGCTTCTCGTTCGGCACGATGATCAGGGTGTCGACGTGATTGCGCAGCTTCTCGATGCCTTCCATCGCGTTCTGCATGCGCTTCTTGCCTTCGAACTCGAAGGGCTTGGTGACCGCTCCGACCGTGAGGGCGCCAATTTCTTCTTTGGCGATCTCGGCGATGACCGGGGCGGAACCAGTTCCGGTTCCTCCGCCCTCGCCAGCCGTCACGAACACCATGTCGGCACCCTTGAGTGCCTCCTTGATCTCGTCACGGGTTTCGGCTGCAGCGCCTGCCCCGACTTCGGGCTTGCCGCCGGCACCGAGGCCGCGGGTGAGTTCCTGTCCGATTGAAATTTTGATGTCGGCGTCGCAAGCCTGTAGGGCCTGGGCGTCAGTGTTGACCGCAATGAATTCGACGCCTCGTACTCCTGCATCGACCATGCGACTGACTGCGTTGGTACCGCCGCCGCCGCATCCGACGACTTTGATTACCGCTAGATAGGTGGTTTCCATCTCCCGATCCGAATCCTGTTGCTTGAGTTGAGCCTTGTTATGAAAGGTGAGCCGAAGGGCGACTCTGAGTTGTGAGTTGATGCTTCCGACAAACGAACCTGCAGCCATACTTCAGGGTTGAAGAAGCCGCCCGGTTCTCGGAAATTGCGCTCAACGTATGGCATATCATCGCATGTGTCAACGCGTCGCACGAGGTCGTGCAGAGCAAAGACTCGACCCTCACTTTAGGGTTTTAATACCCTCTAGCTGTGATCGAGGGTTAGGGATGGTCGACCGGATACGGCCTGCCCTCCCCACCTGAATCGTCCACCGGGAGCCAGTTAAGTCGGATCTTCGATCAACCTTCCGGGACTGGCTCAACTACCTCTTCCGGCGCCACTTCTTCGTCAGAAACCGCATCGTCCAGGCTGCGAACTGCCGGACGGCGCGGCACCGACAGATCTACATAACTCGTGGCTGGCACTTCCGGGTCGGCGATCACCGAAGCCGCCGCCTTCCATTTCTGGTCGGAATTGGACGCATCGCCGAACAACAGGACCATGCCGTTCGACATGGTCACCTCGACCCCGTCCTCCCCGAAATCGCTGGTTTCAGTGAAAGACCTCAGCTCGCTTGGAACCGCGCCAAGGACCAGCGCCTGGGTCAGGGTTCGGCCTTCGACCATGCTGCCAGCTGGCGGATCGCCTGCCTCGATCCGTGGCAGCGTTTCGGTTCCGGCGCCAGCGGTACCGAGAACGGTCCCGTCGGTGGCAATCAGGAGCTCATCCGCTCCCGTATCGAAAACCGAACCGTCGCTTCGCAAAGCAACTGTCACCGTGGCACTTCCCGGAAAGCTGCCATCGATCGTCGCTGACTGAACGCGGGGAAACCTGGACAGTTCTTCATCAAGGACCTCCGGTTTGAGGTGCAACGTCGTCATTTCACTCGCCGCGAGGTCGATCGCATCGGTGATCTGCCCACCTTCTTCGGTATGGGAGGAAACCCCTTCGATGGTCAGGTTGCGGATCTCAACGAGAGGTGAGTCCCGCAACCAGTACTGATAGCCCGCGAACACGGCGACTCCGGCGACCATCAGGAAAGCGACCAGGATCACTATCCGACGTCGGCGTTGTTCGCGGCGTCTGGCCAGGGCGGCCGTTCGCTGGACCGAGTTGAGGGCTTTAGCCAACCGGACCGCCCCAGTCCTGCGGCCAGTCGATGTTGCCCAGGACCTGAACTTCCGGTTCGAGCTCGATTCCGAATTCCTGCCGGATCCGGCGTTTGGCTGCGGCCATCACCGCGATCACGTCAGCGGTAGTTGCTTCACCCATGTTCTCGACGAAGTTCGCGTGCTTTTCCGCCAGACGGGCGCCACCAACGGTCAGTCCCCGGCAGCCGGCAGCATCCAGCAGTTGACCTGAGGAGCGACCCTCGGCCCGGGAATCGTCCGGGTTCATGAAGGTCGACCCGAAGGTCTTGATCCCCGATGGCTGGGCGTCCTTTCTCCAGGCACGCATTTCAGCGAGCCTGGCTTTGATCAGGTCCGGTTCGTCCTC
>JBAUOE010000190.1:0-3689 GCA_049579585.1 Solirubrobacterales bacterium | reverse complement strand
GCCTACATGCTCACCGAAGGCCGCAACCAGATCGTGAAATACGCCGCGGATGGGGCGATCGGAGGCCGTTGGAGGATCCAGGGAGAACGGCCATCAGCAATCACCGTTGATTCAGACGGGACCGTGATCGTGGCGGTAGATGGAAAGCTGGAGCGTTACACCGGCGGAGGCCAGCGCCTCAAACCGTGGCGGTTCAACTTCCCGAAGAAGGCGGGCCAGCCTGACGAGGTGTCAGCCATCAAATCGGGTCCGGACGGCACGATCTACGTGCTTGACTGGCTCAAGGCCACGATTTTTCGCCTTTCACCGGACGGCAGCTACCTGGGCAAGTTCGGCCGGCAGGGATTCGGCTCCGGTCGGTTTCTCCTGCCACGGGATCTGGCGGTCGGACCCGACGGTCGCATCTACATCATCGAATCGGTTTCTTCCCAGGTACAGGTGTTCGGCCCGCAAGGCAAGTTCCTCGAAGAATGGGGAGGGGAAGGACTCGGCCCCGGAAAGTTCTGGGAAACGTCCCGAATCGCGGTGGACGCCCAGGGGCAGGTGTACGTCACCGATGAATACCTGGATCGGGTACAGGTCTTCGATGCCGACGGACAGTTCCTCGATCAGATCGGCAGCAGCGGCGGAGGCCCGGGCCGATTCCGCGGCATCGGCCCGCTCGCCACGGACCCCGACGGAACCTTCCTCGTCGGTGACAAGGGCGGCAGCCGGATCCAGCGCTTCAGCTACACCGACGGGCCCCACCAAAGCCAGGCCCAGCTCTATTTCAGCGTCCGGGACTGGCCGGTCCAGTCAACCCCGGGCCGGAAACGGTGGTTGCCGATGGACATCCTGAACTTCGGTGATATCGCTGCCAGGGAGATTCGTGTCTGTCCGATCAGGACGAACCGTTTCTCGAAAAAAGCATTGCGCGGGGTCAAATGCCTTGACATCAAATCGGTCGGACCGCTCAAACGCCGGAAGTTCGGCTTTCGAGTGAAAGTGCCCGCAAACATTCCCCGCGGAAAGTTCAGGTCCCTGCGGTTCAGCCTGCGCAGCAGCAACGCGGGAGGGGGAACGATCCCGGTCACTCTCTATGCCGGCCACGATTTCAGCTGGGGTTTCGACTGAACGGGTTCAGTCAACCGCGATCAGGCTGCGGGCGAGCGGATTGCCCGGAAACTGATGGATTCTGCTGTCGGCGAGTCGACCGACGTCGATCATGCGAAAACCGGCCTTTTCGAAGAGTCCGGCAACGGTGTCTTTCGCTTCGCGGGCATCACCGGAGATGAACAGCACCCTTCGGCCCTCCGGCAGGACAGGGTTTTCGGCCAGTACCGCTGCCAGCAGGATGTTCGCTGTTTTCACCACCCGGGCGCCGGGCACCAGTTCGGCGAAAACTTCGCTGGAACTGCGCTCACCAAGGTCGATCGCTTCGTAGGTCGGCGGGGCGACCGCATTGTTCGCGTCGATCACGATCCGTCCGTCCCAATCTGGCAGGCCGTCCAGGGCTGACGGGATGTGGTCCCACGGCACCGCGACCGCGACAACGTCACAGGCAGCGGCTTCCCTGATCGTGCCGGCCCTGGCGCCAGATCCAAGGCCTTCAACTACTTCTTCCAGGGTCTCCGGTCCGCGGCTGTTGGCGATCAGTACCTGTTCACCGGCCCTCAGCATCTGGGTGGCGATTGCCTGCCCGATGTTTCCAGCCCCGATGATTCCGATTCTCATAGCTACTTCTTGAGCAGGTTGGCCATCGCGCCGGCCAGTTCGGGCTGTTTGAACTCGTAGCCGTTGTCGGTCGCCGTGCGGGGAAATACCCGCTGGCCTTCGGTAAGCACACCACCGAATTCGGAACCGCGCAGCGCCTTGATCGCGAAACCGGGAATCGGGGCGATCGCCGGGCGTCCCAGGGTCTTGCCAAGGATCTTCGAGAACTCCTTGTTGGTCACCGGGTTGGGCGCGGTCGCGTTCACCGGTCCGCTGGCCGCTTCGTTGTCGATCGCCCAGAGCAGGATCCCGATTTCGTCATTGCGGTGGATCCACGACATGTACTGCTTGCCGCTACCGATAGGTCCGCCGACACCAAGCTTGAAAGGGGTGAGCAGTTCACCGAGCAGGCCACCCCGCGGGTCAAGCACATGACCGGTGCGGATCGTGGCCACACGCAGATTGTCATCGGCCGCTGAGTTGGCCGCGTCTTCCCAGCGCGTCACAACACCGGAAAGGAAATCGGTTCCCGGTTCGGCGTCTTCATACAGAAGTTCGTCGCCACGATCGCCGTAATAGCCGATTGCCGAACCGGAAATGAACACCTTCGGCGGATCGTTCACGGTGGCGATGGCGTCAGCGAGGTTTTTCGTCGCCTTGATCCTGGATCTCGCGATCCGGTCCTTCACATCATCGTTCCAGCGCTGGTTTATCGGCTCTCCGGCGAGGTTTATCACCGCATCGGTGCCTTCGAGTGATTCCGAGGGCGGACGCTCCATGGTCGATTCCCAGCCATGCCATTCGACTCTCGGCTGGGCCTGTTCAGCCTTTTCTGGATTTCGGCTCAGGGCCACGACCCGGTCGCCCCGGTCGAGCAAAGCGTTGCAGAGACCGGAACCGATCAACCCCGAAGCGCCGGTTACGAGAATTCGCCTGCCTGTGGCTTCAGAAGTGACTTTTTGTGTCATTACGACTATTCTAGTCCGATCCGAAGGTGTCACTTAGATCAGGCAACACTTTGCTTTTCGCAGCACTGCCTGGTCGTTCGTTCATGAGGCAGGAAATGCCATATGACGCCGGGCAGGGACGCAGGTTCTACGGAATCCTGACCTCGGTGGTTGTTCCCAGGCCGATTGCCTGGGTTTCAACGATCTCGAAGGAAGGAGTCGAAAACCTGGCCCCACATTCGCTGTTCACGATCGCCAGTGCGGAGCCGGCGATCATCCAGTTCACCTCGGTCGGGCACAAGGATTCCCTGCGAAACGCTGTCGAAACCGGAGAGTTCGTGGTCAACCTGGCCAACCGGGAAAACTTCGAGAAGGTCAACGCTTCCGGTACGAATTACCCGCCCGAAGTCGATGAATTTGAGGCTCTGGGACTGGAGCGTGAACCTTCCGTCTCGGTCAGGCCCTCGAGGGTTGCGAGTTCACCGGTCGCACTCGAGTGCGCCACCGAAGGAACCAGGGACTTCGGTGAATCCGTGGTCGTATTTGGCCGCCTCAAACATGTGGCAGTCGACGAAGCGGTGCTCACCGACGGCTGGCCGGACATCCACAAACTTCAGCCGCTGGCCCGTCTTGGGGGCCCCGTTCAATGGTCCGAGATAGGCGAAGTTCTCGAGATCAGCCGGATTCCTTACGAAGAAACCGGCGCCTGATCCTCCGCGGTACCTAACCGAGGGTTGTGAAAGCGCCAGTTTCGACCGAGAAGCGGGCGGCCCCGGATCGTTTGGCTTCCTCGACCACTGCCGCGGCCACCATCGGGGCGACATCACGGTCGAATACGGAGGGGATGATGTAGTCCTCGGACAGGTCGTCATCGCTGACCACGCTGGCAATGCCGCGGGCGGCAGCCATCTTCATCTCTTCGGTGATCTGCGGTGCTCCGGCATCGAGCGCGCCGCGGAAGATGCCGGGGAAGCAGAGCACGTTGTTGATCTGGTTCGGATAATCCGACCGGCCGGTGGCCATGATGCGCACATACTTGGCGGCCTCCTC
>JBAUOE010000189.1:0-4506 GCA_049579585.1 Solirubrobacterales bacterium | reverse complement strand
TTATGAAGGTAATCATCCAGATCCCGTGTCTCAACGAGGAGGAAAACCTCCCGGCGACCCTTGCCGATTTGCCGCGGCAGATCGATGGAGTCGACGAAATCGAGACCCTGGTGATCGATGACGGATCCACCGACAGAACTGTTGAAGTGGCTCTGGAATGCGGTGTTGACCACATCATCAAGTTGCCGAACAATCGTGGCCTGGCGACCGGTTTCCAGGCCGGACTAGATGCCTGCCTGAAGCTCGGAGCCGACATCGTGGTGAATACCGATGCTGACAATCAGTACTCCGGGAAAGACATCCCGCTGCTGATCCAGCCGGTGCTCGAGGGCCGGGCCGAGATGGTTGTCGGTGACCGCGACGTCGCCGCGATCGATCATTTCTCCCCTTCGAAGAAGATTCTGCAGAAGGTCGGAAGCTGGGTCGTGCGCCGCCTTTCCGACACTGAAATCACCGACGCGACCTCGGGCTTCCGTGCCTACAACCGTGAGGCCGCCCTGCAGCTGCTGGTGGTCGATAATTTCACTTACACGCTTGAAAGCCTTATCCAGGCCGGCAAGACCAGGGTCGCTGTGGATGAGGTTTCGATCAGCACCAACGAGAAGACCCGGGAATCACGCCTCTTCGGATCGACTTCGGCGTATGTGCGCCGGAACGGGGTCGCGATCATGCGGATCTACACCAGGTACGAGCCCCTGAAAGTCTTCTTCGGACTTGGTGCCATCGCCGGTATCGCCGCCATCGCGGCCTGGATGCCGTTCCTCATCGACTGGATCTTCAATGGTGACCGTGACGGCCACCTCCAGTCCCTGCTGCTCGGAGCTGTGCTCTTCATCGTTTCCATCCAGCTGTTCGCCCTGGGCATCATCGGGGACCTTCTGGCGGGGCAAAGGGTCATGACCCAGCGGGTGTTTGAAAGAGTGAGACGGATCGAACTCGAACTGGAGGTCGAACCGACCCACCAGCTCGATCCTCCTCGCGACCGCACGCCGGTCTAGCCCACCCTTGGACAAGAAGCCCGAAACCGCCCCTGACACCAACCAGTCCGAATCGGACACTGGTTCAGGTCCGGTCGAGCGGCAAGCAGCCGATCCGGCAAATTCCAGCACCCGCGATTACGGCAAAACGGCCGGGTTGCTGACGATCGGGGTCGGCCTCACGGGGCTCCTCACCTATGCCTATTTCCTGATCGCGTCGCATGATCTTTCGGCCGATGAATACGGTGAGATCGCAGTCCTCTGGTCGGCCGTGTTCATCACCGTCTCGACCCTTTACCGTCCGGTTGACCAGCTGCTCTCGCGGCACATCTCGGAAAACATCGAACTGGGTCAGAGTGACGCCGGGCCGGTAAAGGTGGCAACCCGGATCCAGATCGGGCTCGGGGTCGCTTTCGCGATCATCGCCCTGATCTTCAAGGAGCCTCTCGAGAACGGTCTTCTGGCCGGCAACTCGGTTCTCTACTGGGTTTTCTTCACATCGGTCCTGTTTTATGCCGCCAGCTATTTCGCCCGCGGCTATCTGGCCGGGCATCAACAGTTCGGGCTTTTTACCGCCCTGATCCTTTCCGAGTCGCTCTTCCGCACGATGTTCGCCCTGCTGGTCGCGATCGGCATCCTGAGCGGGCAGTCGATGGTCGCGATCGGCATCGTTGCCGCCCCGCTGCTCAGCCTGCTGGTTGTTCCTTTCGCAATCGCCCGGCGATCGAAGCATGAGAAAGCCGAACGTGCCGCTTTCGCCGAGAAATCCGGCAGTCAGGAAGCGGACCCGGATGACTTTTCGTTCTCGCACGGGGCCGGGTTCGTCGGTTCGCTGTTCCTGATCATGTTCAGCGAGCAGGTGTTCCTGAACGCGGGGCCCCTGGTGGTTCGGGGCATCGAAGGGGTGGCGGCAGCCGGTTACATCTTCAACGTGCTGATGATCGCCCGGGCTCCGCTCCAGCTTTTCCAGGCTGTATCGACCAGCATCCTGCCTCACCTCACCGCTCTTCATTCGAGCACGGATGAGGAATCAGAGCGGCAATTCCACCGTTCGGTGAACGTTGTTTCGCTCGGCATTGTCGCTTTCACGGCGGTGTCCGCGATCGTCATGGCAATTGCCGGCCCGCAACTGATGCAGATCGCGTTCTCCGACAAGTTCACCTATGACCGTCTCGGCTTGCTTCTGGTGACCGCGGGCATGGGCCTCTACCTTCTGGCAGTAACCGTCAATCAGGCCTGTCTGGCCCAGGGTCAGGCCAGGCGATCATCGATCCGATGGATCAGCTGCGCCGCCTTTTTCATCGTCTGGACGCTGCTGCCATTCATCAGCGACGGCAACCTGCGGGTCGAGATCGGCTTTTCGCTGACCGCCCTGCTTCTGCTGCTGTCGCTTTTCCTGATTTACCGAAAGCCCCACGGAATCGCGGCGGATGTACCGACAGCCGGTTCGGCACAGGAGATCGAAACGCGCCTGGCCGGACTGGAAGAGGGCAACCTCTAGTTCAACTCGAACCGGCCTCGGCGGCAGCGTGAATGTCGGCGTAAGCCTGGGCTGGATCGTCTTTGCCGAAGATCGCTGATCCGGCCACCAGAAGGCTTGCTCCGGCGGCCGATACCGACCCGGCAGTGCGGGCGTCCACCCCGCCGTCAACTTCGATCAGGGTCTCGCCAAGCAGCTGGCGCATCCGGCCGATCTTCTCGGGTGACGACCCGATGAACTTCTGTCCGCCCCAGCCCGGATTGACGCTCATTGCCAGGACCATGTCCGCCATGCCGTCGAGCTGGGAGATCGCGTCAACCGGGGTTCCCGGGTTGATCGCCACCCCGGCCAGGCAATCGAGTTCGCGAATCGCGCCAAGCAGACGATGGACATGCGGTGTTGCTTCGTAGTGGAAGGTAATGCTGTCAGCACCCGCCTTGGCAAAGTCCTCGATCTGCTGCTCGGGCCGATTTACCATCATGTGGACGTCAAGCACTCCACCGGCCTGATGGACCTGATCGGCGATCGCGGAGGCAACCAGGGGACCGATAGTGATTGGTGGCACGAAATCGCCGTCCATCACATCGAAGTGGATCACCCGGGCGCCGGCATCCATTACCTCTTCGATCGCTGCGCCCAGCCGGGCGAAATCGGCCGAAAGAATTGATGGTGCGATACGGATGCCATCGAAAGCTTCGCGGTTTACGGAACTCATATCGGCCTCAGCATGGAGCCGCCACAGGACTGACAGGTCATATCTTCAGTTGTACTCATTCTGGCGATGGTCTGATGCTCGCCGCAGTCGGGACATTGCGAAACAAGTTCGAATCGGGAAAGGCAGTACACGCAGCGAAACCGGCCGGGAAGCTGGGTTGGTCTGAGCCACGGTTCACCACAACCAGGGCAGGTCGGGCGTTTGTCTACAGATACCGAAGCTTTGTCCGAATCGCCGGGCATTGGCACATTATCCCGACCGTACCGGCGTTTCGGGCTTTTTGAAGCGTGAAATGAAGAATCCGGTGGTTCGATCACGGTCCGGCAGCAACTGGAGGAAGCGGGAATCGCCGGCGTCGGCAAGGTCGGGAGCGAGCTTGCCGAGGTCATCCGGCACGAGTCCGGAGCGATCGGCGAAGGCCGCGGCCTGCTCCGCATTCTCAGCCGAGGAGATGGTGCAGGTCGAATACACCAGGGTTCCCCCGGGCTCGAGGTATTCGGCGGCACGATCAAGGATCTCCGCCTGCAGCTTGGCCACTCGGTCGATCACGGCCGGGGACTTCCGCCAGCGCGCGTCAGGTCTTGATGCCAAAGCACCGAGGTCGGAGCAGGGCGCGTCGACCACCACCCGGTCGAAGGTCGAAAGTATTTCGCCGTGCCGGGCGTCGGCTTCGAGAACCAGGCCGTTGTGGAAACCGAGTCGCTGGAGTTGTTCGGCCACGTCATCGGCCCGTTCTTCGTTCGGTTCGACCGAAACCATGTTTCCCTGGCGACCCACCCGGGCGGCAATCTGACCGGTCTTGATGCCCGGTCCGGCGCAGAGGTCAAGGATCCTTTCGCCGGGCTGGGGATCGAGGACTTCGATCACGGCGGCCGATCCCCTCGACTGGGCCACGACCAGTCCTTCCTGGGCTGCTTTCTCGGCTTCGGAGAGGCTGCCCCGGGCGATCAGCAGCTCCGGCGGGGCCAGTGGCCACGGCCCCTCAGCAACCTCGAGTTCGAGGTCATCGGCGGCCAGCCTTTCAAGTATTTCGGCGGTGCTCGCCCGGGCGGTGTTGACCCGGAGCGCACGTTCACTTGGCTGGTTGGCTGCGGCAAGCACGGTTCGTGCCCGTTCCGGACCGAGTTGCTTCCACCACATTTCGACCAGCCAGAGGGGTGCCGAATGGGCCATCGCCGCGGCTGCCGGGGTTGAATCATCGGCTAGTTTCGCGATCACGGTTTCGCGTTCCCGGAGGGTGCGACGAAGCAATGCGTTGACGAATCCTGCCGCATAGGGCGCGCCTGATTCCCGGGTCAGGTTGACCGCCTGGTCCACCACCGCGTGGTCAGGTG
>JBAUOE010000188.1:0-4095 GCA_049579585.1 Solirubrobacterales bacterium | reverse complement strand
GCCGAGCGTCGATGCCCGGCGGGCTGCTGCCAGCGGGTCCACCAGCCCGGCAGCCAGCTCAAAAAGCAGGTTGCCACGGGAACGTGCCCGCAGCTCATCCTCTTCACCTCCACGCATCAAACCAAGGCCAACAGCGACCGCCGCCCTTTCCATCGCGATCGGGGTGAAACGGTCGAATTCGTTATCTGACTGGATCACGATCACCCTGCCCCAGGTGCGCCCCCTGACCGTGACCGGAAGGGCGAGCGCCCCTTCTGCCTGGCCGGTTCCCTGCCCGTCCCACTTGAGTCCGCTCCACGAATCGACCACCGAAGCCTCGGTCTGGGTAGTCGAGCTGTAAGCAACCAGTTCGCCACGTGCGTCCTCCAGCACCACCGGGTTGCCGACCAGCCGTGCGACTTCAGCCAGGACGGTCTCGGCCCCGGATCCATCGAGAACCAGCGCATCGAGGTTGCGGTGGAGCTCTTCGCCCCGGCGGGCGATCGCATGTCCGCTGTTCAGGAGGCTGCCGTTGACTTCCTCGGATACCTCTACGAAACGGATGCCTCGCCGGAGAGCAACTGTCGGGATTCCCCGCCGGTCGGCTTCCTGAACCAGCGCGGCCGGAAGTTCACGATGCCAGGCGAATCCCAGTTCAACCACGATCCCGACCGCACCTTCAGCCGCCAGGTCACGCACGAAACGCCGTTGGGCCGATGCGTCAGATCCGATCGAAACACCGGTGGTGAGAATCATCTCGCCGCCCCGCAGGAGGTTCGCGACATCCGGGACGTCGAGGCTGTGGACCCATCGCACCTCGGCATCGAGGCCATCGGATCCAGCGACCAGATCGGGAAGCGCCGCCTGGATTACCGGCAACTCGATGAAGTCAGAAACAGTCAATCCGCGGGACGACATGGTTCCCGAATCGTGACAGCTATTGGTCGGAGCGTTTCTTGCGCTTGCGGCGTTCGATTTGCGGAGAAGGCGCGTCATCAGGTTCCGGCGCTGTCGTACCTTCATGGTCGTCAACTTCTTCGGCGGTGCCGTCGATCACGTCATCGTCCGATTCGGCTCCCTGCGGCTTGCGCGGATCAGGCCACGGAATGGCAACACCGGCGGCCCATGCGGGCGGACGACCGCCCGGAATACGTCCGGAGAAAAGAAGGCCGACGTAAAGGAACCAGACAAGGGTCAGGAACAGGAATCCCGGCAGGAGCGAAACGGCGCCGAGCGCCATTCCCAGCGATCCCCAGAATCTCGTGAGCAATCCAACCCGCATCGCGTTCAGGGAGGTGTAGACAATCCCGATTATCAGTCCGAACGAACCCGCGATTCCGAATCCGGCGGCGATTCCCGCCAGCCCGGCTTCGTTCCTGAGGTCCCCGGCGACATCGTTCTCGCAGTCTTCCTGGAAGGTTTCCAGATCCTCGGAACTCGGCTTTTCGTTTGCTGTTCCGGCATCCTCGGTGAAGTCAGCTTTCTTTTCATCGACGCACTTGACCACCGCCGGGTCTGATGCGCCGCCAAATTCACCGGATGCGCTGACCAGGGTTGCGGTCGAAAGGATTCCCGCGATCGCAAAGAAAATCGGAGCTGCGACGACCACACCGATAAGGCCGCGGCGCATGCGGTCCGACCGGGCGAGTGCCGCCGTGAAAAGGAACCCCAGCGGGATCGCAAGCGAGGCGATTCCGATTGACTGCAGCACCGTGCCGATCCAGGCGTTGGTCGACGAGTCCTGCAGGTTGATCATGCTGTTGGCGACGCCGGACCCGGCCTGCGAGCCGCCGATCATGATTCCGATGAAGAACAAAGCCACCCCGCCAACCGCGGCGAGGGAAGCAGTCAGCGCCCAGCGGCGCTCGAATTCAAGTTTCAGTGATTTGTTATTCATCAGGGAGAGGAGCCGGGCAAGCCTATCGGCTTGGTGGCGGCTCGGACTCCGGCTCTTCATCGCGAATCGGGTAATACTCGTAATCAGTCGGCTCAGCGACCCGGGAGATGCGTTCCCCGACTACAAGGACCAGGTCCAGGAATGGCGATGCGATCGAGATCAACGACTCGATGTGACCACGGGTCTCGGCCTGTCCGGGCTCAAGCTCGGCCATCGGTACCGGCCCATGTGGATTCACCAAGTGTCATCGCTCATTACGCTACAGGCACTGTGGAAACCGATCTGCCCCGAGTCCCGCTCGAAGCCGGCCTCAGCCCGGACAACCCTCCTTGCCCCGCCTGTGGCGAGCCGCTCTTCCCTTGGGTTGGCCTGCCGGTTGGCCGCGGCATGGCCCATCGCTGCGAAGCCTGCGGACTGGGCACCATGGCCAGCGCCGGCGACGCCGCGGATGCCCTTGCCGACCTCGAACTTGGTCGAGACGGGGATGGCAGCTATGTCTTCGACAATCGCCTTTCGCTTCAGGCAAGTCTCACGGGCGGCGCGTGGAGCGGGCTCAGCACCGAACGGGCCTATCGTTTCACCGCTGATTCGATCCGGGATCTGGTGGCGGACCGCGACCAGATCGTGAAATCAAGACGCTGGATGCCCCTTTCGGGGATCACCACGACCTGGCAGAGCGGCATCAACATGTTCACTTTCGGGCACAACATCGCTCTCAGCGCTTTCGGCCGCGCGGTGAAGATCCCGGCCAGAAAAGGCTGGCAGCGCAAGCTGGATGCCTTTATCTCAGTTGTGCTGGCCATTCCCGCGATGGTCATCGCAGTGCCGGTGGAGTTGCTGGCAGGCCTGGTGAAGCGCGGTGGCCGTTACCGCATCACGCTCGACGTCCTGTAGGGACACCAGGAGTACAGCTTGCTGGTTTAGCTCCCGAGCAGAAGTTCGGTCAGGGCTTCGTCGCCATCACGAACCGTTTCGATCCGGTCCGAACCGGGGAGCCTCGGGTTGATTCCTTCGGCGGCCTTCATCAGCAGCGGCGGGGTTGACGGCATCGTGGCGACTACGACGTCGGTCTCGATAGCGGCGAGCCTTTGCGGATCGATTGGCCAGGCCGGAACTGCCGGCAGTTCGACCAGGAATGAATGGGCTGCGTCCGGCCCGCGATCTGCCCGGGCCCCGAGGCGACGAGCCCCGCAACCCAGTGTGTTCAGCTGGCCGTCGAGGAAAAGTTCATACGCCGCCAGCTTGCCGCCCTCTTCGGCGGCGTTCCGGATTTCGGCCACGTCGGCTGACATGCCGCCGGTCGCTGCGGTCACCAGGCCGAACAGAGGTGGTTCGACCAGGATCGCTTCCCGGAAGAGGTCCGGGTCGGACAGAACGAGTTCGAGCGCAACTACCGCGCCGAAGCCGACTCCGAGCACGGTGACTCCGGTGACGTCGAGGTCCCGCAACAGGCCACGGGCTTCGATCGCCTGCTCCGCGATGGAGGTCCGTGAGTACTCGCTGAAGTCGCTCGACCTTCCCCAGCCGCGTCGGTCATAGGTGATCAGGCGAAAAGTTTCGGACAGCGATCCGGCCACCGTTTCGAAGAAGCCGGAATCGGTCCCGGTCCCGTGGATCAGCAGGACGGGCGGCCCCTGGCCGCGGTCGTTGAAGCTCAGGTCGGTCAGCGCAGACCCTGGCGTGCTTCGCGCACCAGCGTCACAGCCTCTGGGAAGACGATCCGGATCGCGTCGCGAACCTGGATTGCCTGCTCGTCACTGCCGCCGTTCAGATCGAGGCGGCCGATCGAGGCAACAGTCATTTCGACAGCGAGCTTGATCGCGTTGTCGGCCCAGGCGACTTCCTGCGATGACTGCATCTGCTCGGCCATTTCGGCCATTCGGCGCTGCAGCTCTTCGGGGTCACCAAACATGTCAAACGGAGAACCTTCCATTCCTGAAATGTAGCTGTTTTTTCTCACCGGCAGCTAAATGTGTGAGCGGACCTGCTTGATCATCGGTGAATGAAGAGCCGCCCCAGACAGAGGATCGATGCGGGCCCGTCTCTCCCGCGGGGGCGTGTCGGCTCCCGGGCGGCCTTCTTCCGGACGGCAGGGGGGTCAGCCACCGTCGAGCAGATGGGGCTGATCCTGCTTGTCGCCCTGGCTTTCGCTGGCCTGATCGGCTTCCAGGTGCTACTTCGCGACCCGCCGGGCCGGGAGCTCGGCCAGAGGGTCGCCA
>JBAUOE010000187.1:0-3498 GCA_049579585.1 Solirubrobacterales bacterium | reverse complement strand
TGCTGGCCCCGACAACCGAATCACCTTCGACCTTTTCGATGGGAACGGATTCTCCGGTGAGTAACGATTCGTCGACAGCTGAGCTGCCTTCGATGACCACGCCGTCGGTTGCGACCTTTTCGCCGGGACGAACCACGAATTGATCCCCAACCTGAAGGTCACCGATTGGCACTTTCGTTTCGGTTCCGTCACGAAGCAGGGAAACGTCTTTCGCGCCGAGGTTCAGCAGTGCTTTGAGGGCGTCACCGGCCCGTTCCTTGGCCCGGTCTTCGAAGTACCGTCCGGCCAGCAGGAAGGTGGTGACGATCGCCGATGATTCGAAGTAGAGCTGATCGAGTGAACTCGATTTCTCGGGGACGAGTTCGAAGGTCATTTTCATGCCGATCATCCCGGCGTCGCCGAAGAGCAGTGCGTAGAGGCTCCAGAAGAACGCGGCGAGGGTTCCGATCGAGATCAGGGTGTCCATGGTCGAAGCGCCATGGCGGGCCGACCTGAAAGCAGAGCGGTGGAAAGGAAAGCCTCCCCAGAAAACCACCGGGATCGCCAGGGCCAGCGCAACCCATTGCCAGTAATCGAACTGGAAAGCGGAGTTCATCGAAATCAGGGTCAGCGGCACGGTCAGGATCGCACTCACCACGAACCGGTTTCGCAGCGAATGGACGCTGGCAACCGAGTGGTTCATGTGGTCCTGCTCGCTCCCGGCCGCTTCGCTGTCATGCCGGTGTCCCGGGGTGGACGAGCTGCCTGACACAGCTTCGCCTTCGCGATGATCGGGTCCTGTTTTGAGTTGCGCCGTGTAGCCGGCCGCGTTTACCGCTCTGGCGAAATCGTCAGGGCCGGCAAGCCCGGGATCAAAATCAACCGTCGCCTTCCTTGTTGCGAAATTGACGCTGGCCTCGACCCCGTCAAGTCCGTTCAGCTTCTTTTCAACTTTGCTGACGCAGGACGAGCAGTTCATGTCCGGAACTGAAAAGGCAAGTCGTTCTTTGTCGCTCACGGTGTCCACGACACTACTCTAGCATACCCCTAGGGGGTATATAGATCGTCATACTTCAAAGGATGAGCAGCGTAACCAGAGATCAAGAAGCCACCTCACCGGTCCAGGCCCTGCTGGAGAGCCTTCACCAGCGCCACGCCGGCGACTTCTCCGGGGAGGTCGCCTCCTACATACCCGAACTCGCCACGGCCGACCCGGCACTCTTCGGGATCTGCCTGGTCACCGCCGACGGCAAGGTCTACGAGGTCGGGGATACACGCCAGCAGTTCACGATCCAGTCGATCTCGAAGCCACTCACCTACGCGCTGGCACTCGAGGCAATCGGTGAAGAGGCCGTCCGCCAACACGTTGACGTCGAACCGAGCGGCGAAGCTTTCAACTCGATCACCCTTCAGCCCGGCACCGGCATTCCGCTCAACCCGATGGTCAACGCGGGGGCCATCGCAACCACCTCGATGATCGAACCGATCGGATTCGACCGTCCGATCGACCGCATCCTCAACGAATACTCCGCTTTCGCCGGACGCGACCTCGAAATTGATGAATCCGTTTACGAGTCCGAAAGCCTGACCGGCAACCGTAACCGGGCGATCGCTTACCTGCTCAAGAATTCGAATGTGTTCGATGGAGCAGTGGATGACGTAGTTGAAACCTACTTCCGGCAATGCTCGACCCTGGTCGATTGCCGCGACCTCGGGATCATCGCCGCGACCCTCGCCTCGACCGGCGTCAATCCGGTAACCAGACAGCGGGTACTTCGCGAAAACACGGTGAAAAATGTGCTCAGCGTGATGGCCAGCTGCGGCATGTACGACGGTGCCGGCGACTGGCTCTACTCGGTCGGACTTCCGGCCAAATCCGGGGTCGCCGGCGGCATCATCGCGGTCCTGCCCGGCCAGCTTGGCATCGCGATCTACTCGCCGGCCCTGGATGTCCACGGCAACAGCTTCCGGGGGGTCAAGGTCTGCGAGGAACTCTCGGAAACCCTCCACCTCCACGTGATGAGCCCCCAGCGCCGCCCGGCGCCACCGGTGCGCTCATCGTCGACGATCGTGGAAGCAAGGTCGAAACACCTCCGCTCCGAGCCAGAACAGGAAGTGCTTGAACAGCACGGTTCCGAAGTCAGGGTGATTCAGCTTCAGGGCGAAATCCTGTTCGCGGCCGGTGAGCTGGTCACCAATGCTGTGCTCGACGACAACGACGGGGTGCGCCACACAATCCTCGATTTCGGTGCCGTTCGCGCGGTCGCCCCGATCGTAGTCCCGATCCTGAGCCACCTGGTCGAATCCTTCGAATCGGACGGCCGCGAACTGCTTTTTTCCAGCACGGAAAAATATCCCGCGTTCGTCGAACACATCACCGATCTCCGTGAGAAAAGCGGGCTCCACCCGATCCATCACTTTCCCGATCTCGACATGGCCCTCGAATGGGCCGAGAATGAACTGATCAGCGAATACGGACCGAACGAAATTGAAGTCGAGATTCCAATCGCCGAACACCCCGCCACCGAAGGCATGTCCGCAGCCGAAGTCGAGCGGCTGACTTCCCGGCTCGAACGAAGGTTCTATCCGGCCGGTACCCGGATCTATGAACAGGTGGGACAGGTCGACGAGATGCTGTTCGTGACCCTGGGCAGCATCAACGTGCTTGCCTCGGATTCAAAGGGGAGGGAACGCCGGATCGCCACGATCCCGTCCGGCATGACCCTGGGTGAAGTCGCGATGCTCAGTGAAAGGCGACGACTTGGCATATCCGTCGCGGCCGTCGATGTGGTCGCTTACGCTCTGAAAAAGGAAGAACTGGAAACGCTGCGGGAAGAGGAGCCGGCTCTGGCCTGTGCGTTCCTCGAAAACCTGATGAAACTGATTGCGCTCCGGGTCGGGCACATGAGCCGCGAATTGATCAGGTAGGACGATGGATCCGAAAGTCTCGGTCCTCACCCTGGGAGTACGTGACCTCGAAAGGTCACGGCGTTTCTACGTCGAGGGACTGGGCTGGAAACCGGCCCTGGAAGTCCCCGGCGAAGTGATCTTCATCCAGGTTGCCGGCGGGCAGGTGCTCGCACTCTGGGAAATAACCGAACTCGCCCGTGAAGCGGGCCACGTCGGCCATTCGGCCAAAGCCCCGCCGATCGCGATCGGACACAACGTTGATTCGGCAGAAGAGGTTTCCCGGGTAATCAATGAAGCCGTGGCTGCCGGTGCGTCCTTGGTCAGCCCGGCAACTCGAACCAGCTGGTGCGGGACCAATGGATATTTCGCCGACCCGGATGGATTTCGCTGGGAAGTCGCCCACAACTCCGGTTTCCGGGTTACCGCTGATGGCAGGGTCCACCTGGGTGCGGTCGACAACCGCTAACCGCCTTCCTGATTCGTTGACTGGCGGACCGGGGTCGCCCGACGCGTAAGTTGTGGGCATGTCTCCCTGGACGACATTCGGCAAGTGGGTAGCGGTAGTCCTGCTATCGCTCGGCCTGGTCACGGCAGGGACGTTTGCCGGGC
>JBAUOE010000186.1:0-4881 GCA_049579585.1 Solirubrobacterales bacterium | reverse complement strand
CTCAGGGCCAGCCCGGCAAAAACGCCAAGGTCACCTGCAAGGTCAAGCAGCCCAAGAAGAAAAAGAAGTCAAAGAAAGTCAAAGTAGTCTGCAAGGTGAAGTTCCCCAAGACCGCAAGCGCAAAGGTCAGCTGGAACCTCAGGCGGAAGGGCGATGTTGTTTCGAAAGGCAAAGCGACTGCCAGGCAAGGCACGGTCAGGATCCCGGCCCGCAAACTTCAGAAGCTTGAAGCCGGACGCTACGTGCTCAGGGTCGAGGGACAGCCCGGAGCGGTGTTCGTGATCCGCTGATCCCCGGCCCATTTGGCCGGTGGCTGACCGGCCTTGAACCGGGGCGGCAGTCAGACAATCCGGGATTCTTAGATAATCCCTTTTCAGGGGCGGTTAGCTCAGTTGGAAGAGCACCTGCTTTACACGCAGGGGGTCACTGGTTCGAGCCCAGTACCGCCCATTCCCCACTGGGTTCCACTCCGGTGGGGGAGTCTTACTTCTTGATCTTCTTCTTCAAGGCCTTGCCGCTGGCATTGGACGCAGCGCGGGAGCTTCATTCGTGATTCGCTGACCCGAACCCTTCGTTTCTACCTGACCGTGATTTTCTTCCTCGCCGTCTTGCCACCGGCGTTGGATGAAGTCACCTTGAAGTTCAGTTTGATCCTGCCGGCCTTCTTCGGCTTGGCCTTCAGCTTGATGGTCTTCGACTTGCCCGGCGCGATCTTCCCGGCCGATTTGTTCGCCTTGATGCCTTTGCCATTCAGTTTCACCGTGACGCCGTTCGCGGTCAGCTTGCCGGTGTTGCTGATCTTCACCTTGAAGGTTGCTTTCCTGCCTTTCTCGATCTTCTTTGGACCGTTGACCTTCACCTTTCCGATCCGGGCGGTACCGGTCGGGCCGGTTGGTCCCGTAGGGCCGGTTGGTCCGATAGGGCCGGTCGGTCCGGTCGAGCCAGTCAGGCCAGTGGGTCCGTTAGGCCGTGCGCCGGCTTCCCCAGCAAGCGGAACCAGAAGGTCCAGTGTTTCTTCGGTTTCGACAATCAGGCTTGCGAATCGCTGACCCTCGGCGCCCGGGCTGAACCGTACCGAGAGGTTGCAGCTCCCTTCGACCGGCAGCTCTTTCCGGCAGTTGTCCAGACCAATGAAGTAGTCGTCGGCGTCGTCGCCCTGAAAACCGAGATGTCTGATGTTCACGGCCATTCCGGCGGTATTCGAGATCGTGAGCTCCTGGGGCGGGCTGACGGAACCGGTTGGCACCGGGGTGGCCAATCCGAAGGACAGGGATGCCGGGCTCGCAGTGATCATGGGTTCGGGGATGGCCGCGACCGAAGCCGGATACTCCAAGCCGGCAATAAAGGAAACATCGATGTCGCTGCCGTCGATGTCAGCCCTTCCAATGCTCCCGGCACCTGTGCGATTCGTCCAATAGATGCGAAGGTCTGTCAGCCCGAGACCCCAGGCTCCAACTCCGTTGATGAAGCTGCTGATGGCGCCAGAGCCGTCCCCGGAATTCGCCCGCCCGATCGAACCGCTTATCTCTCCTGCCCAGTAGACGAAATCGTCGGAAGCGGCGATACCTCTCGGTGAGTTCACCCCCGACACGAAGCCCTGGTTCACGCCGGACCCGTCGAGGTTAGCCCGGCCGATCGAGTTGGCGAAATTGTTTGACCAGAATATGTGCGTGTCGTTGATGGCCAGTCCCACGGGATTGCTGGCACCGGTGATGAAATCGAGATTTACGTCCGAGCCGTCCAGATCGGACCTGCCGATCCGGTTGCTACCGGCGTCGGCCCAGTAGATGTGCTGATCGTCCACCGCGATACCACCCCTGAAAGTGGTTCCACCGGTAACCAGGGAGTTGTTGACACTGGTGCCGTTCAGGCTCGACGTGCCGATCGAACCACCGAAATTCGACCAGAAGAGTTCATCCCCGGTCGCAACACCGGTGGGGCTAGACCCCGTGATGAAGGATCGATTGATGCCCTGCGAATTGGCGCGGCCGATTGAAGAAGAAGCGTCACTCGTCCAGTAGATGGAGTCCGCACGCGCCTTCCCGGTGATCCCCGCCAGCAACATGAGGCCGAACGCGGCAGCGACCAGGACCTTCACCGGCCAGGTGGTGGTTCGACGGGACCGACAAGTGAACATGCTTCCCCCTTTGGTTCGGCCCCGATTTCATTCGCGGCGAGTTCATTGAGGGGCGCCCGTTGGCAGCAATCGGCACCCCGATGTAACCGATCAAGGCAACCCTACTTCCGGTAAGGGTATCGCGACGAACTCAATCCGCCAGGTGACTTCACCAGAGTGGATCAGTGGCTCAGCAAGCGTTGATCAGGGTGAGCATCCCGCTGGCAACGTGACCTTCCGGGTTTCTTGCGGACTGTGTCCATCTCGAACCATTAATCCAGTTCAGGGACGTAGAGGTTCTGAGATCCGAAATGAAGGACCTTGCGGAAGGTGGTCGGGTTGTTCCGGTCGACGTAGATGTCTCCGAGAGCGATCGATGGCTGCTATTTTGTCGCCTCGGGTCTGGGTAAGACCCATCAGATCGAGCGGTTGGATTGTCAGCCGTCAGGAAGGCATTCGGAATGGGTGCTGTTTCGACAACAACGATGGGGAGTCATGGAAGATTTTTCCGTTTTGCGAAGCAACCGTCGGTGGATGCTGCTTTTCGGTGCGGTCCTCCTGGTCGCCTTCGGGATGCTTGGTTCGGCATCTCAGGCGCAGGCATTCAACTTCGGCGCGGCCACAATCTTCACCGCCGGCAACGTTCCTTCCTCGGTTGCGATCGGTGACCTGAACGGCGATGCCAAACCCGACCTCGCGGTCGCCGACTATGGCTCCGGCAACGTTTGGGTTCTGCTCGGCAACGGTGACGGCACCTTTGGCGCGGCCACAAACTTCACCGCCGGCAACGCTCCGGACTCGGTTGCGATCGGTGACCTGAACGGCGACACCAAACCCGACCTCGCGGTCGCCAACTATGGCTCCGGCAACGTTTCGGTTCTGCTCGGCAACGGTGACGGCACCTTTGGCGCGGCCACCAACTTCACCGCCGGCGCCCTTCCGCTCACAGTTGCGATCGGTGACCTGAACGGCGACACCAAACCCGACCTCGCGATCGCCAACATTACCTCGAACAACGTTTCGGTTCTGCTCGGCAACGGTGACGGCACCTTTGGCGCGGCCACCAACTTCACCGCCGGCATCGGTCCGCGCTCAGTTGCGATCGGTGACGTGAACGGGGACACCAAACCCGACCTCGCGGTCGCCAACGGTGGCTCCGGCAGCCTTGGCTCCGGCAATATTTCGGTCCTGCTCGGTAACGGTGACGGCACTTTCAGCGCGGCCACAAACTTTGCCGCCGGCAACGCTTACCGCTCGGTTGCGATCGGTGACCTGGACGGCGACACCAAACCCGACCTCACGGTCGCCAACGGTGGCTCCGGCAACGTTTTGGTGCTGCTCGGCAACGGTGACGGCACTTTCAGCGCGGCCACAAAATTTGCCGCCGGCTACGCTCCTTTCTCGGTAGCCACCGGTGACCTGAACGGCGACACCAAACCCGACCTCGCTGTCGCCAACTATGGCTCCAACAACGTTTCGGTCCTGCTGAATACAACCCCAACCATCTTCACGGCCATCCCGGCCACCCTCACTTTCGGCTCCCAGCCGACCGGGACGATCAGTCCCGCCCAGACCGTGACCGTCGAGCATGTGGCTGGCTTCAGCGGGTCTATCACCAGGGTGCGAGCCATTGGCACCGACAGCGAGGACTATTTCATCGCCAAGGACGACTGCACCGGCGAGGCAATTCCGGTTTCGGGTAGTTGCGTCACCAAGGTGCGCTTCGCACCCTCGAGCGCCGGCGCAAAGAGCGCCAGCCTGGTGATCACTCCGAACGACGGCCCACCGTTGACCGTACCGCTCACCGGTACGGGTGGACCGCTCCCGACGGGCCCGACCGGCAGCACGGGATCGACCGGGAACACGGGGCCCAGCGGACCGACCGGCGATACCGGACCGACCGGGTCCACCGGATCCGACGGCGGCGAAGCGACGCTGCCGAGTGTCACCAAGCTCGTCAAGAACACCGTCAGGGTTCCCTCGTCCGGCGAGTTTGCCGTGGTGAAGGTCAGCTGCCCAGAGACCTCCCCAGGTGAAAGCTGCCGGATCACCACGGCAAAAGGCAAAGCCAGCATCGGTCATAACGAGACAAAGGTCACGACCAAGCTCGACGCGCTCTATCCGGAAACGATCGCCCAGGGCAAGACCGTCAAGGTCCAGCTCGTAGTCCCTTCAAAGTTCAGGGACCGCCTGAAGAAGGGACGAAAGTCCGGGGTTTCGAGCTTCGGAATCAAGGTCGTTTCCGGTAACGGTGGCCGTCTCGCCTGGAAGTCGCTCCGCAACGGACTGATGCGATAAGCGCAGCAGTTTCAATTGGCAGAATCGAAACTGGAGGTCGGCTAGGGCTGCGTCAAGGAGGGGATACCGTGCACCCAATTTGGGCCACAGGAGCGGTTTCGGATCAGCGAGTGCGAAGCACAGGCCATTAGCGCCTGCCCCAGCTGACGTCGAAATAGGTCGCCTTCGGTGAGTGGCTTATCCGACGTACCTTCTTCGGGTGCTTCACCGGCAGAATGGAGATGCTCGAGAAGTAGTTCTGGCCCTTCCGCTCCCTGTCAAAGGCAAGCCAGCGTCCATCCGGTGAAAACGCCGGATCCCGATCACGGTTTCCTGTGGTCAGCCTTGTCTTGCAGGTGCCATCGCGCCGAACTACGAACAGGCTCCCGCGATAGTCGCCGCTCGGGTCGGCAGGGGCCCTTGAGTAGGTGATCCAGCGACCGTCCGGCGAGAAGGAGGGATCGGTGAAGAAGTACTTCTGGTTCGCG
>JBAUOE010000185.1:0-6233 GCA_049579585.1 Solirubrobacterales bacterium | reverse complement strand
CGAGAGAGCCACTGCAGCCGCCGCAGCCAGCAGCAGCACGCGGTTGGGAATGACGCGCTGCTTCAGGTCGGTCACCGATACGACCAGGAGGGTCACGGCGAGGACGGCTGCGGCGGCGAGTGACATGAAGTGAACTTATGGAGAGTCACTTCACGTGACCTTCGCTTTTCCGAAAGGTTGGGTAAACCGACCGCGACGAAACTGCAAAGAAAAAGGCCGACCCTTTCGGGCCGACCTCTTTCGAATGATTCTCAGTTGCCTGAAGCTCAGGTGGCTTCGCGAAGCTTCTGGGCTTCGTTGAGGCTCTGGAGCTTCTTCAGCGACTGGTTCTCGATCTGACGGATGCGTTCACGGGTTACGTTGAACGTACGTCCGACCTCGTCCAGGGTGCGGGGATGCTCCCCGCCCAGTCCGTAACGCAGTTCAAGCACGCGGCGCTCACGGTAGGAGAGGTTCTCAAGCGATTCCTTGAGGGCTTCCTTGGTCAGCAGGTCAGCGGCGCGATCGAAAGGCGACTCGGCCTTTTCGTCGGCAATGAACTGTCCGAACTCGGATTCCTCTTCGTCGCCAACCGGCTTCTCGAGAGATACCGGCGACTGGGCCGAACGCTTGATCGAATCAACCTCTTCGGGATCGATGCCGGTTACGTCAGCGATCTCTTCCGGGGTCGGTTCACGACCGAGCTCGGTGACGAGCTTACGCTCGGCACGGCCGATCTTGTTCAGCTTTTCAACGACGTGGACCGGGATACGGATGGTCCGGGCCTTGTCGGCAAGAGCGCGCGCGATCGCCTGACGGATCCACCAGGTGGCGTACGTCGAGAACTTGAATCCCTTGCGGTAATCGAATTTCTCAGCCGCACGAACCAGGCCGAGGGTGCCTTCCTGGATCAGGTCGAGGAATGGCAGTCCCTGGTTGCGGTAGTTCTTGGCGATCGATACGACGAGACGAAGGTTCGACTCGACCATCTTCTGCTTGGCGTCGAGGTCGCCACGTTCGATGCGCTTGGCGAGATCGACTTCTTCCTGAGCAGTCAGCAGGCGAACCTTGCCGATGTCCTTGAGGAAAAGCTGAAGGGAATCGGTGGTCATGTCAGGCTTCAGGTCAAGAGCTTCCTTCTTACGGCGGCGACCACGTCGTCCGTCTGAGCGCTCTGCGTCTGCTGTTACCTTCTGTGCCGGGTCGACGTCCTCGACCAGTTCGATTCCCTGTTTCTCGATGTGTCCGTAGAGATCCTCAATGTCGGACTCATCTAGGTCAACTTCTTTAACGGCGGTACCGACGTCACCAAAGGTGAGTACGCCGAGTTTCTGACCCCGGTTGATCAGGGTTTTTACTTCTTCTAGTTCCTGGAGTTCTGCTACTAGCATTCTGTCCCTATCTTATTTTCCTGACGCAAACGATTTCTGGGTTCGTACCCCGAAAGACGGGCTACGAACAAGCACAAACACAATCCACTCGTCAAGATTCGTGTTTCGCTCTGATTTTTCGTTACGGCTAGAACCGCTGCTACAGGTAAGTGGCCAAACGAGTGTTCGGATACTAGCCGCTTCACTTAGTAAAGTCAAGACTGAAAGTGTCTCTGCTTTCCAAACTCCCACATAACCGATGAGTTGCGGTGACTGCGACCAGCAGAACCATCTGAACCCGCCCGAGGGAGCGATCCCGCTCTCCGAACAGTGGAAGCACCTGCCCTGGCTCCAGGCGTTCTGGACCCGGGCCTACCGCGAGAACATCACCGGGCTTTCCGGCATGGTCGCCTACAACCTGATGCTGGCGATCTTTCCTTTTGCTTTCCTGGTGCTTTTCATCTTCAGCCAGGTCCTGCGGATCGAAGGTGTCGAGGTCGGCATCTTCAATGACCTGCAACGGCTTTTTCCCGATGCCGAGCAGGACACGCTGAACAACATCCTGTCCTCGATCCGCTCCAACTCGGCCACCCTCGGTGTCGTTGCGGCAATCGGCTCGCTCTGGATCGGCGCTTCGTTCTGGGGCTCGATGGATACCGCGTTCTGCCGGATTTACCACGTTGAATGCCGCGGATGGTGGGAGCAAAAGAGGTTCTCGCTCTGGATGCTGCTCGTGGTCGCTCTGTTCCTGCTCGCCAGTGTTGTGCTGCCGGCCGCGGAAGGTGCCCTGATCCGCTCCACCGAAAGCCTGCCTTTCGGACTGAACGAAATGCAGAACCTGGACAGCGCTGTCCTTGTCGCCGTCACCCTCACCCTGAACTTCAGCGTCGCCGCCGTGATCTACTGGGCCGTCCCCAAAGGCCACATGAACTGGCGCGCGGTCTGGCCGGGCGCCCTGTTCACAATGGTTGTGGCGGGCATGGCCAACTGGCTCTTCCCGGTCTATCTCAGCAACGTCTCGACGCTCAACCGTTTCGGGTCAACGATCGGATTCATCCTGATCGCTTTGCTCTGGTTCTACCTGGTGGCCCTGACCATGCTCGCCGGCGCGGTTATCAACTCGCTCAGGCACGAATACCACGACACCGGCCAGTTGCCTTACGGCATCGTCAGCCGCGCTTCACTGCTGTCCGAAGCCCTCGCCAGGAAAGATGCGACGACAGTGACCCGTCCGGTCGCCGAGCCATACCGTTCCCTCTCCGCACAGGCCGACAGCGAAACGGAAGAAATCGACATTTCCGATTCCCCTGACGTGATCCCCCTTGATCCGCACCGCAGGCGCAGGTGAGCGTCCAGATCGAATTGATGCCCGATCCGGTCCGCCATGGCCTGGCCACGACCGGCGGAGTGAAATGCGAACAGACCGCCGTGATCACGGTGGACCGCGAAACCTTCACCCATATCTGGACCCCGGCCACGCTCGAACTGCTTGCCCGGACCTACTGGCGGTTCATTCGCAAACGTTCGCTGGGAGCAATCCGGGTCGTCTACCGGCCGGATTCCCAGACCGTGGTCCTGTTCTCGAAACGCATTCCGCTGCTGCGGTTTGATGCGCCGACCTTCCACACCGAAAACGACAGTGCCTGCGTCGAATGGCAGATCGACAAAGGGCTGCTGGTCGCCCGGGCCGGCCGCGACCATGGCTTCCTGCGGATCGGGGTCAAGAACCAGGGTGAATGTGAAGGCAACCGGCAGCGGCTCGAAGTCACCTCGGAAGTCTCGAATTTCTACCCGTGGATCCGTGGATCGGGCTGGTTCGCGAAAGTCGGTACCTGGATCTACTCCCAGACCCAGCTGCGGACCCACATCTGGGTCACCAAAGGATTCCTGCGTTCCCTGGAAGGTCTGCCCGACGAAGTCCTGAAACGCGGCGAGGACCCGGATCAGGAACCCGCCGCCACCTGAAGCCGCCTAAAGGCTCGCTTCCATCTCGTCGACGGCGACTTTCATGGCTTCGCTGATCCCGGCTGGTTCGATGTCGAAAAGTTTCATGCCGGAAGGATCAGAAACCACAGTTTCGGTCGACAGGCCTTCGACCAGCGGCCGGGCAACACCGGTATCGACCGGGGTGACAAGCCCGATCCAGAGTGAAGAGAGCCCCGGGGTCAGGAAGGGAACGCCAACCCGGACCGGGGCCCGGTGTTGCATCGCCTCCGCCATCTGGTCCATCATGCCGCCGTAGGTGGTCACATCGGGGCCGCCAAGTTCGATCGTGACGTCGCCTTCGACGTCGAGACCGCGGGATGCTTCGAGGTAGGACACCACGTCATCAGCCGCGATCGGCTGGGTCTTCGTGGTGGTCCAGCGTGGGGTCACCATGAACGGAAGTCGCTTGACCAGGTAATAGACGGTACGGAAAGACTCACTGCCTCCTCCGAGCACAACGGCAGCCCGCAGGTAGGTCATCGGCAGTCCCGTGGATTTCAAAGCTTCAGCAGTTTCCTGCCGTGACTGCAGGTGCTTCGACTTGCCTTCACCGAGTCCGCCCAGGTAGATGATGCGTTCCACCCCGGCCTCTTTTGCCGCTTCGGCGAAGTTGGTCGCGGCCCGCCGGTCAGTTTCCTGGAAATCCTCGGTGGCTCCGCGGCCCATCGAATGCACCAGGTAATAGGCGACAGTGACGCCGTCCATCGCCGGTTCGAGAGATTCCGGGTCGAGCACGTCAGCTTTGACGATTTCGCATCCCGCATCCTCGAGATCGCGCGCTTTCTCCGGGGACCGGGCGAGGCATCGCACACTGGCTCCGGCCTCGGCCAGACGCACGGCCAGCTTGTGGCCGATATAGCCGGTGGCGCCGGCTACAAGGACTAGCTCAGCCGTAGCGACCACCGGTGACTTCACGCAGTTTGGCGCGATCATGGCGGGCCCCGACCTTGCGTACGGTGCCGGACCGCGAACGCATCACCAGCGATTCAGTAGTCGCGTAACCCTTGTTGCGGCGAACGCCGTCAAGCAGATCACCGTCGGTCACACCGGTAGCGGCGAAGAAGACATCCTCACCATCAACCAGGTCCTGCGAAGTGAGTACCCGGTCAAGGTCATAACCGGCGTCGATTGCGGCCTGGCGCTCTTCGTCATTGCGCGGCCAGAGCTTGCCGATGATTTCGCCGCCAAGGCACTTGATCGCGGCTGCCGCGAGCACACCTTCAGGGGTGCCACCGATGCCCCAGAGCAGATCAATTCCGGTGTCCTCGGAAACCGCAAGCAGGGCCGCCTGGACATCACCATCGGTGATGAAACGGATAGTCGCTCCGGACTCGCGGACTTCCTTGACGACTTCGTCGTGACGCGGCCGGTCAAGGATGGTCAGGGTGACGTCTTCGGCGCCACCGCCTTTGCGCTCGCCGATCTTGCGAATCACTTCACCGATCGGCTCGTCGAAAGTCAAAAGGTCCTTGAATTCGGACGCAGCCGCCATCTTTTCCATGTAGACGCAGGGTCCGGGATCAAACATCGAGCCGCGCTCGGAAAGGGCGATCACTGCCAGAGCACCACCGAATCCACGCGCCGTGAGCGTCGTGCCTTCGAGCGGATCAACCGCGATGTCAACCACGGGCGGGCTGCCATCACCGATCTTCTCGCCGTTGTACAGCATCGGAGCTTCGTCCTTCTCGCCTTCGCCGATCACCACGATGCCATCCATCGGCACCGTATCCAGCAACAGGCGCATCGCATCAACGGCCGCTCCATCAGCCGCCAGCTTGTCGCCCCTCCCGATCCACCGGGATGCGGCCAGTGCCGCCGACTCGGTGACACGAACCAGCTCAAGAGCAAGGTTGCGGTCGGGCTTTGTACCGGAACGGACATCCTGCGAGATCACACTCATGCGTGCAGGCTATAACGGGGATAGGCTTCGGGGGTGACTGCCAAGAGATGGGGACTGACACTGCCGCTGCCCGGGACTACGCTGGCCGACCACAAGCCGTTTGTGGAGCTGGCGGAAGCCGAGGGTTACACCGACCTCTGGACCGGGGAAACCGGAGGCCCTGACGGCTTCACTCCTTTGGCGCTCAGTGCCGCCTGGACCGACAAGGTCCGCCTGGGAACGGGGATCGTCGGGGTGTTCCAGCGAGGACCGGCCCTGCTTGCCCAGCAGGCGGCGGCCCTGACCGACGCTTCGAACGGACGGTTCGTGCTTGGCATCGGAGCCTCTTCCGACCGGATGGTTGCCGGCTGGAACGAAATCCCTTTCGAGAAGCCGCTGAGCAAAGTCGAGAAAACGCTTGATTTCCTGCGGGTCGCCCTCGCTGGTGAACGCACCGATACGGGCTTCAAGATGGAAACCGCACCAACCCATCCGACTCCGATCGTGCTGGCCGCGCTGCGCGGCAAGATGCTGCGCCTGGCCGTGGAGAAGGCCGACGGAGCATTCAGTAATTTCCTGCCGCTTGGCGGACTGCCGCAGGTGACCGCCCAGCTCGAAGGGGCGGACCCCGATTTCGAGTTGCTATGCCGGTTCTTCTGCATCCCGGGCGAACGTGAGCAGGTCGAACCGCTCGCCCGTTTCATGTTTTCTTCCTACGTGACCGTTCCGGTCTACGCGAATTTCTTCCGCTGGCTCGGATATGGCGATCAGATCGAAGCGATGTGCGAAGCCTGGGCGAACAAGGACCGTCCGGGGGCCGCGGCTGCCGCGCCCTGGGAACTGATCGAAGACACCTTCCTGCTGGGCTCGCCCGAGCAGATCCGGGCCCGCCTCGATGAATACGTGGATGGCGGCATCACCCTGCCGATCGTCACCCCGATCACCCTGCCGGACAACATGGCGGCAAT
This sequence comes from Solirubrobacterales bacterium, assembly GCA_049579585.1. Taxonomy (GTDB): domain Bacteria; phylum Actinomycetota; class Thermoleophilia; order Solirubrobacterales; family 70-9; genus 67-14. Next base: position 51 of record JBAUOE010000185.1, on the reverse strand, counting down.
GATCAAGGCCCTGGCCCCCTGACCTGAACCGCCACCGGCGCTCAGCCGGTG
>JBAUOE010000184.1:0-6609 GCA_049579585.1 Solirubrobacterales bacterium | reverse complement strand
TCATCCCTGTCCCCCGGTCCGGCGGCCCCAAGCCGCAAGTTTGCTTGACCTGATGCTATCCAGAACCCAGGACAACGACAGAAGTTTCTGTTTGACGAAGCCTGCCGACCCGAAATGATCGAGGTCCGCAGCGCCGTCAGACCGTGTTAACCTCGCCCGGTCCGCGCTTTCAAAAGGAAAGATTCGCTCGATGAAGAAATGGCTTCTGCTGGGTGGCGCAATCGTCTCCGAGACTGCGGGTTCGCTTGCGCTCAGAGCGGCGCTTGACCATCCTGCCTGGTACCTGCTCGTGGCCGCCGGATATGTTGGCGCGCTCGTCCTGCTTGCGGCCGTACTCGACGATGGTGTCGGAATCGGCCTTGCCTACGGGATCTGGGCAGCGTTCGGGATCACCCTGACCGCCATCTTCGGCTCACTGATCTTTGACGACCCATTCACTGTGCTGATGGGAATCGGCATCGTGATCGTAATCTGCGGTGTCTTCCTGGTTGAGATCGGCGCACAGAAGGCCAGCGAGAAGCGGGAGGCCGACGCGTGATCTATTTCGCACTCGCCGGAGCCGTGGTTTTCGAGGTAGTCGGAACCATGTCACTGCGGGCATCCGAAGGCGGCAAAAAGAAGATCTGGCTGATCCCGGTTGCGATCGGCTACGTGCTCGCTTTCACCCTGCTTTCGATGACGCTTGCTGACGGAGTGCCGCTCGGGGTGGCCTACGGGATCTGGGCGGCCTGCGGCGTGGGGCTGACCGCATTGCTCGGGCGTCTGATCTTCAAGGAACCATTCACGCTTGTCATGGGACTGGGGATCGGCCTGATCGGGGTCGGCGTGCTGCTGATTGAAGCGGGCGGAACCCACTGAAGTTCGGACATGAGGTGACCACTCCGTCGGAAAGTTCGCAGGAGCGCCCCCGACGGCCGCTCGACTCGATGGTTGTTGCTTTCGACATCGGGGCAACTCTTCTGTTCGCAGTCGAAGGGGCAATCCTGGGTGTGGCAGCGGATTTCGATCTGCTTGGTGTCCTGGTGGTCGCTTTCGCCACAGCCCTCGGTGGAGGCATCATCCGGGACGTTCTCCTCGGGGGTGAACTTCCGGCAGCGCTTCAACTCAAGCGCTATGCGATCACCGCCTTTGTGGGCGGTTCGGTGGTCTTTCTGCTTGCCAGCGAGGTACGGGACATCGACCCGACCACCCTGGTCGCCCTGGACGCCGCCGGACTCGCGGCGTTCGCGGTAGCCGGAGCAGCCAAAGCCCTCGATTTCAACACCAACGCCTTGACTGCGGTGCTGCTTGGTGGGGTGACCGCGGTTGGTGGTGGTGTCGTCCGGGACATCCTGCTCAACCGGGTACCGGTCATCCTCGTAGCCGACTTCTACGCGACCGCGGCCCTGATCGGAGCGGCGATCATGGTCGCCGGGGTGAGGATCGGCAATCGGCCCGTTCTGTGGATGATGTGGATCGGTGCGGTGGCCTGTTTCGTGCTGCGTATGGTCGGATACCAGCAGCACTGGAGCCTGGCCCAGTTCTGATCCTTCCGGGTTCAGAGTGCACTCCCCCGCGAGAGTTCAGCCTTCGGGAAGCGCGTCGGCGGGAACCCGGGCATCAAGCCAGGCGATCAGGTCGTCGGTCACCCTTTCCCGGTCCTCGGGCGGTTCGTTGATCAGTTCGTGGACGAAACCTTCGTAAACAATCAACTGTTTATCGGTTGAGCCTGCCCGGTCAGCAATGTCGCGGCTACCTGCCGGAGGAACTATCGGATCGGCTGAACCCGCAATGACCAATAGCGGGATCCGAAGCTGGCCTGCCTCGCCGGGCAGGTCTGCCATCGCCTGAATCAACTCGGCCACGGTCCGTGCTGGCTGTGCTCCCTTGTAGACCAGCGGGTCATCCATGTAGATCCGGGCTTCATCGGGATCCCGCGAAATCCCGTCGAATGGCAAACGGTTCACCGGCAACTTCGGCGCGACCCGACTCACGAGTTTCACCGCCTCACGCTGGATCCGGGGCACGCTCAGACCTTCCAGGGAAACAGCCGCTGAGGAGAGAATCAGGCCTGCGAGTTGGTCTTGATGATCGAGCGCATACCGCAGGCCAATTGTGCCTCCCATGCTGTGGGCGAACATGAATATCGGTGATCCCGGTGAAGCGTCCCGGGCCATCCCAACCACATGATCAACGTCGGCAACAGCGTCGCTGAGCCGGGTCAGGAGGCCTCGGTCCCCATCGCTCAGACCATGTCCCCGATGATCGTTCGCCCAGACGGAGAACCCCTCCCCGGCCAGGTGTTCGGCCAGTCTCGTGTAACGCTCACCGTGCTCTCCGTAGCCGTGAACGATCACCACCTGGGCTTTTACCTCCGGCGGTGTCCAGGCCCGCCAATGGATGGTTCCACCCGCTACACCGCTGAAAGTACCGGTGGTCAACTCAGTCGAAAGCACGTCATCTCCTCGCCGATTCATTGAACTACGGCAGCTTAGTCCGACCCCGAGCCGGGCGAAGGGGCACAATGGCCTACATGTCATTCATCGGAAGAAGCCTGCGATCCAAGATCACCTCCGACGGCGCACTCGAATTGCGCATGGTCGAAGAACCAGTCGCTGACCCGACCGGGTCCCAGGTGCTGGTCTCCGTCGAGGCCACACCGATCAACCCGTCGGACCTGGGTGTGCTGCTCGGCCCGACCGATCCATCAACCCTGACTGCGGCTTCCGGCGGCGGACTTGATGGCGAAGTGTCGCCGCGAGTACTACCGATTCTCCGAGACCGCCTTGACCAGGCCCTGCCGGTCGGCAACGAAGGAGCAGGCACAGTAATTGCCGCTGGCCCCGAAGCTTCAGACATGGTGGGACGGCGGGTCTCGCTGGTCGGTGGGGCAATGTGGTCCGACTATCGACTGGTCGACCAAGCCGCAGTGATTCCCCTGCCAGACGACGCATCCGCAGCCGATGGCGCGTCACTTTTCATCAATCCGATGACCGCCCTGTCGATGGTTGAGACGATGCGGGCCGAAAACCACACCGCCCTGGTTCACACGGCAGCCGCCTCGAATCTGGGTCAGATGCTCGTCAAGATCTGTCAGGCAGATGGAGTCGGCCTTGTCAACATCGTTCGCAGCGCCGGACAGGCGGAGACCCTCAGGGACCTGGGAGCCGAGCACGTGGTTGATTCATCCCTGCCCGACTTCACCGACCGGCTGGCCGAGGCCGTGGCTGCGACCGGTGCGACCTTGGCTTTCGACGCGGTCGGCGGCGGCACCCTTGCCGGCGACATCCTCGCGGCCATGGAGAGCTGCGCCGAACCAGCCGACTATTGGACTCCGTATGGCTCCACGACCCACAAACAGGTCTATATCTACGGTTCGCTCGACATGGGCCCGACCACGATCAGGCGGAGTTTCGGCTTGCGCTGGAGCGTCGGGGGTTATCTGCTGACCGATGCGATGGGACGTCTTGGCGGCGAAACGATCGGAACCATGCGCGACCGTGTGCTGGCCGAACTGAAAACCACATTCGCTTCGTCTTACGCCCGGACGATCGGGCTGGGCGATGTTCTTGAACCGGCCACGCTTGCCGCTTTTGCCAAGCGCAGTACCGGCACCAAGTACCTGATTGATCCTTCGCTGGACCGTCCGTAAGCCGTAGCTACTCGGGCTTTCTGGCGCGCACGATCGCTGACGCGGCCTGGTCGTGGACCCGGTGCGTTTCATTGATCTCGATTGACTCGAATCCAGCGGCGGCCAGGTCACGTTCGAATTCGTCCCGGGTCAGGGCTCCGGCGATGCAGCCGGTCCATTCCATCATGTCGGCCCGGGTCGCTTCGCTCATGTCCGGGTCAGCGATTACGTCACTCACCGCGAAACTGCCCCCCGGCCTGAGGACCCGGGCTGCTTCGCGCAGGACCTGGGGCTTGTCGCCGGAAAGGTTGATCACGCAGTTCGATATGACGACATCCACCGACGCGTCAGGCAACGGAATCTTTTCGATTTCACCACGGAGGAATTCGACGTTCTCGACCCCCGCCTCTCGCTGGTTGCTACGGGCCAGTTCCAGCATTTCTTCGGTCATGTCGAGCCCGTATGCCTTGCCGGTCGGACCTACCCGACGGGCAGAGAGCAGCACGTCAATGCCACCACCGGACCCGAGGTCAAGCACGGTTTGTCCTTCAGTGAGTTCCGCGACTGCGGTCGGGTTGCCGCAACCGAGCGAAATCAACTGGGCGGCCTCGGGCACTGAATCCCGATCTCCGTCTTCATAGAGATTCGATCCGAAGACAGCGCGCTGTTCATCGGTGATTACCGTGTCATTCGAGCAGCAGGAAGCGTCGCGTCCGGAAGCGTTGGTGGCGGCAGCGGCGTAGCGTTCCCGCACTACTTCCTTTATGTCCCCTGCCTCAGCGGGAACCAGCTGATCTTTCCCGGCGTCGCAGCCGCAGCCCGACCCTTCGCCGCAGCAATCATCTTTCGCTTCCGGCTCGCAGCAGGATTCCTGGGCTTCCGGGGCACAACAGTCGTTTACTTGTTCTAGCTCAGCCATTGGCTCAGTTCCTCCAGTTCGTCGGGGTTCACGTAGTAATAGGCCCAGAGGCCCTGCCGTTCCGAATCGACGATGCCGGCATCCCGTAGTTTCTTGAGGTGATGCGACAGGGTCGATTGGCTGACGTCGAAGAGCGGCACCAGTTCACAGACGCAGACCTTGCCGGCGTGCTTCCGCAGAACGTCGACCAGGGTCAGGCGAATCGGGTCTCCCAATGCTTTGGCGATCATGGCCATGCGTTCCGCTTCGGCCCGGTCGACATCGGGGTAGACCACCGGTTCGCAGCAAGGCTGGCCGTTGGGGCTCTTCTGTTTCGGGGTGAGTGTAAGTTCGGAGCTCATCGAAATCCATCAAATCAGTTCCATCGACGTTTGTCAATTGATACGGTGCCTGTCAATCTAGTGGTTCACCCTGGGACGGAGGCGAAATGAGCGTCAGAGTAGGAATCAACGGATTCGGAAGGATGGGCAGGCTCGCCCTCCGGGCCGGATGGGGAAACCCTGCCATCGAATTCGTCCACGTCAACGAGCCGAACGCTGACGCGCACACATCGGCCCACCTGCTGAGCTTCGATTCCGTTCACGGTCGCTGGGAACAGAACATCGTCGGCGACGGCTCCACCCTGACGGTAGAAAGCCACACCATGAACTACTCGTCGCATGCCGAACCAGGCGATGTCGACTGGGCTGGAAGTGGCGTTGACGTAGTGATCGAAAGTTCAGGTGCGTTCCGGACACCAGAAAGCCTGAAGCCGTACTTTGGCCAAGCGGTAAAGAAGGTGGTTGTGGCGGCACCGGTCAAGAACGAGGCGTTGAACATCGTCATCGGGGTCAACGATCATGAATACGACCCCGATCTGCACGACATCGTCACGGCCGCATCCTGCACCACCAACTGCCTGGCGCCGGTGGTGAAGGTGATCCACGAAGGCATCGGCATCAAACACGGTTCGATCACCACCCTTCATGACCTGACCAACACCCAGACGGTCGTGGACGCCCCCCACAAAGACCTTCGGCGGGCCAGGGCCGCAAGCCTTTCCCTGATCCCGACGACAACCGGGTCAGCGACCGCAATCGGCATGATCCTTCCGGAACTCGCAGGTCGACTGGACGGCCTGGCAGTGCGGGTTCCTTTGCTCAACTCATCGCTGACCGATTGCGTATTCGAAGTTGATCGCGCGACTGATGTTGAAGAAGTCAACCGTTTGCTTTCCGACGCCTCGGCTGGGCCGCTGGAAGGAATCCTTGGCTATGAAGAACGGCCCCTGGTCTCGGTTGATTTCAAGGGCGATCCCCGTTCAGGAATCGTTGATGCCCTCTCGACCAAGGTCACCAACCAAACGCAGGTGAAGATCCTCGTCTGGTACGACAACGAATGGGGATACGCCAACCGTCTGGCCGAGCTGACCGCGATGGTCTCGGCCTCCCTCCCCACCACCTGAGACTGCGATGACCCAGGCGACCGGAAAGGGGGACCTCCGAAACTACATCCTGGTTACGGGGGCCTACTGGGCTGACACAGTTGCCGACGGGGCCAGCCGCATGCTGGTCCTGTTCTACTTCTACCAGCTCGGTTACACGCCGTTCGAGGTTGCGTCCCTCTTCCTCTTCTATGAGTTTTTCGGCATCGTTACCAACCTTGTCGGAGGCTGGGTCGCAGCGAGACTCGGACTGAAAGCAACGCTGTTTTCCGGGCTGGGGATCCAGATCTTTGCGCTCGCGATGCTCGGCCTGGCACCCGAAACCTGGCTCGTCGTGCCATTCGTGATGGCCTCCCAGGCACTGTCAGGCATAGCGAAGGACCTGACCAAAATGAGCTCGAAGAGCGCCGTGAAACTCGTGGTCCCCGAAGACTCGGAATCATCACTCTTCAAATGGGTGGCTGTGCTCACCGGATCCAAGAACGCCCTGAAAGGGGTCGGATTCTTCATCGGCGGACTGCTGTTGACCTTGGTCGGGTTTCAGACAGGAATGCTGCTGCTGGTCGCCCTGGTGGCTGTTGCCCTGATCACCGCCGCCACCATGATGCACGGCGGGCTTGGCACCACTGACGGGGCCGCGAAGTTTCGCCACATGTT
>JBAUOE010000183.1:0-9798 GCA_049579585.1 Solirubrobacterales bacterium | reverse complement strand
TGAGCTACCTTGAAAGCCGATGGCGACCGATTTCGTACATGTATTCCAGCCCGGTGACGGACCCTGGACCTTGCTACTGCTTCACGGCACCGGTGGCGACGAGAACGACCTGGTTCCGCTGGGCCGTCAGCTCGCGCCGAAAGCCAACTTGCTCAGTCCGAAAGGCAAGGTTCTGGAAAACGGTGTCTCCGCCAGGTTCTTCCGGCGACTGGCCGTCGGCCAGCTCGACATTCCGGACCTGATCGAACGTACTGATGAACTGGCCGGCTTCGTGACCGAGGCTGCGGACAGATACTCATTCGATCCGGGACGCATTGTGGCGCTCGGCCTGTCCAACGGGGCCAATATCGGCGTGAGTCTGCTTTTCCGCCACCCGGAACTGCTCGCGGGTGCCGCCCTGCTGCGTCCGATGCTGCCTTACGAACCACCAGACGACCTTGCCCTCGATCGACGTCCCGTGCTGGTCGCAGCCGGAGGGAAGGATCACTACGTGCCTGCCACCGAAAGCACGAATCTCGGCAAATCGATCGAAGCACATGGAGGCGAGCTGACCATGCACCTGAATCCGGAGGCTGGGCATGGCCTGACCGAAGGTGACCTGGTCGAGACTTCCCGCTGGCTGACTGAACTCACCGCCTGATCACAACCTGAAGTCCGGAAGGCGATCTATATTGCTTGGCATGTACTCCCTGCGCAAGCCACTCATACTCACAATGTTCGTTGTTTCCGCCGCATTTTTCGCCGGTTGTGAGTTCTCCTGCAGCGTCGGCGAGAACAATGTGGATGCCGGTCAGGCCGAAGGCACGATCAGCGCGCAGTATGAGGACCAGACCGGCCTCGCGTTGAACGAGATCAACTGCCAGAGCGGCAATGCTGAAGTCGATGCCGAGTTTGACTGCACCGCCGAGAACGAAGCCGGGGTAAGCCTGGAAATAACCAGCACGATCACGAGCATCGATGAAGAGAACGACCGGGTCAGGTTCAACTGGGATGTCACGAAAGCCACTTCCGACGGAACCGCCTACGCGAACGGGGCCGTCGCAGAACTGAAACGTCAGGGTTATGCGGTGGCCTCCATCGAATGTCCAGAGATCCTGATCGAGAAGGGCACCAATGTGGTTTGCGACGCGACCATGGCCGACGGCTCCGAGCAGACGGCGGACCTGACCCTGACTGACGCCGACGGAGGCTTCGACGTCGTCACCTCGGGACCTCAGTCATCCACTATTAACTGACCTCCAGGCAGGCGCTTTATATTGCGTCGATGATTGCCTCTCCTCGCTGCGCGCTCTGCTTCCTGCTGGTCGCGACCGTTTTGCTGGTCACCGGCTGTGACGCCGAAGTCAGTACCAGTGACGGCACGGGCATTGACACCACATCGGTTGAGCAAACGATCACCAAGCTGTATCCCGCGCAGTCAGACGGCCTGGAACTGATCGCCATCGAGTGCGAAGACGCCGACGCCGAGGTGGGAACGGAGTTCAGTTGCGACGCCTCGAACGACAATGGGGTCGAGCTGGAGATTTCCAGTGTGGTGACTTCGGTTGATGAAGATTCGGAACGCATCAAGTTCAACTTCGATGTAACCAGGGCGGTTGCGGAAGGCACCACGTTCAGCGAGGTTGCAGCGGACACGATCGGTAACGGGGTCGAGGTCGAGTGCCCCGACGGGATCGTGATCGAGAAGGGAACCGAGGTTGACTGCGTCGCGACGCTCGCCGACGGCAGTGAACGGGACGTTTACCTCACCCTGACCGACGGCAATGGGGCATTCAATATCGCTCCCCTTGGTCCAATCAATGAATGAGACAAAGCCCTAATTCTGATCCAGTTACTAGGGTATTGCTCAGGACCTTCTTTTTCGATTATTTCCACATGAACCAGACAGGAGAAGCATGAGCGAAGAAAAGAATTACGGCGCGGACACCCAGGCACTTCACGCAGGGCAGGAACCCGACCCGACCACCAACGCTCGGGCAGTGCCGATCTACCAGACCGTTTCCTTTTCCTTCAACGATGCGCAGCACGCACAGGACCTGTTCGCCCTGGCCGAACCGGGCAACATTTACACCCGGATCATGAACCCGACCTGGGACGTGCTCGAACAGCGCATGGCCGCCCTCGAAGGTGGAGTTGCTGCTCTCGCTGTTGCTTCCGGACAGGCCGCTGTCACCTACTCGGTGATGAACATCGCCAAGTCCGGCGACAACATCGTCGCTTTGTCGAAGCTGTACGGCGGCACTTACAACCTTTTCGCGCACACACTGCCTCAGTACGGGATCGAAGTGCGTTTCGTCGACCCCGACGATGTTTCTTCACTGGCGGACAATGTCGACGACAAAACCCGACTGGTCTTTGGTGAAACGGTCGGCAACCCGAAACTGAACGTGGTTGACGTTGAGGCATGGGCCGATGCCGCCCACAGTCACGGCCTCCCCCTGATCATCGACAACACGGTCGCCACTCCGATCCTCACCAATGTGTTCGATCTGGGTGCTGACATCGCCGTTCACTCGGCCACGAAGTTCATCGGGGGACATGGAACCTCGATCGGTGGAGTAATTGTCGATTCCGGCAACTTCGACTGGGTCGCGAACAAGGAACGTTTCCCCGGCCTGACTGAACCCGATCCGTCCTACCACGGCGTGGTCTGGGCTGATGCGATGGGGCCGGCCGCATACGTCGGCCGGGTCCGCACCGTGCTGCTGCGGAACACCGGTGCCGCCCTGTCACCATTCAACGCATTCATGCTGCTCCAGGGCCTCGAGACCCTGCCGCTGCGCATGGAGCGCCATGTCGAGAACGCCACGGCGGTCGCCCGGCATCTCGAAGGTACCGAGGGCGTGACCTGGGTTTCCTACCCCGGCCTGGAGAGCTCCGAATACCACGAGGTTGCCAAACGGATCCTGCCCGGCGGTGGCGGCGCCCTGGTCGCTTTCGGTGTCGAAGGCGGACGCGACGCTGGCCGCAAGTTCATCGAATCGCTGGAACTGTTTTCCCACCTGGCGAACATCGGCGATGCCAAGTCGCTGGCGATCCACCCGGCTACCACTACCCACTCGCAGCTGGACGAAGGCGAACTCGCCGACGCCGGTGTAACCGACGACATGGTTCGCCTCTCGGTCGGCATCGAAAACATCGAAGACATCCTGGCCGACATCGACCAGGCTCTGGCCAAGTCGAAATAGTCCGTGCCGGCCGGCGTCGGAACTGTTGAAACCCAGCGGATGGTCGTCTTCGATGACGACCATCCGCTGACGCTTGATTCCGGGGCGGTCCTCAAGCAGGTCGAGGTCGCCTATGAGACTTATGGCCAGCTGAACGAAAACCGGGACAACGCGGTTTTCATCTGTCATGCCCTCTCCGGGGATGCTCATGCGGCGGGCATCCATGAGGGTGACGATCCGGATCGTCCCGGCTGGTGGGACAACCTGATTGGTTCGGGCCGGCCGCTCGATACCGATCGTTTCTTCGTGATTTGCGCGAACGTGCTCGGTGGCTGCAAGGGCACCACCGGCCCGTCATCGATCGACCCTGACACCGGCAAGCCCTACGGTTTGCGCTTTCCCCTGATTCAGGTGCGCGACCTGGTGAATGTGCACCGGGCCCTCCTGTCGAAACTCGGAATCAAAAGCCTGCTGGCCGCGGTCGGTGGTTCACTCGGCGGAATGCAGGCGCTCCAGTGGTCGATCGACTACCCCGAGGAGATTGGCGGCGCCCTGATTATCGCTGCTTCTGCCCGGCTTTCGGCCCAGAACATCGCGTTCTCGGCGGTCGCCCGGGAAGCGATAATGCGTGATCCTGATTTCAGCAACGGTGACTACTACGACACCGGTAAACGGCCCGATCGGGGCCTGGGCCTGGCCCGCATGATCGGCCACATCACCTATCTGTCGGAAGAATCAATGCGGGAGAAATTTGGCCGCCGGATCCAGGACGCCGAGGTCCCCCGATATGGCTTCGACGTTGATTTTCAGGTCGAGAGTTACCTTCATTACCAGGGGCAGTCTTTCGTCGAAAGATTCGACGCAAACACCTACCTCTACCTGGGTCGGGTAATGGACTATTTCGATCCGTTCAGCGACAGGAAACGTGTGGTCTCCCAGCTCGCCAGGTCAAACACCGGTTTCCTGGTCCTGTCCTTCGATTCCGACTGGCGGTTCTCCACCGACCATGCCCGGGACATGGCAACCGAGCTGCGGATAGCCGGGGCCCCGGTGACTTTCCGAGAAATCTCATCCCCGCACGGACATGATGCTTTCCTTTTCCCGACTCCGGATTACCACGAGACCGTCGCCGGCTACATGAACCGGCTCGCCGGGCAGGCCGGCTGATGCGCGCTGACCTCGACATCGTTGCTGGCCTGATTGGCCGTAACCAGAACGTGCTGGACCTCGGCTGCGGCGATGGTGCCCTGCTGGAAACGTTGATCGAGAAGCAGGACTGCCGTGGGCTCGGGGTGGAAATCGATGTCGATGATTTTCACGCATGTATCCGCCGGGGTGTTCCGGTCACCCACGGTGATCTGGAGGAAGAGCTTGAACGCACGGCCAATGGTTCGTTCGACTGCTCGGTGCTGTCGTTGACCCTGCAGGCAGTTCGCCGTCCTGACCAGGTTCTGCTGGAGATGAAACGGGTGGCCCCCCGACTGGTTGTTTCCCTGCCAAATTTCGGACATTGGCGCCTGCGGGCCAGCCTCTCGGCCAGGGGACGGATGCCGGTTACCGATTCGCTGCCTTACCAGTGGTACGACACCCCCAATATTCACCTTTGTACGTTACGTGACTTCGAAAGACTTGTCGTTGAAACGGGTCTCCGGGTGGAAACGATGGTTCCGGTCGGAGCCGATGGCCGCCGGGCCGCTGGCCGGACCAGAGTGGCCCCGAACCTGCTTGCCGAACGTGCTGTCTACGTGCTCGCAACCTGAGTTACTCAGAGCCTTTACCCGAACCGTTCGTCAGCCGCGCTGCGGCAGGGATGGTGGGTTCGACGGGGTCAGGTAGGAGCCAATGGCGTCCAGGATGACGTCAGTGACGTTCTGTCCATCCGGGGCCGTGGTCTCGAGGCCGGTCGTCGCAACCAGCGAAACTGCGATTCGCCGTTTCGGGAACCAGGCGACGTTGCCCATGTAGCCGTTGAAGAACGGGTTCTGCCGGCGCCAGCCGTTGACCATGATCAGACCCTGGGCGAAATAGACCCGTTCCGGGTTGGGGCCGATCCCGGGTGCATACCGTTTGACCATGTCCTTGCGGGACCAGGAAGAGAGGGTCCGGCCGGAAAGGACGCCTTTGGCTTCCCTGGCCACGTTGTCGATCGATGTTGTGGCGAGCATTCCGTTGCCGAGCCCCCAGGAAGGCGACCAGCCGGTGGACTGCTCGAAAACCCCGCGTTCGCTGGTGTAGGCGGCAAGCGCCGGCCCCGGGATCGGGGCGAGACGGGAGAAGGTCATGTTGATTCCCAGCGGGCGCAGGACCCGCTTCTGCATCCGCCTGGCGATCGTCGTTCCCGGTTCGGCCCGGCGGAGGATCCGGGCGAGCAGCAGGTAGTTCGTGTGTGCGTAGTTGAAACAGGCGCCGGGTTCGCAGGCGAACCCGCGATCGAGGGCCGTGTTCAAGAGTTCATTGCCGGTCCAGCGACGAAACGGATTGGCGTGAATGGCATCCACGAAAGTCTCGTTTCCCTGTACCCAGTCGAGGTATCCGGAGGTGTTGTTCATCAGCATCCGGACTTCGACCTGTGAGGCCCTGGGTATGCCGGGCACCCATTCTGAGATCGGGTCGCTCATTTTCAGGCGGCCCTCTTCACGTAGCTGGTAGATCGCCGTGGTCAGGACCGGGATCGTCATCGATCCGATCCGGAAGTTCATTTTGGCGGTGGCTCGAACCCCGGTCTGGGATTCCCCGAAGCCGCGGCGCAACAAGCGGTTTCCGCCAACGTCGACCCGGGCGATGACCGCCTGGAGCTGGTTGGTTCGTTTGATCGAACCGATGATCCGGTTCAGTTCCTGGTTTACCGCTGCCGGTTTGCGGCACCCGTCGGCGGTGTGGATGGCCGGGGATTTGCAGTTGGCGGCTGTCCCGGCTGGTTCACTGGCCGTCGTGCTGCCAGGTGCGACGAAAGCGAGCGCACCGATCGCACTCACGAGTAGCGCTGGGGCAAGTTTTCGTGACATATGGAGCCTGCCGGAATCGAACCGGCGACATCCTGCTTGCAAAGCAGGTGCTCTGCCAACTGAGCTAAGGCCCCGCGCGGGTAGAACCCGTCAGGGGATTGTAAGGAAACCGGACAGATCAGTACCGGCCGGGGCCGGAACCGCTGTCAATCACCGAATTCGAAATCCTTCGGTGGCTTCTGTTCGAACCACAGTCGATCGTGCTCCGGGGTCTCTTCGAGGAAGTCCGGTGTGGCTTCCAGCGGGTCTTCCTGATCGAAAAAGTCGGCATCGCCTTCGGTCGCGACCTCTTCTTCTTCGACCTCGGCACCAGCGTCCTCTACCGGTGCCTGGGTGACCTCATTTTCGGGTTCGTCATCGAAAACATGTTCGAACTCGTCGCTGATCGGATCTTCGTCAGCAACCTCGGCTTCGCTGACTTCCGACCGCTCCGCCGCAGCGGGCGCGGGTTCGGACGGTCCGTCCAGGGCCCGGTCAAGTTCGTCAGAGAGGGAGCTTTCGCTGAGAATGTCGATCTCGTCCTCTTCAGCGATCGCCGCATCGACGTCATAATGCTCGGTCGGATGGTCGGAAAGGTGGACTCTTTCCTGCTGAAGCGCGTCGCCGGCGTCGCCGTCTTCTTCCGGTTCTGGAGGCTGCGGCGCTTTGACTTCCGCACTGGGCGAATCGCCGGTGTCGGGCGATTCGTCCGGGGTCGACGCAACTTCCGGTTCGGGCTGGGCATCAGCTTCGAGCGGGGCAGCCTCGGCTGTGGATGCCGCTGGCATCTCGTCGGCTACCGGGTTTTCGGCTGTGGTCTCCGCAGTCAATTCTTCGGAGGCAGCTTCAGCTTCGCGGGTCGCTTCGAACACCTTGTCGAGCTGGTCGCCTTCACCGGCGGGTGCGGTGAGGCTGGACCCGGGACTGATGATCTCGGTTTCGGCCTCTACGGCGTCCGGGCGGTCGGCTGGACCAAAGGCTTGATTTTCAAGCCCTTCGATCTCTTCTTCCTCAGCTCCGTGCTGACGTTTGAGTTCGAGGTGTTCTCGGATTGCTTCGTCGAGGATTCCCATTTTGCCTCAGTAGCTAGTGCTTGAACTAAAGCTTATGCGGTTTTGTCGGATGATTGGCATGCCCCACCTCTTTGCACGTCGGGAATCCGTATCCTTCCTGCCCGCGGGGCTATAGCTCAGTTGGCAGAGCGCTTGGATCGCACCCAAGAGGTCGCCGGTTCGACTCCGGCTAGCTCCATGATATGGAATGGATGGATGGCATGCATGAATCCGCGCGATGCGATGCGCGTCGGATTCAGGGCGACTCATTTCCGTAATCGTGGCTGAGACCAACACACCCAGAACCAGGCCAAACATTGATTTTCAGCCATTCGTCGCTTGGCTGGAGTACGCGGGTCTATGGGCGATCGCGATCGCCTATCCGCTTTTCAACGGAATAGTTTCCGCCCCCGAAGCACTCGCGATTGAAGGAGCAGGAAGGCTGGACGTCATCCTGCTGATCGTAATTCTTACCCTTATCCCTCCCTCTGTCCTGACTTCTCTCGAGGCCGGAATCACTGCCCTGCGGCAACCAGCCGGAATGTGGTTCCGGGCCGGGATCCTCGGAACTCTCGTTGGTCTCATCCTCTGGCAGGCACTCCTGGACAGGGAGGCCGGAAGCCTTCTGCGAATGGGTCTTCCCTTGGTGCTGGGAGGGCTCTTCGCATTTGCCCGCATGCGGCTGACCTTCGTTCGTAACTTCACTGAACTGCTCGCGATTGCGCTGCCTGTAGTCATCCTTCAGTTCTGTCTGATGAACCCGGTGAGGGTCGAACTGCTTCCGCAGGGAAGTGCGGGTGATACACCGTCAATTGAAAGCGGCACGCCGGTCGTGATGATCATCCTCGATGAATTCAGCCTGCCATTGGTTGAACGGTCAAGAGGCGAGATTGATGATCGACTCTTCCCCGGCTTCGGCCAGCTCGCGAATGAGTCCACCTGGTATTCGAACGCTCTCGCGACAACCGAGTTTTCGACCGTCGCTGTGCCTGCGATTCTGACCGGTGACAAACCCGCCTACCACGATCCGATCAAGCCGCCATCGTCGGCCAGATACCCAGACAATCTTTGCAACGAGCTCAAGTCCGGCGGGTATGAGATCAATGCCTACGAACCGTTTACGAATCTCTGCGGCCAGGGCTATTCACTCGGAACCCGGCTTTCAGAAATGGTTGAGCTGGGCACCACAATCCAGATCACGCCTGGCGCCCTGGTCAATAGAACGGCGACCCAACTGAAGGAGTGGTCGGGTGACGGCTACCTCGAAAACATGGCAAACCGGGGAGATCGAGCCGACAGCTTCATCGACGACCTTCCCGGCGGCCGGAATCGCTTCGACCTGCTGCACATCACTCTGCCCCACTTCCCGTGGGTCTACATGCCCGACGGGGAGGAGTACCGATTTGTGCCTTCCGAGTACTACCTGTGGCAGGGCCCCCAAGACAAGGTGAATGCCGACATGCAGCGCGGCCTTGCGCAGATCCAGTTCGTCGACAATCGACTCACGGATTGGATCGCCCAACTCAAACAAAAGGGGATCTGGGACGAGGCTCTGGTCGTCGTCACCGCGGACCATGGAATCAACTTCGCAACGGGTGAGTACGGACGGATACTGTCAACCGATAACGCAGGAGCAATCCTGCCAGTCCCTCTCTTCATCAAATATCCGAACCAGTCCAAGGGTTTTACAGACCCGAGGCCGGCCTCTTCGATTGACGTCGCTCCTACCATCAGAGCAGTCATCGGGGCGGACCCTCCCGCCGAGCATGACGGGCGCTCGTTGCTGCTCGACCCGATCCCGCAGCAATCAGACACGTTCACGCTCACAAGTCAGCTGGGACCAGTTGACCTCTCCCTCCGAAAGGTCGAACGTCAACGCCAGAGTGTCATTGCCCACCGCAACAACCTGTTCGGTTCGGGAACGATCTTCGCGGTCGGCGGACACAACGATTTGCTCGGACGGCCAGCCGCAAGCGTTGAGCGACTGCGGCCGCTGTCAGCAACTTTCACCCTGCCCGATTTATGGGGAGACGTCGATCTCGATGCACCACTTCAGCCGGTCCTCGTTGAGGCAACGATTCCCTCGGGCCAAGCAAATGACGAACTTCCTTATTCGGGAACCCCACCAATCGCGGTGGCGGTCAACGGTCAAATCGCTACGACGAACCGGGCCTGGGACCTCGACGCCGACACAAAGACGCTACGGGTGATTATCCCCGCTGAAAGCCTCAAGGACGGAACGAATCGGATTGCCCTGTTCGCGATCGAATCCGATTGACTCCAATTGGCTGCTAAAGAGCTGCCAGAGCAGCTCAGGGCACGGCCCGGGCCCGGTTGGCGCGGCGTTCAGCGATCGTTTTGGCGACTGAATCCCAGTCGACATCGCGGAAGTTGTGCATCGGGCAGAACTGCGGTCCGCACATCGAACAGAACTCAGCCGTCTTGAAATAGTCGTCCTTGAGCGTTTCGTCACGCATTTCCCGGGCCGTGTCCGGGTCCAGGGCCAGACGAAACTGCTCGTTCCAGTC
This sequence comes from Solirubrobacterales bacterium, assembly GCA_049579585.1. Taxonomy (GTDB): domain Bacteria; phylum Actinomycetota; class Thermoleophilia; order Solirubrobacterales; family 70-9; genus 67-14. Next base: position 67 of record JBAUOE010000183.1, on the reverse strand, counting down.
GAAATCGAACCGGGCCTTCGAAAGTTTCCGGTCCCACTCCGCCGCCCGTTCATTGCCCCGGGCGAGA
>JBAUOE010000182.1:0-2386 GCA_049579585.1 Solirubrobacterales bacterium | reverse complement strand
AGACAAGTTCCAGGTCGATCTCAAGATAGTCATGAGCCAGTACATCCCGGAAACCGGTGATCTCGCGCCAGGGTGCCTCTGGTGCGAGGGCCCGGGTCTTTTCGTCAACACGCTTGGCGGCCTCGCCCAGCGTTTCCAGATTGCGGAGCACAGCGTCCTGGGTCTTGCGATCTGCCTTGAACGAGCTCTCGCCCGAGTCTGTGTATTTCAGGACCCGCTCGATCGCTTCAAGCATGTGCTCCAGGTAGACGCGCTGCGTTTTCAGACGGGAACCGCCTCACGAAGTACCTGGTCCTTCAGGTGGCGGGACAGCCCCGCCTCGGTCACCACGTCAACCTCGAATCCCAACTCGTCTTGGACGCCGTATTTGATCGCGATCAGGTCCAGGAGACTGCTTTCTCTGTCCATATCGACCAGCAGATCGATATCGCTCGAAGGACCAGCTTCTCCGCGAGCATGGGATCCGAAGATCCGCACGTTGCTACCGCCGTGGCGTGCTACCAGTTCGCGCACAGCTTCGCGTTGGCTGCGCGTCAGGGCTTGATGCGTCTTGGTTTTAGTAGATGGAGCCACGCATTCAATGCTACGCCCTACTCCGGGGGATGTCGAGAGCATGCTTTGCAAGGCATAAGTCACCCGACTTCCAATCTACGAAACCGGAGGTCACTGGTTCGAATCCAGTCGGGCGCATTTTGGATCTGGCTTAGCGCTTGCGATCGGAACCTCCCGCCATCTCACTCGGCAATGGCGCCACATCACTCCCGATCAGCCGCAGGGTTTTGAGGAGTCTGGTCGGGCATCGGGTGCAGGGGCATCGGCTGCCATGCACCCATTCGCCGGCGCATCGCCTGCGTGACCGAGTCGGCACGCTTCCTCGCGACGCCGAGCAGCCGCAGCTGCCCGGCAGCGATGAACTCACCGACCTCGTCCGGGTCCTGTCCGGCAAGGATCGAGCGCGCCCCGACTCCGAACATTGCGAAGAACATTCCGGCAAAGTACTGAGACGGGGCGTCCACGGGAAACTCACCGGACTCCCTGCCTTCGCGGATGTGATCTGCGAGTTGCACTGCCGCCCCCTGAAGGAGGGCATTCCCCCTCTCGAAATACTCGGCCAGGATCGAACCCACTTCATGATTTGCGCCGACCGTTCTCATCGCCCCGAATGCGCCGATCGCGATGCGTTCGGCGCCGTTTTCATCCCGCTGCATCTCCTCGAGGGTTCGGCCCAGTTCGGTTAGAACTATTGCGCCGATCGCGCACTCGAGCTGTTCCTTATCCTCGAAATAGCGATAGAAGGTCCCGTTGGAGACGCCGGCGGCCTGGGTCACTTGGAGCACCGAGGTCCCGGCGATTCCCTGCTCTTTGAAGACGGTCATGGCGGTTCGGATGAGATGGTCGCGCCTGGCTTCCGGGTTCAGACGAGAGCGCTTGCTACGCCCACCCTCTCCGGATTTGGTGGAACCCGGCCGCCTTTTGCGCGTGCCCGTCGTAGGTGACATGCAACGAGGGTACCGGCCCCGGCGACGCTATGAGCCTGCCAGCAACAACGGGTCGCCACCTGCGGCGGCAGCGGTTTCCGCGCAGCAGCACACCGCGACGCCGATTCCTGGTCCGGAGCCCCTCCGTGGGCCGACCCTATCCTGATGAGGACCTCTCAATACTATTGACACTACTCTCAATAGTTGCTATTCTGCTCCGCGATCACTCGCCAATCGGGGCGAGGCAAACCGCGACATCGACTTTGATCCCGGGGCAGGGCCCGGTGAAAGGCTGGGTATGGCAGGCAGACAGCAGAGCGTCAACCGTGAGCATCGTCTCGCCCCACGGAACTCCGTCACCGGGGACCAATTTCACGGCCTATGCATAGATATGGCGAAGCCAAACTCAGTAATTCGACGAGGGGATCCTCCAGTGTTGAAGATCAAGAAAATCCGGATCAGATTCACCCTGACCCTGACCATGCTGATTCTGATTGCTCTTCCCGCCGTCGCGTCAGCGGCAGAGAGCAATGGAGTCCTGGTCCAGAAGGCCGGGACTGATGCCTGTGTCTCCGAGGATGGCTCAGGTGGTGACTGCGCCAACGGCGTCGGCCTTGATGTTGCCTTCTCGGCCACCGTTTCCCCAGATGGCAAGAGCGTTTATGTCGCCTCATTCTTCGACGACTCGGTCGCGGTTTTTGACCGCAACACCACCACCGGTGTCCTGACTCAGAAGGGCGGGACTGAGGCCTGTGTCTCCGAGAATGGTTCAGGTGGCGATTGCACCGACGGCATGGGCCTTGACGGTGCCAGCTCGGTCACTGTTTCCCCGGACGGAAAGAGCGTCTACGTCGCGTCATCCAATAGCAAAGCGGTCGCGGTCTTTGACCGGGACACAACGACCGGAG
>JBAUOE010000181.1:0-3783 GCA_049579585.1 Solirubrobacterales bacterium | reverse complement strand
CAACCCGGCGGTTCTCCAACAGACCCAGGATGACCTGCGGTCACTGGCCCGGACCGCGGTTGTCCGCTCCGCGACCTACAGCGCGGCCGTGGTGCTGCTTCTGCTGCTGGTGGCCACCCTGATCTGGCGCAACCTGCGACCGCGATGGGCGATCATCGCGATCGGAACCACGACCATGGCCCTGATTTACGGCGGCACCGCACTTCGTGCCCAATCAACATTCGACACCGGCGCTTTCGAAACCCCCACCTATTTCGCCCAGGGTGACGAGATCGGCCAGATCCTGGATCTCGCCACCGAAGTCCGGCTGCGAACCGGGTACGGCGATGACTTCACTTCGATCGTCAGCAGCATCAGCGCAACCCTGACTGGTGGCAACGCCCCTGATCCAGGTGGACTTGAGGTTTACGCCGGATCGGACCTTCATGCCAACGCGCTGGTGATCGATCCGGTTGCGCAACTGGTTGGCGAAAGCCCCCTGTTCCTCACCGGAGACTTCGGGCAGCGCGGCAGCGAAGCCGAAGCCAGCCTGCTCGCGCCGCGGGTAGCTGCGCTGGGCAAAGAGGTGGTCGCTGTCTCCGGCAACCACGACAGCGGCCGGCTGATGCAGAAACTGGCAAATGAAGGAGTAATAGTTCTGGGGCAACGTGGCCAGTTGGGCACCGACGGCACTTACTCGCCGCCACCGGTGATCGACATCGAAGGGCTGGCTGTGGCCGGATTCCGGGATCCGCTCGAATACAGCGGCAAGGATGCAGTTGCCGCGGAACGAGCGGTGACAGCGGAAGACCTGCCCGATCCGAAAGCAGCGACCGAGCGCTGGCGGCAGGAACTGATCGACTGGTTCACTTCGTTGCCAACCCAGCCAGCCATCGTGATGATCCATCAGGACGGTCTCGCCCAATGGTTCGCGGGGGCGTTGCGTGAAGCCGGGTACATCCAGCCGCTGACCATCCTCACCGGGCACGATCACCGTCAGCACGTCGATCGTTACGGCGACATCATCGTGGTTGATGGCGGCACGATCGGTGCCGGAGGGATTTTCGATGTGGGCAAAGAAAGCGTTGGCCTTGCCCGGCTACGGTTCAGCGATCAGCTCCGGCTGGAATCGGTTGACCTGATCGCGGTCGAGCCGATCTCAGGTGCGGCCAGGGCAACCAGGGTCGTGATCGATTCTCTCTGTCCGGTGGAGCGGCGCTGCAGCGTGAAACCGGATGACGACAAGCCGGAGCTGCCAGCCGAGCTCACCGAGGGTTCCTGAGGGTCAGTCGACCAGGTGCTCGGCGAGCGCTTCCAGCACCTGAACCTGTCCTTTGATCACCCGGTCGGAAGCATTCTTGACCGTGAACCACTCACCACGATCAACCTCGGGGAATTCCTGTTTTTTCCCCGAACCAGGTGGCCATTCCATCGAGAAGTTGATGCTGATCAGCTGCTCGGCATCGAGGTCACCCTCACAGGCCCAGATCAGGATGCGTTTCTTCGCTGACTGCCTGAACTCACCGAGGTCGATCAGTTCCGACGCCGGCGGGGTCATGCCGGTCTCTTCATTGAACTCACGCAACGCGGCGGCGAGGGGTTGTTCGCCCGGATCGACCTCACCTTTCGGGATCGACCAGGCCCGTTTTTCCTTCTTCGCCCAGAGCGGGCCGCCCATGTGGGCAATGAAAACTTCCAGCCGCTTCGAGCGGATTCTGTAGACGAGCAGGCCGGCGCTGGTCTTCATGCCGACCGGGTCAAAACTGGATGGGACTTATCTTCAGCATCTCCCGAGAACCATACGGTTCTCAGGAGTTCACCCACCTAGTCGATCGCGAACCACGCCCGGACGTCCGACTCATGATCGATGTAAGCCTCGCCGGAAAGGTCAACCACAACCTTGTCGATCGTGCCTCCCGTGAACCTGAAGGGCGCCTGGTACTCGGGCGTCACCGCGGAGAGGCTGTCGCGGCCGACACAGATGCCGTCGCCGGTAAGGCAGAAGTAGCCAGGCTGAGTGACGATGGTTTCCGATCCGACCGCCTGATCATCCACGTAGAGGGTGAGTTTGCCGCTGGCACCGGGCATCGCTGGATCCGGGCTCGGACCCTCCATTTTGAACTCAGCTGTGTAGACGTGCGGGCCCGGAGTGATCTCAACTTCCGAAACTACGTCCTGAAGAATCGAGCCAACCCAGTTGAAGGTGTATCTCAGCCGCCCGTCCTTGATGTAGAGGCTGTGGCCACCGGGAACTCCACCAGCGGCCCAGAGCACCCCTTCTGCTTGAGACGAATCCACATTGACGCCGGCCGAGATCGAATATGAGCGCCCGGTGACGCGGGGCCCGGCCGATTCCGGCACATCGGAACAGTCGGGATAGAAGATGTACTGGTCGCGAGGAGCAGCGGCCGTCGGCCGCTCAGCGAGAACCTGCTCGAGGGCGGTGCGGTCGTCCAGCGGCAGGCCGTTGTATTTCTCCGCATTCTCGAACCACAGTTTCTGCATCTCTTCGAGGCGCTCGGGCTCTGAGTCAGCGAGGTTGGTGGTCTGCGAGCGATCGTTCTCCAGGTGATACAGCTCCCAGACATCCTCTTCGAACTTGCCCCATCCGGAAAGAGGCGGATGAACGGTGCAGGCAAGCCAGCCTTCGTGGTAGATCGAACGCTGCCCCAGCATCGCGTAAAACTGGGTGCTCTTGGAGGGAGCATCAGGATCGCTCAAAGCCGCCGCGAAGCTCTCTCCTTCGATCTCGTTCTGAACCTGACCGCGGATTTCCTCCGGAGCCTCTATTCCGAGCATCTCGTAAAGGGTCGGCGCTACATCGACGGCGTGAATGTACTGATGGTGGAAATCTTCTTTCGGCTCGATCTTTGCGGGCCAGGACACCAGACACATGTCCGCGGTTCCGCCTTCGTAGCCCGCCCAGCGCTTCCAGTACGGGAATGGCGTGTCAAAAGCCCAGGCCCAGCCGGTGTTGTAATGGTTGTTTGAAGCTGGCGTGCCGAGCTCATCGAGATGCGGCATCGTGGTTTCCGCCGTATCGGGAACGCCGTTGAAAAAGCGCCATTCATTGAAGCTGCCGTTGGGGCCGCCTTCGCCACTCGCGCCGTTGTCTGAAATCGCAACGATGATCGTGTTATCGAGCTGATCCGACTCTTCCAGGTAATCGAGAATACGCCCGAGGCGATCGTCGTAGTACGAGATGTAGCCGGCGAATACCTCGGCCATGCGGATGAACATCTGCTTTTCATCGTCATCCAGTGAATCCCAGGGGCGGACCGTGTCCAGTTGTGGCCAAGGCTGGCCATCCGGGCCGGTGGTTTCTGGTTCCCCATGCGGGTTGATCGGTGAAAGTTCAGTGTCTTCGGGCAACAGTCCCATGGCCTTCTGACGCTCCAGGATCTGTTCCCGCATCGCTTCGTAACCATCGTCGAAGACGCCTTTGTAACGATCTGCCCACTCGGTCGGGACAAGGTGCGGCGCATGTCCAGCCTGCGGGGCGAAATACATGAAGAACGGTTTTTCAGGGTCGATGACTTTGGCGTCGCGGATGAATTCGATCGCTTTGTCGGAGAGGTCATCCGCCAGGTGGTAACCATCCTCGGGCCTGGATGGTGGCTCGACCGGGTGGTTGTCATGAACCAGGTCCGGGAAGTACGAATTCGTTTCGCCACCCAGCCAGCCATAGAAGCGCTCGAATCCGCGCCCAAGCGGCCAGCGACCTTTGTAGGCCGCCTGATTGCACTCTTCACCGGGGGTGAGGTGCCATTTGCCGACGCAATAGGTGTTGTAACCCTCTTCGCC
>JBAUOE010000180.1:0-8563 GCA_049579585.1 Solirubrobacterales bacterium | reverse complement strand
ATGCAGCTCACATACGGCAGCAAAGCATTGATTTTGTTCGACTGGACATGCCCGATGAAGTGCCGTTCATAATCAAGGTCCTGAAGGGCCTCGAACTTCGGCCGGACTTCCTGCACCCGATTCTCGGCAACCAGGGTTTCCCCGGATTCGATCGCGACCCGGACCGGCCCCGGTGGCTGTGTTTTGGTGGCAAGGAGCAGGCGGACTTCATCCGGTGACCGGCCGGCCGATTCGCAGGCGGCGGCGATCCGGTCCCGAACAGTCCTGATGTTTGAACGAATTAGGTCCGGATCGAAATCCGCCTCGGCCGCGGACGCCATCTGGTTCATCCGCGCATCTCCGAAAAGAGGGCAGTTCGTTCGCCCGGACTCCGGTTCTCCCGGCGTTCGTCACCGATCACGTGTGAGACCGCGTTGATCAAAGCGAGATGGGTGAAAGCCTGGGGGAAGTTGCCGAGATGCCGGTTGGTCGAAGCTTCGAGTTCCTCAGCGAAAAGGTCAAGCGATCCGGCGGCACTGAGCAGCCGTTCGCAAAGTCGCCGGGCAGCATCGAACTCGCCAATCTCGGAGAGCGCGGAAACCATCCAGAACGAACAGATCATGAAGGTGCCCTCCTTGCCATGAAGACCGTCGTCGGTTTCATGGGTCAGATAACGCAGGACCATGCCTTGATCGTCGAGCCCTTCACGGATTGCCAGCACCGTTTTCCGGATCCGCTCATCGTCCGGCGGAAGGAAACGAACCAGCGGCATCAGCAGAACTGATGCGTCCAGAGCATCGGTTTCGTAATGCTGGCGGAAAATGCCGTCCCGGGCGCCCTTTTCGCAGATCTCAGCCTTGATATCCGCTGCGATGTCACGCCATTTCGCGGCCAGTTCGGGGCTTCCGTAGCCTTCCGCCAGGCGGGCGCCACGGTCCACTGCCACCCAGATCATCAGCTTCGAAGAAACGTAATCCTTGGGTTCGCCGCGGGCTTCCCAGATCCCCTGATCCGGGGTGGGCCAGGCCGCAATCGCAGCTTCTACCAGACGACGGACCAGGTCCTTCTGGGTGTCATCAACGCCCTCATCCTGAAGGGCGATGCGATGAACATAAATCGCGTCCAGCAAAGCGCCCCAGACATCATGCTGATGCTGGTCGAAGGCCCCGTTGCCGACCCGAACCGGCTTCGCGCCGCCATAACCGCTGAGGTGATCGAGTGTCCGTTCAGTGAGGTCATGTTCACCACCGATCCCGTACATGATCTGCAGCTCACCGTGCTGCTCCTCGGCTCGCGCCCGGACGAACTGCATGAAACGTCTGGCTTCCGTGTCGAAACCCAGCGAATGCATCGACCAGAGGGCAAAAGTCGAATCACGGATCCAGCTGTAACGGTAATCCCAATTGCGTTCGCCACCCGGGGTTTCCGGCAGCGAGGTGGTGGCTGCCGCCAGCATCGCGCCGGTCGGCTCGAATGTAAGTCCCTTCAGGACCAGAGCTGACCGCTGAAGGTAAACCCGCCACGGGTGATCAGGAAAGTCTCCCTGAAGCAGCCATTCACGCCAGTATTCGGTAGTTGATGCGATTCGTTCCCCGGACTCGGGTGCGCTGCGTGGATGGGTATCGACACCCTGGCCCCAGGCGAGCGAAACGAACGCACGGTCACCCTCCTTGAGCTTGATCGAGCCGGTCGCCTGGCCTTCCTCCAGCTGAAGGTCGAGATCGGTCGCGAGTTGGAGGCGGGTGCCGTCCTTTTTCGCCTGGACCTCAGCTTCTCCGAACCCGCCAGCAACCCAGACGCCTTCTTCAGCCCCGTAGTTGAAACGGGGTGAACAGACCAGTTCCAGATCGACCTCTCCTTCGATGCACTCGGCCGTCCGAACCAGGGTGCAGTCCGCGTCGTGACGCACGCCGCCGTTTTCGGTGCCGCCGGAAGGACTCCATTCGGCAATCGTCAGGGCATCGCGGATCACGACCCAGCCTTTGTCGGTCGACCAGGTGGTCTCCAAAACCAGTGAGCCCGGGGCGTAATGGCGGCTAAGCGGGGCCGCAATGTTCGCGGGACCGAAACGAAAGTGGCCGGCGGACCGGTCCAGGATCGAACCAAACACGCTCGGTGAGTCGAATCTCGGAACACAAAGCCACTCGACCGAACCGTTGGGGGCTATCAGGGCAGAGGTATGACAATCGGAAAGAAACGCATAGCTTCCGATTGACGGGAAGTTTGAGCCGGACATTCCGGCCAACCTACCAGCGCCGCAGGGGATGGCCCGAACGATCGGTCCCGGTACGCTGGTTAGCCGTGCTGTCGCAACTCACACTGCCGCTGGCCGGCCTCAGCCCCGCAGTGGTTGCAGGCCTGGAGCTGATTCCGCTGACCGCGGCTGTGGTTTTCTACTGGCACCGGGCGATGACCCTTTCCTGGGCTGGACGCCCGGTACCGGCCTGGCGACAGGTCAGTTTCGGTTTCGGACTCTTCCTGGCCAGCTTCGTTCTTTTCAGCCCGTGGGGATACCTGGCGGAAGAACTGGTGATCGCCCACATGATCGAACACCTGGTGATCGGTGACATCGCGTCGCTTTTCATCGTGCTCGGCCTGACCCGCTCGATCATGCAGCCGATCCTCGCGCTGCCGTACCTCGGCCGTCTGCAGGTGCTGGCGAATCCGTTCGTAGCTTTTCCACTGTGGACGATCAACCTTTTCGTCTGGCACATTCCGGTGCTATACGACGCGGCATACGGGGGCGCATTGCTCCACGGGCTAGAACACGGAATGTTCCTGTTCTTCGGCATGATGATGTGGATGCCGGTGCTCGGCCCGCTGCCCACGCCAACCTGGTTCGGGCCTGGCTGGAAGATCGTCTACACGGTGGTGGTCCGATTCACCGCAGCAGTGCTCGGCAACATCCTGATGTGGACCAACTTCACGCTCTACCAGAACTATGACGCCGGACACCTGAAGTGGGGGATCTCGGCGATTCAGGACCAGAGCACCGCGGGGGTGCTGATGATGGTCGAAGGCACCTTTCTCATCCTTGCTGTTCTCGCATACTCGTTTTTCGAGTCGGCCAAACAGAGCATGCAGAAGCAGGAACTGCTTGACCTGGCTTACAACGAAGGTGCGGTCCTGGATGAAGCCCGGGCTGAACGGGCGGTCAAAGCGGGGCACGCCGAACTTCTCGAGAAACGCATCAGAGCTGGGAAAATGAGCGGCGACACGTGACCGGTCTGCCGTCACCGCGGAAGAACATGGTCCTTCAACCCGCCCCATTGCAGATGCCCGCCATGACTGTTGGTACTGCCTGGACCCCCGACAAAGCGCCGGTCAGGTGGCTGGCGGACCGATGCCTCCCCGGGCACGTCGATGAATAGGGCACCGTTCCGGGCCTGGCTGATCACCGGCCCGCCCGGGCGGCTGTACGGCTTTCTGCTCGATTTCGGAAGGGCGATCTGGACTATGTGGAGAACCCGAACTCGCTAGTGTCAGAGCCATCTTGAAGACGAATGTTGAAGAACTTGAGAATTCGCGTGTTCTCGTCAAGGCCGAAGTTCCCGCCGAAGACGTAGCCGTTCAAACCCAGCGAGCCGCCCGAGGGCTGGCCCGCGAGATGCGCCTGCCGGGCTTCCGCAAGGGCAAAGCCCCGCCGTCGCTGGTGATCCAGCGTCTCGGTTTCGAATCAGTATTCGAACAGGCCCTGCGTGACGCCCTGCCCGAGTGGTACCAGGCCGCCGTGTACGGCTCAGGGATCGTCCCGATCGGTGACCCGCAGGTTGAAGTGACCAGCGCCCCGACCGCCGAAGGCGAACCGGTCGAGTTCCAGTTCGAAGTCGGCGTGCGCCCCAAAGCCGAACTCGGCGAATACCTCGGCCTCGAAGTCGAAAAGCCAGACACCAACGCGCCCGATGAAATCATCGAGCGTGAACTGGAACGTCTCGCCGAAGGCATGGCCAGCCTCGACACCGTCGAGCGTGAAGCCAAAGACGGGGACCACGTGCTCGTCGACTTCGTCGGCAGCCTCGATGGCGTCGAATTCGAAGGCGGAACCGCAACCGACCACATGATCGAAGTTGGTTCCGGCCAGCTGATCGATGACTTCGAAGAACAGATCATCGGTGCCAAAGCCGGTGACGAAGTTGCGGTCAAGGTCACTTTCCCCGAGGAATACGGGGCTCAGGAACTTGCCGGTCAGGACGCCGACTTCGCAGTCACGATCAAGGAAGTTCGGGAAAAGAAGCAGCCCGACCTCGATGACGACTTCGCTTCGGAAGCATCCGAATTTGACACCGTCGAAGAACTCAAGAAGGACATCGGGGTGAAGATGTCCGAGGCCGCCGAAACCAGGGCCGAACAGGATTTCCGCATCGCCGCCGTAGACGCTGCCGTCGAGAACGCCACCGTGGACCTGCCGGAAGAAATCAAGATGGCCCGCGGCCAGGAACGTTGGGATCGTGTTGAGCGTCAGATGGCGCAACAGGGCATGAACCCCGATACCTACCTGCAGATGCAGGGCAAGACGCGTGACGAGATCATCGAAGAATCACTGCCCGACGCCGAGCAGGAGATCAAGCGCGAATCAGTGCTGGTCGCCGTCGCCGACGCTGAAGGTGTGGAAGTCACCGACGCCGAGATCGAAGAAGAACTCGAGCCGATGGCCGCTCAGGAACGCACTACAGCGACCAAACTGCTCGAACGTCTGAAGCGGGACGGACGGCACGAAATGATCGTCGCCGACGTCAGGGTCCGCAAAGCGATCGACAAGATCGCTGAAACCGCCAAAGCCATTCCGATGTCTGCGGAAGACGCCAAAGAAAAGCTCTGGGACCACCACGGCCACAACCACTGATCCCGAAGTGAGGGTGATCGGCACGCCACCGGCGTGCCGATCGTCCGCACCTCGGTGTGAGCCGGACAACGCCGATCTATAAACTCGCCGCAATGAGTCCACTTGTCCCCATGGTTGTTGAACAGACGTCGCGAGGCGAGCGTTCGTTCGACATATATTCCCGGCTCCTCAACGAGCGAATCATCTTTCTTGGCACTGGCGTCAGCGAGGACATTGCCAACCTGATCGTGGCGCAGCTGCTGCACCTTGAGTCGGAGGACCCGGACAAGGACATCAGCCTTTACGTCAATTCACCGGGCGGATCGGTTTATGCCGGCCTGGCGATCTACGACACGATGCAGTTCATCAAGCCGGATGTCCAGACCATCTGCGTCGGCATCGCGATGAGCATGGGTGCCCTGCTGCTCGCCGGAGGAGCCGAAGGCAAGCGCATGTCCCTGCCGAACTCGAAGATCCTGATCCATCAGGTTTCCTCCGGTTTCCAGGGCCAGGCCACCGACATCGAGATTCACGCCAACGAGATCATCGATACACGCAGCCGTCTCGACAAGATCCTCGCGAAGCACACCGGCCAGACCCTCGAGAAGATCACGCACGACACCGAGCGTGACTACTTCATGAGCTCCGACGAAGCCAAGGAATACGGCATCGTCGACCGGGTAATCGAAAAGCACTGACCCGAGGCAGAGTTTTGAGTTTTCGCATGTTCGCGGCCACCCTTCCGGTGGCCGCACTGCTTTTCACGGGAATATCGGTGGCCCCGGCCGTCCAGGCATCTCCCCAGAAGACACTGAACTTCAAACTGGGGCGGGGGACGGTAAGCCCCAAAGCGGCAGTTCCGGACTCAATCGATCCCCAGCGGATCATCTTCCGCTTCAACGCCAGTCGGGCGACTCCGCTGTCGATCAGGATCGTCCGCCTGGCCAACGGCCGGACAGTCCGCCGCTTCCAGACCGGTCCGAAACGGCCCGGACGCTGGATCCGTCAGAACTGGAACGGAACGGACAACAAAGGCCGGCTGGTCGCGGCCGGCAAATATCAGGTGCTGGTCGGGCCGGTCGGAGGGCCGCTCCGGAAACTGTCCCGGATCAGGCTCCATGGGCATCGTTTCCCGATCAATGGCCCGCACGGGTCCCGTGGGTACATCGGCGAATTCGGAGCGCCACGAAACGGCGGGCGGATACACGAGGGTTTCGACGCCACCGCCACCTGCGGCACACCGCTGGTCGCGCTGCGCAGCGGCAGGATAATCAAGGTCGCCAGCGACCCCGCTCTCAAAGGCAACTATGTGGTGCTGAAAGGCCAGTCGGAAAGGCGCACATACCTGTACGCACACTTGAAGAACCCGGCCCCGGTCAGTGAAGGCCAGAGGGTCAAGGCAGGCCGTCGGATCGGCACCGTCGGCCAGACCGGCAACGCAATCAGCACGCCCTGCCACCTCCACATCGAGGTGAGGTCACGTGGTCGCCTGCTTGATCCTTCACCGCTGCTCCAGTCCTGGGACTGGTAAACGCCATCGCGGGGCATTGCTCCTCCTTCGCGTCGCCATGCGCAGCGAAGGAGGAGCATCACTCGTTACGGATCAGCCGTTCCTGGCGATGAGGCTGCGGGCACACTCAACGATCGTCGTTTCAACCGGCCTAGCGTCCCAACCGAGTACAGACTCGGCCTTCCCGGCAGAAAAGACGGCTTTCTTCCCGATGTCCGGCAAGAAGGTCCGCACCCCCGGATCGAATAGGGCAAGGACCCTGACCAGCGACTTCGGCAAAACCCGGGTCGGCGCCTTTTTCGCTTCCTCCGGCAGGGCTTCGCGCAAGATCGCGGAAGCTTCATCCAGCCACAGCGACGGGCCCGAAGCAATGAACCTCTCGCCGCCAGCTTCACCGGCCGTCATCGCAGCGATGTGCATCGCCGCGACGTCACGCACGTCCACATATCCAAAACTCAACTTTGGCGCAGCCGGCATACCTTTCAGCATGCGCTCGATCACTTCGAGCGAAGTTGAACTCTCGTTGCCGAGCACCGGCCCCAGAATCAGGCTCGGGTTCACCACAGCAAGACGGTCGCGGGCACCGGCATCATCAACCAGATCCCAGGCCGCCCGTTCCGCAATGGTTTTCGACTGCGCGTATGCCGACACACCGGAGGCATCCGGGTCCGTCCAGTCGGCTTCCGTATACGGCGTCGTGCGAACCGGGCCACCATCGCCACGAACAGCGGCGACGGAAGAAGTCATGACGATCCGTTTCACGCCGGCAGCGAGACCAGCCCGGATAACCCGCAAAGCACCGTCACGGGCCGGGACGATCAACTCCTGAGCATCCTTGGGCTGGGCGTTCGGAAAAGGAGAAGCGATGTGAAGAATGTAATCGCAGCCCGCCACCGCCTCAGTCCAGCCAGCGTCGTCGTTCAGGTCCGCGGCGAAAAAGGTCAGGGCCCCTGGAGCATCAACCGCCAGTGAGATCGAAGCGCGGACCTCTGGTTCGCGTTTCAGGTCACGGACCGTAGTGCGAACCGAGTAGCCCAGCTCCAGCAACTGGACGATTGCGTGCCCTCCCAGAAAACCGGAACCCCCGGTCACCAAAACTGTCATTTCACCGTTCGATGCCTGGTTCTCCATTCATTCAGCCTAGGGGATGCCGGGAAAGTAGTTGCAGAAATTCACGGTTGCCTCCGACTGTCGGGGTAGTGTGGGAACCGAAAGCTGCCGGGGGAGTACGTCCGGACAGACCAATCGAGGAGGAGACAAGAATGAGCGCAGTTGGCGGTACCGGCGGACAGCTGGACATAGGTGGGGTATTCGACGCCACCACAGAGATTTATAAGAAGAGCTTCAGCACAGTCTGGATCGTTGCCCTGATCCTGATGGTGCCGACCGCGATAATCGTCGGCCTGCTTGGGGACCGTGGGCTTCTCAGCCTGATCGGTTCACTGGTCCAGCTGGTTGCCACAGCCTGGCTCGCCGGATCGATAATCAGGGTAGTCCAGGACGTCGAAGCCGACGGGAGAGTCGACCTCAGCGTCGGTGACATCCTTGGATCGGTAACCGGCAAACTCGTAGCGATCATCCTGCTCGAGATCGTCGTCGGAATCCTCGTCGGCATCGGCCTGATCTTCTGCATCATCCCCGGTGTCTTCCTCATGCTGATGTGGGCAGTATCAATCCCGTCAATGGTCGTTGAAGACCTCGGTGTATTCGACTCAATGAGCCGCAGCTCCGATCTGACCAAGGACAACCGCATGCGCATCCTCGGCGTCATCGCGCTGATCCTGATCGCCTACATCGTCGTAGCCCTGATCGCCGGACTACTGATCGCAGCCGTACCGGTCCTCGGCATCATCGCGCTGATCATCGTCGGGATCCTGGTTTACCCCTACATCTCGATCATCGCCGCAGTTCTCTACTTCCGCCTGCGTGAACTCAAGGACGGAGCCGTCGCGGCCGTTGACGAGGCCGTTGTGGTTGAAGAGACAATCAACCCGATTGATCCGCCTCCAGCCGTCTAGGGCTAGGGCTGTTACCTCGGTGCTTGCGCTGGGGTCTTCGCAAAGGCCGCCCTTGTGGGCGGCCTTTGCTTTTGCAGGGCTGGTTGGCGAGCGGCGCCCGGGGGCGTTGTATGCACGCCTGGCTTCGTCAGTTGCTTGCGGGTTCAGGAACGCACAAATGTGCGCCCCTTTCTCCCGCTTCGCTCGTTCCTTGCCAGGCGCACCTACAACGGGCCCCGTGCACCACTCTTAGGC